>JBDTJH010000043.1:0-32848 GCA_039935955.1 Gemmatimonadaceae bacterium
CTCGTCAATCCGCTCGCGGCAGGCGCCGAGGCGTACTACCGCTTTCAGAGC
The DNA here is from genome assembly GCA_039935955.1 of Gemmatimonadaceae bacterium. GTDB lineage: Bacteria > Gemmatimonadota > Gemmatimonadetes > Gemmatimonadales > Gemmatimonadaceae > FEN-1250. Next base: position 52 of record JBDTJH010000043.1, read on the forward strand.
GGCGACTCGGTCTCCTTCCTGCTTCCCGACGGCACGCGAGGTCGCCTGCGCGAGGTGAAGGTCGAGGCGCGGCAGCCGCGCTTCGATCTCATCGTCGGCTCGCTCTGGTTCGACGTGAAGAGCGCGCAGCTCGTCCGCGCCGTCTATCGTCCGTCGCAGCCGCTCGACATCGTGCAATTCGTCGAAGCGACGGAGAAGGGCGCATTCGAAGACGTACCGAAGGCAATCAAGCCCGTCATCTTCCCAATGTCGCTCAACATCACCTCGCTCACCATCGAGTACGACTTGCATGAGCAGCGGTGGTGGCTGCCGCGTCTCGAGACCGTCGAGGGCAGGATGCGCGTAGGCTTCATGCGCGCGCCGTTCTCGGTCGAGCAGAGCTATCGCTACGAGAACGTCAACGGCACGGACTCGATTCCGACCATCTTCATCTCATCCGCAGACTCGGCCATCTCGGCGGCGCACGACTCGACGCGCCGCATGCGCGAGGTGGCGCGTCGCAAGGCGATGAGCGACACGATCGGGATGACGCGCGAGGAGCGCAGGGAGGCGCGCGCACGGATGCGCGCCGAGGGGTCGGATGAGGGAATGCTCCGCTGCGCGAAGGGCGATACAGTCACGCATCGCTCCATTCGGTACGACCGCGCGCTCCCGATCCTCGTTCGCATCCCGTGTGACACCGCGAGCCTCACGCACTCGAAGGAGTTCTCGCCATCGATCTACGATCCCGGCGATGAGCTCTTCGGGACCAAGGATCGTGAGGAGCTGCAGAAGTCGCTCGGCTTCGGATTGCAGCCCGGTTGGAATCCGCAGCCGGTGACGATTCACTACGGGGTCGATCGCGGTATGCTGCGCTACGACCGCGTCGAGGCGCTATCGGCGGGAGTGCTCGTGGAGAGCACGCTCGGCAGCGGCTACACCGTGAATGCGTCGGCGCGAATCGGGATCGCCGACTGGCAGCCGAACGTCGAGGCGCACCTGCTGCGCGGCAACGGCGATCGTACGTACTCCCTTGGCGCGTATCGCCGACTCAATTCCGCCAATGACTGGGGCGACCCGCTCAGCGTCGGTGCATCGATCTCATCGCTGCTCTGGGCGCACGACGAGGGATTCTATTTTCGGAGCGCGGGTGCGGAGCTCGTTTCCACATCGCCCCGCAACGGCTCTTTCACGTGGCGGCTGTTCGCCGAGCGACAGGACGACGCGGCGCAGCACACGAACGTCTCGCTCTGGCATGTACTCGGCGGGGCAGGCTTCAATCCGGACATCCGCGCGCTAGATGCGACGGCGTTCGGCGCGGGCGCGCAGTATCACGAGTCGTTCGGGCTCGACCCGCAGGGGCTGCGCGCGGTCGTCGATCTACGCGGTGAGGGGGCGACGGGCACCTTCGACTACGCGCGCGCATCCGCGGAGGCGACGGCCACGCATCCGCTCGGCGCGAAGCTCGATGGCGCGCTCACGGCGAGCCTCGGCAGCTCCGTGGGTACGATCCCGATTCAGCGCGCGTGGTTCCTCGGCGGCGTCGCGACGGTGCGCGGGCAGGAGCCCGGAACGCAGGCCGGCGATGCGTACTGGCTCGCGCGCGCGGAGATCGGTCGCACGTTCGCGGGCGTGCGTCCGACGATCTTCTACGACATCGGATGGGCGGGCACCCGAGGCGAGTTTGGAAAGTCGCTGCAGCCGATCTCGGGCGCGGGCATCGGCGCGTCCGTGCTCGATGGACTCATCCGTTTCGATGTTGCGCATGGAATCATCCCGCATCATGCGCTGCGTGCGGACCTCTATACTTCGGCGCGATTCTAGCTGATGAATTGCCGCACGAATCGCCGGCAAGTGCGGCAATGACATACATTTTGGGAGAATGTTCACCGCATGTCGACGAGCGAACGCGCTCCCGACTCGTCGACCACGAGCGGGCAGGATGTCGATTATCGCGCCGTCTTCGCGGCCGCACCAACGGCCTATCTCCTCGTGCGCGCCGACGCGCCGCGCTGGACGATCCTCGCCGCGAGCGATGAGTACTGCCGCATCACGCGCCAGCTGCGCGAGAAGCTGATCGGTCGCGGCACCTTCGAGGTCTTTCCCGAGAGTCACGGCACCGAGAGCAGTCACGGCCAGCACAACGTGCGGTCGTCATTCGAAGTCGCGCTGTCCATGAGCGGGCGTATCGTCCTGCCGATCCAGCGCTATGATCTGCCGCCGTCTTCCGACGGCGGCGACTACGCGGAGCATTACTGGCGGATGTCGAGCGCGCCGGTCCGCGGCGCGGATGACGGCGCGACGGCCGTGTTGCACGCCGTCGAGAACGTGACCGATCAGATTCTCGCGACGCGTGCGCAGGACGACGCGATAGCCGCCGCGCGCACGGCGGAGGATCGACTGCGCACGGTGTTCGCAGAGGCGCCGGTGGGTATTGCCGTGCTGCGCGGGCCGGAGCATCGCTTCGAGTCCGCGAATGGGAGCTACATCGAGATCGTCGGTCGCGCGGCGCTGATCGGCAAGACCGTGCGCGAGGCGTTCCCCGATCTCGAGGGGCAGGGCATCTACCCCGCGCTCGACAACGCGTACGCGACGGGCACGCCGTTCGTCGCCGACGAGATGCTCGTGAAGCTCGACCGCAACGGCGACGGCATTCTGCAGGACGGCTACTTCGACTTCGTCTATCAGCCACTGCGCGATCCGGGCGGCACTGTCGAAGGGATCGCCGTGATCATCACCGACGTGACGACGATGGCGCTCGCGCGCATGGGTGCGGAGCGGCGCGCGCGCGCGACGGCGGAGATGAACGCGATGCTCGTCTCACAGCAGTCGGAGCTCGAGACGCTCAACGCGCATCTCCAGGACCAGGCTTCGGAGATGGAGCGGCAGGCGGAGGAGGCGCAAGCGCTGAGCGAGAAGCTCGAGGTCGCGAACGAGTCGCTTCGCCGAACCGCGCAGGAGGCGATGTCGGCGCGCGCGCGCGCCGAAGATGCACGGCGCGAGGCGGTGGAATCCGAGCGACGCTTTCGCATCACCGCGAATGCGGCGCCGGTGCTCATCTGGACGTCGGGGCTCAACAAGGAATACGACTGGTTCAATCAGCCGTGGCTCGACTGGACCGGGCGAAAGATGGAGCAGGAGATCGGAACGGGGTGGACGGACAGCGTGCACCGCGAGGACTTCGACGCATGCCTCGCGACCTACGTCAGCTCCTTCGATCTGCGCAAGCCGTTCTCGATGGAGTATCGCCTCCGTCGCGCCGACGGCGAGTTCCGCTGGATGCTCGACCACGGAGCTCCGCGCTTCGATCCATCGGGCGCCTTCGCCGGCTACATCGGCTCGTGCATGGACGTCACCGACATCCGGCTCGCGCGCGAGGCGGCGGAGAACGCGAATCGCACGAAGGCCGACTTCCTCGCTGCGATGAGCCATGAGCTGCGCACGCCGCTCAACGCGATCAGTGGCTACGTGCAGTTGATGGAGATGGAGCTGCATGGGCCGCTCACCGACAAGCAGCGCAACGCGCTCGAGCGCATCAGCCGCAGCCAGGGAGTGCTCGCAAGGCTGATCGAGGATGTGCTGAGCTTCGCGCGGATCGACGCGGGACATGTCGAATATCACCTCGCCGATGTTTCGATCGAGGGGCTGCTCGATGGCGTCGAGGCGCTCGTGTCGCCTCAGCTCGAGCTCAAGGGGCTGGGTTACTCCTACTGCCATGTCGATGGCGGAATCACCGTTCACGCGGATCCCGACAAGGTCGAGCAGATCATGCTCAACCTGCTGTCGAACGCGATCAAGTTCACGGATGCGGGCAGCGTGAGCGTCGAGTGCGACGCGACGCCGAGCGAGATCAGGGTGCGCGTGCGTGACACCGGACGCGGAATTCCGCCCGACAAGCTGCAGTCGATCTTCGAGCCGTTCGTGCAGGTGGAGTCGGGGCTGAAGCGCGGCGCCGGCGGCACTGGGCTCGGCCTCGCGATCAGCCGCGAGCTCGCGCGCGGCATGTCGGGCGACATCACGGCAGAGAGTGCCGCAGGGAAGGGCGCGATCTTCACGCTCATTCTGCCGTGCGGCTCGGAGTGATGAAGGCCATCGTCATCGCGGCGCCGGGCGGCGTCGATGTGCTCGAGCTCCGCGACGTCGCGCGCCCCGTGCCCTCGCACGCACAGGTGCTCGTGCGCGTGCATGCGACCGCGCTCAATCGCGCAGATCTCATGCAGCGCGAGGGACACTATCCTCCGCCAGCCGACGCGCCGCAGGACATCCCGGGAATGGAGTTCGCCGGCGAAGTCGCCGTGATCGGACCGGCCGTCACGCGATGGAAGGTTGGGCAGCGCGTGTTCGGCATCGTCGGCGGTGGCGCCTACGCCGAGTATCTGGTGACACACGAGCGGCTGCTGGCGCAGCTTCCCGACGCGATGAGCTACATCGACGCGGCGGCGGTGCCCGAGGCGTTCATCACCGCGCACGATGCGCTCGTCACGCAGGCGGCACTTCGCGCTTCGGAATCGGTGCTCATCCACGCGGTAGCGAGCGGCGTCGGTCTTGCCGCGGTGCAGCTCGTCCGCGCGCTCGGCGCAATTCCGTTCGGCACGGCGCGCGGCGCCGGGAAGCTCGATCGCGCTAAGGAGCTCGGCCTCGAAGATGGCTGGGCCGCGACGAGCGACATACGAGAGCTCGCCACGCACGCGAAGCGATGGACCAACGGCCGGGGGATCAACGTCGTGCTCGATCTCGTCGGCGGCGCGTACTTTCCTGCGAGCATCGAGGTGATGGCGCCGCTCGGCCGGCTTATGGTCATCGGCCTGATCGCCGGGCGCGACGCGCAGATTCCGCTGGGCCGCGTACTCACCTCGCGTATCACGATTCGCGGGACGATGCTCCGTGGCCGCGCGATCGAGGAAAAGATCGCAGCCACGCGCGCGTTCGAGGAGCAGGTCGTGCCCCTCTTCGCGCGCGGACTCGTGCGCGCGGTCGTCGATCGCGAATATCCGCTAGCCGAGGTGCGCGAGGCACACACACGGCTCGAGTCGAACGACACGGTGGGGAAGATCGTCCTCCGCGTCACGTGAGCTTTGGTCGCGCCGCGATCGCGGCCGGCGCCGTCGTCGCGGCTGGGGTGGTCGCATGCACCGCCGCGATTCTCCCGGGGTATCGCGGGCCGCGCAGCGATCACTTCGACGGCAGCCACTTCTTCAATCAGGAGCCCTTCGAGGAACAGAACCCGGCGGAGCTCGCGCGCTGGCTGCTGTCGCGTCATCGCGGCGCCTGGCCCGACAGCGCGGCGATATCCGCGCCCGCGCCGCCTCGGCGGGTGGGAGGCGGGTTGATGCGCGTGACGATGGTCAATCACTCAACGGTGCTCCTCCAGCTCGACTCGCTGAACATCCTCACCGATCCGGTGTGGTCCGCGCATGTGGGGATCGAGGGCGAGATCGGAGTGCGGCGTCATCGTCCGCCGGGCATTCCCTTCGATTCGCTCCCGCCCATCGACATCGTGCTGATCAGCCACGATCACTACGATCATATGGATTTGCCTACGCTGATGCGATTGCAGCGGCGCTTCCATCCGCGCATCATCACGGGGCTTGGAAATCCGGGCTATCTCGCGTCGCAGGGAGTACAGGGGGCCGAGCAGCTCGACTGGTGGCAGTCCACATCGCTCGGCGCGGGAGCGCGCGTGACCGCGGTGCCGGCGAGACACTGGTCGGGGCGCACGCTCTCGGATCGCTACGAGCGACTGTGGGAAGGGTTCGTGATCGAGGGTGCGCGCGATACGGTCTACTTTGCGGGCGACACGGGATGGGGACGCATGTACGCCGAGTTGCACGCGCGGTGGCGCCGCTTCACGCTGTCGCTCTTGCCCATCGCGCCATTCCGGCCGCGGTGGTACATGGCACGCAAGCATCTCGGTCCCGACGACGCGCTGCGCGCGGCGATCGTGACGAGGAGTGCCACGATGATTCCGATTCACTGGGGTACATTCGAGCTCGGCGACGATGGCGAAAGCGAGGCGGTCGACACGCTGGGCAGCGCGGTGGCTTCGCTCCCCGCGCGCTGCCGCCCCAACCTCGTCATCTTGCGCAATGGCGAATCGGCGACCCTTCCCCCACTCGACGACAGTGATTCGTTGACTTTGTCAACTATTTGCCTTCGCAGCCGGTGACGGACGCGACCCACGCACGACCCGACGAGGAGCGCCGCTGGCCCGATTGGCTGAAGCACCTGCGGCGCCGGACGACCAGCGGGCGCTTCATCGCCGAGGTGGATGGGCTGCGCTTCGTGGCGATCGCGCTGGTAGTGCTCTTCCATGTGCACGACTATCTAACGACGAAATTCCGCATCCCGGCGGGGAGCGCGGCGAACGAGGATCTGCTCGACCGCTTCGCCGCCACGGGGCACTATGGTGTGCACATCTTCTTCATCATCAGTGGCTTCGTGCTTGCGCTTCCCTTTGCCGCGCACAGCCTTGGCGCGCGTCCGCCGGTGAAGCTCCGCGCGTACTTCATTCGGCGACTGACTCGGCTCGAGCCGCCGTACATCCTCGCGATGCTCGGCCTCGCGGCGGCGATCGCGGCAACCGGTGCCGCGCACGGGCCGATACTCCCGCATCTGCTCGCGAGCCTGGGTTACGTGCACAACATCGTGTACGGCGTGCCGAGCACGATCAACGTCGTCGCGTGGTCGCTGGAGATCGAGGTGCAGTTCTACATTCTCGCGCCGGCGCTCGCGATCGTGTTCATGGTGCCGAACAAGTGGCTGCGGCGCGCGGTCATCGTCGTCGCGGCGGGGGCGATCATCGCCGTGCAGGCATGGCTCGCTCCGGCGGCGTGGGTGCCGCTCTCCGTCGTCGGCTTTCTGCAATTCTTCCTCTGCGGCTTCCTGATCGCCGATCTGTACGTGACGGACTGGAAGGGGAAGCCGCAGCACACGCTGGCGTGGGATGCAGTGTCGCTGGTGGGGTGGCCGCTGCTTGCTTGGTTGTGGATGCAGGAAACGCAATATCCGGCGCTCTTCATCGCCCTCGCCTTTGCCCTCTTCTGCGCGGCGTTTCGCGGCACGATCACCTCGCGCGTGCTGGGCACGCCTGCGATCGCGACGATCGGCGGCATGTGCTACTCGATCTACCTGCTGCACTTTCCGCTGATCTCGATCATCGGGCGCCACACGCTGTCGATCGGATCGACGAGCGCGCAGTGGGTGCACCTCCTCGTACAATGCGTGATCATCGTGCCGCCGGTGCTGCTCGTGTGCGGGATCTACTTCGCGCTGATCGAGCGTCCGTGCATGGAGCGCGACTGGCCTCAGAAGCTCGCGGCGCGCCTGCGCGGGAAGCCGCACGCGGCATGAGCGCGAGCAACGCGGCGGCGCCTCCACCGCCACATCTCTCGCTCGTCGTTCCGGTGTACAACGGGGCGGACAGGCTTCCATCGAGCCTCGAGCAGCTGCGCACTTTTCTGTGCGCGCAGCAGTACACCTCGGAGCTCATCCTCGTCGACGACTGCAGCAATGCGGAGACGCGGGCGATCCTCGAGCAGTTCGCCGGCACGACGCCGGAGGTGCGGCTCCTCCGGAACGAGGAGAATCGCGGGAAGGGGTACACCGTGACGCGCGGGATGCGCGCTGCGGTCGGTGAGTATCGTGTGTTCACCGATGCGGATCTCGCGTATCCCGCAAGCGAGGTGGGGAAGATCCTTGCCGATCTCGAGGGCGGCGCGGATGTCGCAATCGCGTGCCGGGTGCTGGCGGAGTCGCGCTATCTCATGAGCCCGACCTTCTTCGCGTATCTCTACACGCGCCACGTGATGAGTCGGGTGTTCAACGCGCTGGTGCGGTGGACGCTGATACCGCGCGTGCTCGACACGCAGGCGGGGCTCAAGGGTTTCACGGCGCACGCGGCGGAGATCGTCTTCCCGCGCATCACGATCCCGGGCTTCGGCTTCGACGTGGAGGCGTTGTTCATCGCGAAGAAGCACGACCTTTCACTCGCGCAGACGGCGGTGTTCTTCCGCTACGACGAGGAGCCGACGACCGTGCGCTTCGCGGAAGATGCGCTGCGGATGGTTCGCGACCTCGTGCACATTCGACGCAACAACTCGCGTGGCCGCTACGCCTGACCGACCGCGGCTCATCATCAATGCCGACGACTTCGGATTCTCGGAGGGAGTGACCTGCGGGATCGTCGAGGCGTTTGCGGCGGGAAGCGTGACCTCGACGTCGATCATGGCGAACGGCGTCGATTGGGAGAACGCGGTGCGGCTCGCGCGCGCGAATCGGAAGCTCGGGGTGGGCGTGCATCTGAACCTGGTCCAGGGGCGTCCCTTGCTGCGGGTGCCATCGCTCACGGATAAGCTGACCGGCGAGTTTCACTCGCTGGGTGCGTTGCAGCGACGCATGGACTGGTGGCGCATCGATAAGGACGAGCTTGAGGCGGAGGCGCGCGCGCAGATCGAGCGTGTACGCGGAGCTGGAATTGCGATCACGCATCTCGATAGCCACCGCCATTCGCACATTCTCCCGGGGATCTGGCCGATCGTCGTCGGTGTGACGCGCGACGCCGGCATCCGGGTGATTCGCATCCCGCGTGAGCCGCTCGGCATCAACGCGCTCGATGCGTCTGCGACTGCGCGCAAGCTCGTGATACGGATGTGTCTGGGTAAATTGTCAGGGTCGCCCTTACCCTCACCGCTGAAAACGACGGACCACTTTCGCGGCCTCTCGCTCCAGGGCGGCACACACTTCGCGCGTCGGCTGCGTCGAATGCTCGACACGCTGGAGCCCGGGAGCACGGAGCTCATGGTGCATCCGGGGCACGTCGACGAGGCGCTCGCCGCCCAGGATCCCTACACCGCGCCCCGCGAGATCGAGCTGGCCGAGCTGCTGTCAGCCGGCGTGCGGGAGCGCCTCGCGCGCGGCGACATCGAGCTCACGAGCTTCGCCGCGCTCTGATGCGCGGAATGTGAGCAGCTCCCACATCATCGTCAGCCAGGCGATGGTGCAGGGGATCGTCTTCAGCCGGTAGTGCACGAAGAAGTCTCGCTGCCAGCTCTTCGGCGTGATGTCGGTGGACGAGATCGAGACGACGAGAATCGTCAGCACCATCACCGTCGTGTGCCACCAGCTCCTCGGCGTACTCACGAACCAGATCGCGATCCCCGTCACGGCGATCACGAACGATGGCGACTCGGACTGGTGGTTGAAGATCACCATGTAGACGAGCAGCACCGCGAGAAAGCGCACACGAAAGGCGGCGTATTCCCAATTGCGCCACCGAACCAGCGGCGACAACAGCAGCAGCGTCCCCGCGAGCTGTACGGGCCAGTTCGGCCAGTCGACGCCGAAGATAAGCCGCAGCTGCTGCATCACCCCGCCGTACAATCCGCCGCCCCCGCCGCCCCCCACCGACAGTGCGTCCGCCGCCTCCACCGCGCGCCACGACTGATACTGCGTCGCGAGCTCCGCCTGGGACACGACGAGCAGCGGGAGCGCGAGCACGACCACTATAGCGAGCGTCATCATCAACGCGAAGCGAAAGCGGCGCGTATACAAAATCGCAAGCGCGAGAGCGGCCAGCGGAAAGATCTTCACCGCCGCACCCACCGCGATCGCAAACGCGGCGCCGAGCTGTTTTCGCTGCTCGAATGCGAGAAAGGCGAGAATGACGAGCGCCGTTACGAGCGAGTTGCTCTGCGTCCGCTGCATCGAGCGCAGCATCTCGAGATAGATCAGCGCGAGCGCGATCGCCGCCTCGCGGCTTGGCAACAGCTTCTCCACCGCGACGAAGAGCATCACCGCGTTCAGCGCATCCCAGAGCGTGAGCGACAGCGCGAAAGGAAGCAGCGCGAACGGCGCGAAGAGCACCGCGAAGCTCGGGCTGTACTTGTAGAGGTCCGTGTGATGCTGAGGCTGCGCCGCATACATGTCGTTGCCCGCGGCGAGATTCACGAACGACCACCTGAAGATCAGGAAGTTGTTGTCCGGTCCCCGATACCCGTACGCCTTGCCGATGGCGACGATCACGATCGTCAGCACGTACAGCGCGAGCAGCCAGTTGCGCGCGGAAATGCGTTTGAGTCGCATGCGGAAGTCTCGCCATCGCTCGCGCGCCGCGGTAGTCCACCCGTTGACGCACTCGCGATATCGAGCCACTCTTCCCCATGCGACGAGAACACCATCTCCCAGTTTCACGCACCGCCCGCTACTTCACCGTCGGCGAGCCTGGTGCGTTCGTCAGGGAGCTCTGGTTCGTCTGCCACGGCTACGGACAGCTCGCCGGCCGCTTCATCCGCCACTTCGAGTCGCTCGAGGCCTCGCACCGGTTGATCGTCGCCCCCGAGGCGCTCTCCCGCTTCTACGTCGAAGTGCCCGGGAAGACGCACGCCGACACACACGTGGGCGCGAGCTGGATGACGCGCGAGGATCGTCTCAGCGACATCGAGGACTACGTCGAATATCTCGACGCGCTCCATGCGCACGTCATGTCGCTGATGGAGGGAGCGCGGCCCAGCTTCACGCTGCTCGGCTTTTCGCAGGGCGTCGCTACGGCATCCCGGTGGCTCGAGCGCACGAAGGTACGCGTCGACCGCGCGCTCCTCTGGGGAGGAATGATGCCGACCGACATCGATCTCGCCGCGGCCCCCGCGCTGCGAGCAGCGCGCATCACCGTCGTCGCGGGCACCGCGGACGAGCATGCGACCCCGGAGATGCTCGCGGCACAGACTACGCGCCTCGCCGCGAGCGGCATCTCCGTCGAACACGTGAGCTTCAACGGCAGCCATCGTATCGATCGCGAAGTGCTCACCCGCCTCGCGGCGGAAGACGCGCCGGCGCTCTAGCCGGCCGCGCGACTGCCCGCGCTAGTGCTCCAGTATCACGTACTTCGCGTCGTCCGCCGACATCTTCTTGAGCCACGCCAGCAGCTCGTCGTACTTCGTCGCCGGTTGCACGCCCTCGGCACCCGTCACGCGACGCGAGATGTGCAGCTCCTGCCCCTTCTGCGTGTACTCCGACGCGTAGCTCCCGAACACGCTGGTTGCGGTGTCGCTCGCCGGCAGCTTCGCCTTCCATCCTGCAGGAAGCGTGAGCGTGAGATCCTCGATCTCCGTGCGCGGTCCCCACACCTTCCTCGCATCGATTGGCATCTTGCGCGGGCCGCGCGCCTCGAGCGACGACACGTAATTCGGAACCGCGAAGCTCTTGATCGGGATCGTGAGGATCTCCGTGCCTCCCGCATCGGACGCAGCCTTCCCATGTCGGATCAGCAGCGAAATCTTCGGCTCCGCCGCGAGATCGCGGCCGTCGAAGAGCTGCAGGCTGTCACCCGCCGAACCTTCGAAGATCGAGTTCGCAATCGCGAGCGTCGTACGCGCCCGCGCCGTGGAGTCCGGCTTGGTCGACCCGGACATCGAGCCACGCATCGGATACTGCTGCGCGCCTGACGCGCGCCACGTCCACTTTCCGCTGAACAATCCATCCGGCGTCAACGTACCCTTGATGTGCACCTCGGCCACATTCGACGCCGCCGGATCCTTCGGGAAGGTGATCTCTTCACTCTTGCCGTCGGGATGCACGACGAGCCCGAACGAACCCTGCTCCTGCGGGGGAAGAGAACCGTAGGGAACGACGTCCGCCGTGAGATCGACGTACGTACGCTTTCCCTCGCGATCCACCGCGGCGATCATGTGGTTGAACTGATGCCCGCTCGGAAGACTGCGATCCACCGAGCCGTAACTGCTCAGCAATACCGGATAGGCAGTTACACCCATCCGATTCATCATTGCGACGAAGAACGTCGCCTTGTCCTTGCAATCGCCATAGTTGTTCGCGAACACCTCGGCCGGCGGATGCGGCTGGAAGCCTGCGATGCCGAGCGAGAGTGAGACGTAGCGGAAGTCCTGCGCGACCCAGCGATGCACCGCACGGATGGAATCGTCGAGCGTCTTCGCGCTGGCCACGGTGCGCGAGAGCGCCTGTTCGATCGGCGGCGTCAGCCCGTACCGACCCTTCGCGAGGCCTCCGTACCACGTCGCGATGTCCGCCCACTTGATCGGCGACGCGACGATGAGCGATTCGCCGAGGCTGGAGTCGGGCGCGAGAGGCTCAATCTCCGGCTTCGCAACGTCGTTTGTTGCCCACGTGTAGATGCGCCGGTCTCCCGACGTCGTCTCCTTGCGCGCGAAGGTGAGGTGATGCTCCTCGATGCGTGGCTTCACCGAGGCCGGCATATCGATGATCAGCCGCGAGCGCCGCGTCAGCGTTCCCGTGACGACGCTCCAGGTCGTCAGGAAGTCGCCTGGTATGACCGGCTTCAGCGTCCGCACGGTGTAGCTGTAGTCGACGATGGTGCCCGGGGCGACGCCGCCGAGTGAGATGCGATGGAGCTTTTCGTCGGAGTAGACGGGAGCCTCCATCGCGACGGGCGCGAGCGACTCCTGCTCGTGCACCGGCTTCTCGCTGACGACCGAGCCGTCGGGTCGAAGGACGCGTGCCCAGTTGAGCGTGAACTTCTCCTTGTCTGTCGAATATCCGAACGACTGTTCGCCCCAGCGCTCCGCTGCCTCGGGTGTGAGTATCTGCACCACCTGACGATACGTGCGGCTTCCGCTGCCGTCCGCCTCGAGCCTGACGATGCCATCGTCGAGCAGGTAGACGAACGACTGGTCGGCATAGTCCGAAGGCTTCACCGCCAGACTGTAGATCGTATCGTTCTTCACCGATGGATCGCCCGCCGACGTCACGCTCGGCGATTGCGCGCCGGCGGTCGATGCGACGAAGGCGATGGCGATCGGGAGCAACATGCTGCGCATCAGGGTTCTCGCTGAAAGAAGGTCAGTCTCTCACATGCGCGCTCCGCGCGCTCAATGCGCCGGCAGCAACTGTACGACGACGTACCGTGAACTGTCGAAATACTTGCGCGCCGCCGCCTGCAGAATGGACGAGCTGAGCGCGCGAACGTTTTCGTCGTATTTGAGGATGAGCGCCGGATCCCACCCATTGACGTCGTAACTCGCGAGAAGGCTCAGCCAGGTGCGATTCTGGCGCAGGCTCGTCTCGCGGGCCCGCAGATCCGCCTCGCGAATCTTCTGCAGATCCTTCTCGGAGACGCCGTTCATCTTCACGCTGTCGATCTCCGCGAAGACGGCCTTCTGCAGCTCGTTTGCTCGCTCCGGCGCGGAGCCGAAGTCGATGCGCAGCGCATAGCTCTCCTTCGGGAAGTGCGTCGGGCTCGCGCTTACGCCAACGCCGTACGTACCACCCAGATCCTGGCGGAGCCGCTCGCGAAGCTTGATCTCGAGCAGATCCGAGAGCGCGCTGATCTGCTGGACATTCTCCCAGGTGAAGTCGAATGGCCCAGTGAATACGATCGCCGTCTGCGCCTTCGGCTCGATACCGCGCTTCACCTCGCGCGTGATGATCCCGCTCGGATACGACATGCCGACGTCCTTCCACTTCTCCGCGGCGTGCGTCGACGGCAGCCCTCCAATCCATTCCTCGACGAGCGGTTTCAGCTTGGTCGTATCGATCGTGCCGACGAAGATGAAGGTGAAGTTGCTCGCGTCCGCGAATCGCTGCTTGTAGAGCGAGATCGCGTGGTGCAGCCGCACGTACTCCATGTCCTGCGCCGTCGGTGGCTTCGCCCGGAAGTGGTGCTGCGAAAGCGTGAGGTCGAGTGTGTCGCTGAACGCCGCCGAAGGACTGGCCGCGCGATTGGCGAGGAGCACCTCGATCTTGTTGCGGTATGCCTCGAAGGCCGCGCTGTCCGCGCGCGGCGCCGTGAAGTTGAGGTAGATGAGCTGCATTAGCGTCTCGAGATCCTTGGGCGAGCCGCCGCCCGACATCCCTTCCTGGATCGCGCCGATGTACCCGCCAACCTGCACGGACTTTCCGGCCAGCGCCTTCTGCAGCTGTGTCGCGCTGAAGGCGCCGATGCCGCCCGCGTCGACCGCTGCCGTTGCGACGGTCGCGTCGAGATAGTCGGAGTCGCTCACCACCGACGTGCCGCCCGGTGCGTAGGCGCGAAAGAGCAACTCATCATCCTTGAAGTCCGTCGGCTTCACGAGCACACGTGCGCCATTGGAGAGCTTCCACTCCGTTACGCCGACGGACGCGATGTGGCTCGAAGACACGATCGTCCCCGGCGTCGGTGGTGTCGGAACCAGCGGCGCCGTTGACACCGAATCCGTATACGCCGCGACGGTTACGTGTGCCGCACTGTCGAGCACCGCGCGCAAAGCCGCCGCGCTCGGCAGTGACGACGCGGCCTTCTGCGGCGCGTTGACGACGATCACGCGGCTCTTGTTGCTTAGCCACTTGTGCGCGAGCGCATTCACCTCGGACACCTGAATTCCCGGCATCAGCTGCTGATAGAGTGTGTACTCTTGCGCGATGCTCGGCGTCGGCGTGTGCTCGAGGAATGCACTCACGTATTCCGACACGAATGATCCGGAAGCGGTCTTGTCGCGCTCCGCGTAGGCGCTCTCCATTCCGCGGAGCATGTCCTTCTTCGCGCGCTCGAGCTCGGTGGCGGTGAAGCCATGCTGCGCGACGCGCTCGCCTTCGGTGACCACGGCGCGAAGACCGGTCTCGACGCTGCTGTCGGGTACGAGCGCGGTGAGCACGTACACCTCCTTCGAGCGGATCAGCTGCCCCTGATTCGAGAACGCGCCGATGAACGGCGCGCCCGGGCGCTGCGCGATCTCCTGCAGGCGCGCGTTGAGCATCTCGTTGTACAGCGAGCCGATCATCCGCTCGCGGAAGTCGCCGACGGTCTTCTGCGACTGCAGCGGCTGCAGATAGTAGACGGCGACGGTCGAGCGCGTCGCCTCGCTGTCCGTCGCGATCGTGACGAGCGTCGAGTCGTGATCTGGTACCGGGAAGATCGGACGCGGACGCTCAGTCTTCCTCGCTGGCCAATTCGCGAACTGTGCTTTGATCAGCCGCTCGACCTTCAGCTTGTCGAAGTCGCCGACGGCGACCACGGCCATCAGATCCGGCCGATACCACTCATCGTAGAAGCGCTTGACTGTCGCGCGGGGCGCGGTTTCGAGCGTGTGCTTGTCTCCGATCGGGATGCGCTGTGCGTAGCGCGAGCCGGTGAAGATGACCGGGAATTGCTTGTCTCGCATGCGCGCCGAAGCGCCGCGACCGAGCCGCCATTCCTCGATGACCACGTTGCGCTCGCGCGCGAGCTCGGTCGAGTCGAACGTGAGCCCGCGCGACCAGTCGGCGAGGATTTGAAATCCCTTGTCGAACAACTTGGTGCTGTCCGTCGGCACGGTGAGCTCATAGATCGTCTCGTCGAAACTGGTCGACGCGTTGAGATCGGCGCCGAAGCGAACGCCGGTCGACTCGAGATAGTCGACGAGCTCCTGCTTCTTGAAGTGCGTAGTGCCACTGAACGCCATGTGCTCGACCATATGCGCCAGCCCGCGCTGCGAGCTGTCCTCGAGCACCGAGCCCGCATTCACGACGAGCCGAAGCTCGGCGCGCTTCTCGGGCTTGTGATTCACGCGGACGTAGTAGCGAAGCCCGTTTGGCAGCACGCCGGTAGTCACTGCCGGATCCCGCGGAAGCGGTGCGGTGAGCTTCGGCGGCGCGCCGGCGTGTGCCGAATCCTGCGCTGCGGCCGGCAGGGCGGCGATGGTAGAAAGAGCAAGCGCGGCCAGCCACGCGGCGCGCACGGACGGACGTGATCGAAGGGCGTCGTATCGCATTTGATTCATGGGGAAGCGGATGCATGAAGATAGTAGCCGGCTCCCGCCACCGCTCTGGACAGCCACGCCGCCCGCGCCAGATTACGGGATGAAGAAGCTCGCCGCGCTTTTGGCCGCCCTCGTGCTCGCGCTCGGAATCGTCGTCATCGTGCGTACGATGCGATTCACGCCGATTCTCGCGGCTGCGCGCACGGTCGTCACACTCGCGCCGGTGAACGACTCGCTGCTCGCAGAGCACCCGCCCTTCTCGGGGGACATCGCCGACGGGTTCGTGTGGGGGCACGGCACGCTCGACGACAAGGTCGGCGTGCTGTCGACGCTCGAGGCCGTTGAGGCGCTCGTCGCGAAGGGGTATCAGCCGAAGTGCACCGTTTACCTTGCCTTCGGCGACGATGAAGAAGTGGAAGGACACGCGATCATCCGCGGCAACATCGCCGGCGTCTCACGGCCCGCCGGGCTGATGCGCGTGACCAGAATGATGGAGCGCTCGCCAGTCACGAATGCATCGCTCCGCACGACGACCGCGCCCACGATGATCCAGGGTAGCCCGAAGGAGAACGCGCTCCCGATCCGCGCGCGGGCCCTCGTGAACGTCCGCAGCATCCCGGGCGAGGCGCCGGAGAGCGTCCTCGAGCACGTGAAGCAAGTCGTCGACGACACGAACGTCGTCGTCGCGATGGCGGGGCCGGGAACGCCGCCGTCTCCCGTGTCGAGCACGGCGTCGGAGTCATACCGCATACTCGCCCTCGACATCCCGGTGCTCGAGCCCGATGCGATCGTCGCGCCCTCGCTCGTCGTCGCCGCGACGGACTCGAGACAGTACAGCGGCTACGCGCGCGACGTCTATCGCTTTCTGCCGATCCAGATCGGCGCGACGGATTTCGAGCGTATCCACGGCACGAACGAGCGGATCGGCATCCACGATTATGCGCGCGGCGTCGCCTTCATGACGCTCCTCATCTCCGACCTGACGTCGCAATGAGCGTCGAGTCGCTCGAGCGCCGTGTCGAGATCGAGACCCCGGAGCAGACGATCCTCTCCTACACCGTCGCAGGCGTAGGATCGCGTACCGCAGCCGCACTGGTCGATCTCGTCATCATTGCCGTGGGTCAGATCGTTTTTTTTCTCGTTCTCTCTACGCTCGACACGGCACTCTTCAGCGGCGCCACCACGGCGCAGAAGATGTCGTCCGCGTGGATCAGCGCGATCGGGATCCTCTTCTCCTTCGCGATGCTGTGGGGCTACTACGTGCTGTTCGAGGCGATCTGGGATGGCCAGACGCCCGGCAAGCGCATGCTCGGCATCCGCGTCGTGCAGGACGGCGGCTACTCGGTCTCGTTCGGCGCGTCGGCCGCGCGGAATCTGGTGCGCTTCATCGACATGCAGCCCGGCCTTCTCTACGCCGTCGGCCTCATCAGCGTCGCCGTCAACAAATCGGGAAAGAGGCTCGGCGACATCGTCGCGGGTACCTTCGTCGTGCATGAGCAGCGCGCGCTCCTCTCGTCCGCCACGCGTGGAGCCCCCGATGTCGGGACGCGCACAGCGATCACATCGCAGCTCACCGAGGAGGAGTTCGCGCTGCTCGGCCGCTTCGTCGCGCGGCGCGCCGACCTCGACCCCGCGCTGCGCACGTCCTTCGCGGCGCAGATCGCCGAGCGATACGGGCGTCACCTCGTGGACAACGGCAGCGCGCCGATGGCGCAGCTGCTGCGCCTCTTCGAGACCGAGAGCGATGCGCGCGCCCGCGGGCTGCCTTCGCCCGGCGCAAAGGGCGCCGCGCGCGAGCGACACGCGATCGTCGCGCTCAATGCCGGCCGCTGGCGCGACTTCTCGACCGCGCTCACCGACGCACAACGCCGCGGGCTGCGCTCGATGTCCCCGGAAGAGGTCAGCCAGCTGGTCTCACTCTATCGCGAGGTCTCCACCGATCTCGCCCGATTGCGCACGGCATCGGAGAGCGAAGACCAGGATTCGATCTTCTACGTGAGCCGGCTGCTCGGCGCCGGCCACAACTTTCTGTATCGCCAGCGCGGAATGACCGCGCGGGATGCGTGGCGATACATCTCGGTATCGGTGCCCCGCGAGGTGCGGCGCTCGGGACGATTCATCCTGGCGGCTGCCTTCTTCATGTTCGTCCCGATGGTGATCACGTACGGCGCCATGATGCGGAATCCGGCCCTGGAGCACGAGCTACTATCGCCCAGGATGATCGACCGCGTCGTCACGGGCGCGCACGGCGACAGTATCGGGAAGCACGAATACATCTCTACGAAGGATTTCGAGCGGCCGCCTCTGGCGGGCCACATCATCACGAACAACGTGCAGGTGACCTTCGGTGTGTTCGCCGCTGGAGTCACCGCCGGGATCCTTACGCTTCTCATGCTCGTGTTCAACGGCGTGAGCATCGGCGCAGGGTTCGGGCTCTACGCGAATCACGGAGTCTTCCATCAGATTCGCGACTTCGTCATCGCGCACAGCGTGCTCGAGCTCAGCGCGATCTGCATCGCGGCCGGTGGAGGATTCCTGCTCGCGTGGGCGATCCTTCTCCCCGGCGCGCGCACGCGGCGCGAAGCGTTCGTGATCAACGGGCGACGCGCCGTCCGCCTCATCTCGGCATCCACGCTGATGCTGCTCGCGGCGGGAACGATCGAGGGGCTGATCTCGCCGCGGACGGACATCCCGTTCGTCGCGAAGGCCGGCGTCGCGCTCTCGACCGCGATCCTGCTCGCCTTCTGGTTCTCGCGCGGTCGCGGCGACGAGGAGGATGCGCCGACGGAGCAGTTCGGTTACGCCGAGGCGCGCGCTACACCGATCCGCGTGCCTTGAGCTCGAGGTAATAGTTGACGACGGCGCTCGCGAGTCGCTTGGGCGAGACGTCGAGCACCGACACCCCGGCGCGCCGCATACGGATAATCGCCTCATTGCGCGCACTGAGCAGCTCTTCGGCCGCCACGCTCGCGTAGAGATCGCTCGACGTGCTGTGCTCCGTCGGGACCGCAGCGCTCACCAGCTCGTCGTTGCGGAGCGCGACGACGACCAGCAGATGCCGCATCGCGCTGCGCACCGTGTGCGCGATAACCGCCTGCGATGACCGCGGATCGATGACGTCGGTGAAGAGCACGATCAGCGACCGCTTGCGATGCTTCGTGGCCAGTGTGCGAAATGCCGTCGCGTAGTCGGGCTCGGTCATCGTCGCGCGAGCGGGGATGAGCGCCTGGCGAATGCCGCGCATGGCCTTGTCCCCGCGCGCGGGAGGGACGAACGCGCGGAGCTCATCGTCGAACAGCAGCAGCCCGACCTGATCGCCGCCCTGCACGGCGACCGATGCGAGCAACGTCGCCGCCGATAGCGCGTACTCGAAGCGCGGCACGCCGGAAGCGAGCTGCGTCATCATCCGTCCCGCGTCCACCGCGATCATGACCGTCTGCCCCTGCTCCACGGTGTACTCGCGCGTCATCAGCTTCTGGCGACGCGCAGTGGCTTTCCAGTCGACGTGACGTGGATCGTCGCCCACGGTATACTCGCGCAGCGAGGCGAAGCTGCTGCCGTCGCCGCGCTTCCGAATCGAGCGGATGCCCGCGTCGCGAAGACGATGTTGAATCGCGAGGAGGCGCAGCTGTCGCACCCCCGCGAGCGACGGCGTGACGAGTATCGAGTCCGTCGGCTCGTAGCGGAAGCTTCGCTGCACCAGCCCGAGCACCCCTTCGATGCGCAGCACGACAGAGCCCAACGCCCATTCTCCGCGCTCGCGTGCGACGAAGGTGAAGGGAAGCGAGGTCTCGCCGCCCGCGCTCACGATATTGATCGCCCCTCGCGGCTCCGGCGACTCGATCACTCGCGGGAGTGCGTCGAAGAGCGTGAATCGAAGCGCGCGCGACGCCGTCGAGCCCACGCGATACTCGCCGCGCTCCGTGTCGCCGAGCCCGACGTTCGAGCGCACGATGCGCTGCGCCGTGAGCTGCCACTTCGCAGGGAGTAGTAGAATGTCCGCGATGACCGCAACGCCCACGAGCGCAAGCGCGATTCCCGCTGCGAGCGCCGAGATGAGCCAGAGCGGAGACAGCGCGAGCACGATGACGACGAGTCGGCGGGTGGGGAGGACGCTGATGATCGAGCCGGCGACCGTGCCAATCAGCGAGCGGACGAAATGCAGCACAGCCCTGAGCGGGTCGCGGCTGGTCGCGATATCCGGCTCCGCGCCCGGCACGGTCACTTCGGCGCCACGATCCGCGTGAGCAGCGCCTCGAGCACGTCATCGCTGCTTCGCCCCTCGACCTCCGCCTCAGGTGACACCATCACGCGATGCCGGAGCACGGGGAGCGCGAACTGTTTCACGTCGTCCGGCGTCGCGAAGTCTCGTCCGGCCAACAGCGCGGCCGCGCGCGCCGTGCGGAAGAGCGCGACGCTCGCGCGCGGCGATCCGCCGAGCGTCAGCGATGGATCCTCGCGCGTCGCGCGCACGATGTCGGCGATGTACTCGCGAACCTCTGGCGCGACCTTCACGCCGTCCACCGCGCCGCGAAGCTCGCGGCACTGCGCCTCGTCGAGCACCGGCGGCGGCCGCACATCCGACGCTCGCTTGGCATCGAAGCCTCGCGAGTAGTTGTCGAGCATTCCGAGCTCCGACGCGCGCGACGGGTACGTCACGCGGATCTTGAGCAGGAAGCGGTCGAGCTGCGCCTCGGGGAGCGGATAGGTGCCCTCGTACTCCACCGGATTCTGCGTCGCGAACACGGTGAAGAGATCGCCGAGCGTTCGTCCCTCGCCGTCGATCGTGACCTGCCGCTCGCCCATCGCCTCGAGCAGCGCCGCCTGTGTCTTCGCCGGCGCACGATTGATCTCGTCGGCGAGCAGCATGTCGGTGAACACCGGACCCGGGCGGAACTCCGAGCTGCGGCCGCCATCGCGCAGGACGTTGATCCCGGTAATGTCGGCGGGCATGAGGTCGGGAGTGAACTGGATGCGACCGAAGCGCGTGTTGAGCGCGCCGGCGAGCACGCGCACGAGCAGCGTCTTCGCCGTCCCCGGCACGCCCTCGAGCAGCGCATGTCCGCGCGCGAGAAAGGCGACGAGCGCCTCGTCGATCACCCCCTCCTGTCCAATGACTCGCTCCGAGACCACCGCACGCACGCGCGCGAGTGACTCGGTGATCTGCTCTGGTGTGATCACGTGATGAGATTCCTCTCGATGTGGTCGATGGCCGCGCCGGCGGAAACCAGCTGCTCGGTTGAGGGCTTCAGCGAGAGCGCGCGTGTGAGGGTGTCGATGTCGCCGCCGAGCTTCGGCAGCCGCACTTTCAAGAGTGTGAGATACGCCTCGTCGCTCAGCGCTGCTGCGGTGCCGAGCGGATGGCGGCGGCGCACTCCGCGCACGAGGCGCTGGACGGCGAGCCGCGATGCGCCGATCGCCTCGTACGCACGCGAAAGCGCACCGACGTGCTCGAGCGGCGAGCGACGCTCGAATCGTCCCCGCGAGACGGGGACGATCGGGCGCACGCCGATCATGAACAGGTAGAGCAGCGCCGCCGCCGCGAGCTGCAGTGCGAGTCGCCCCCAGCTCGTGTCGACGAGTGCATCTTCGATGATGGCCGTCAATGACGCGGAGGTGCCGAAGCCCTGATGATATTCGTCGAACACGATCGGCGAGGTGCGCGTCGAGTCGAGGTCCTCGAGGATGCGTATCGCGAGCACGGTGCCGGCGGTCTTTCGCAGGATGTCGTTGCGGAAGAACGTCGGATCGGCGATCGCCACGACCTCGCCGTGGCCCACCGGGAGCACCGCGATCTCGGGATGCACGGTTTGCAACACCGGAGTGCGAATCGAAAGGAGCTGCCTCGCCTGCGACGGCCATTCCCCGACGGTATCCGAGTCCGATCGCGGATTCCCCACGAGATAGCGATGAAAGGTTCGTGCGCTGAAGACGCCGAACGCCTCGCGTAGCGTGTCGACGCGATCGTAGTGGCCGAATAGCGTGTCGGCTATTGCGTGGTAGTTTCCGAACCACTTGTCGCTCGCGTGAACTCCGATCGAGTCCGCAATGTTACCGTGGGCCTCGGGTACGACGATCGCCTTCGCGCCGCGTCGCACCGCCTCGAGCAACACGTGCACCTCTCCGGCACTCGGCTCGATCGGCGTGTTGAGCAATACGTACGTGGAAGTGCTGTCGATACTCCCGATGTAGGGGATGATGCGCTCGCTCGTGTGCCAGCCGAGGCGGTCGAGGACGTCGCGAAGACCGCGCGAGCCGGAGATGGTGCGCGATCGGGTGCTGAGAGGCGGTCCCTGCGCCACCTCGGTGCCGGGCGACAGTATCACGATGACGATGAGCGCCGCCGCGAGCGTCGTGAACACGATTCTCGGGCGAAGCCACCACTCGGCGAAGCGACTAGCCATTCGGGCGCACGATGGGTGTCGCGAGCGACAGCAGGCGCTCGTAGCGCTCGCGATTACATTCGCCGAATCCGTAGATCACGACATCGTAGGCCCGGGCAAAATCGCGGAAGCCGGGAAAGATCGGCGACGAGCGACGGCGCACTTCGCGAACGTAGTCGCCCGCAGTCTTGGATGGATGTAGTCGCAGCAGCTGCTGTCGCGCCCCCGCATCGAGGAGTGCGGCGTAGAGCGCGTGCGCGGCAGCGGTGAAGTCGCCGCGAGCAGCGAGCTGCTGAGCGGCGGTCCAGGCATCGCCGCGCGCGGCGCCGGGCTGCGCCTTCCAAGCGCTGCCCGCACTGCGCTGCGCCGCCCGCGCGCGCCAGAGATACAGCACGCGCGAGATCACGGCCGCGGTGAGCAGTACCAACCCGATGATCACGGCCCAGAAGAGCGGCGGCGACTTGTGCAGCTCGCCGAATTTGGGGGAGAGCCACGAGAAGATACGGTCGATCAGCTCGCTCACCCAGCCCCAGAATCGCTGCCACATCGAAGTCCTGTTGTACGTCGGCGATCCGTAGACCGCCAGGACTGCACGTCGAATGGTTTGCTCGGGGAGTTGCTCGAGGAGCACGCGCATTGTGGTCAGGAATTCCACGGGTGAGATCGACGCCCTAACATACCGCGCCTCCCCGCTCCGGGCGAACTATCGTGCGTACGTGTCGCACACCGAGCGCACGGGGCACGTCGGGCAGCCGTGCGACCGCGCGGTGCAGACGAGGGCGCCGAGCTCCATGAGCGCCTGGTTGTGCGTGTAGGTGACGGTGCCGGTGCGCGGGAGCACCGCGCGCGCGATGTCCCACGTCTGCTTGTGCCCCGCATGCGTACGCGGATTCACGTGCGGCGCGAAGACGCGCGTGAGTACGCGCGCAACGTTCGTGTCGACGAGCGGTGCGCGGCGCTCGTAGGCGAAGGACGCGACGGCGCCCGCGGTGTACGCACCGATGCCGGGAAGTTTGCGCAGGGCGTCGGGGTGCTCGGGGATGGCCGCGGGCTCGCGATCGCGCACGATGGTGCGCGCGAGCCGCTGGAGGTTCCGCGCACGGGCGTAGTATCCGAGGCCGCTCCACGCCTCCATCACGCGCGCGGGACGCGACTGGGCGACTGCCTCCAGCGTTGGGAACCGGTCGAGGAATTCGGCGTACTTGGTGATGACGCGCGAGACCTGCGTCTGCTGGAGCATCAGCTCCGACACGAGTATATGGTAGGGATCGCGTGTACGGCGCCACGGCAGGTCGCGCGCATGCACCCGGTACCATGCGCGCAGCTTCCGGCCGAATGCGGCGCGCCGCTCTGGTGTGATGATGGTGGAAGTCACTGGGGTGGAACGCTATGTATCCTCCAGGGACGGTGCAACCGGCACCGGGATGTTAGCTTTTGAGTTCGCCACGCCCGCCATTGGGCCGACAGTCCGCCTCAGGAGCAGTGTATGAATGTCGTTCGCTTTTCCGCGATGCTTCTCGTTGCGAGCACGCTCCCGGCGCTCGGGCAGCTCCACTATACGCCCACAGTGCAGCATTATCGCCTGCATGCCTCGGTGCAGCGCACTGCGATTCAGAATGGTGAGACGACGAACGGGCAGATCACCAACGAGCAGCAGGTAACCGTCACGATCATGCCGCCGAAATCGAAGGGGACGGCGTCCGAGCGGGACACCCTGCAGTTCGCGGTCACGCTGGACTCCGTTTCGATGAGCTCGAATCTGCTCGCCCAGCTACCGGATGTCACCGTGATGCGGGGAACCCGGGTGAGCGGCGAGATGCTGCCTTCCGGGAAGGTGCTGAGCTTCACGTCCGATTCGAAGCCGGCCGATGGCGTCGATCGTGAGTCGATTATCGCGAGCATGGCGCACTTCTTCCTCATGCTCCCCACCACTGCGAAAACGGGGAGCTCGTGGACTGACACGGCGTCGACGAACGTCTCGAAGGACGGCGTCTCGATCAAGACGCAGACGATCAGCGTCTCGAAGATTCTCGGCGATACGACGATCGCCGGCCAGGCCGCGTCGCGCATCCACAGAACGTCTACGCTGACGATCTCCGGCACACAGGTGCAGTCGAACCAGACGGTGTCGATGGATGGGGCGGGCACGGGCGAAGCGATGTACTACATCGGCACCAACGGCGTATTCCTCGGCTCGACGCAATCGCAATCGATGAAGGAGACCGTGAAGTCTGCCGGGATGGTCATCCCGATCACGCAGACGGCGACCAACACGGTCACGATCATCCCCTGACCCGAGCTACATCCGCGACGCGCACTTCCGCGTCGCCGCAGTCGTTCGAGCAGCTTCACCCGAGGGGGAGCGATGGCGGACGAACAGCGAATAGCGGTGCTGGAGCAGCACGTGCGCGCGTTGTACGAGCAGGTGAACGCACTGCGCGCGGAGTTGAAGGGAGTGAGCGGAGCGCCCGAACCGACGGCGGCTCCAGTCACGCAGGTGGCTGCCGCGCCTGTCGAGTCGTCACCAGCGCCGCCGCCTCGCCCTCGTCCCAACCCCGCGCCGCGTCGCTCAACACCGCAACCGCAGCCCGACATCGACTTCGAGAAGCTCTTCGGCCGCTACGGAACGATCGCCGTCGCGTCGCTCGCGATCCTCATGGGCGTCGGCACCTTCCTCTCGTGGGCGATCGAGCACGGCTACCTCGGCCCCACCGTTCGCGTCATCCTCGGCTTCATCGGCGCCGGCATCGTCGCCGCGCTCGGGCTCTGGGTGCGCGATAAGCGCGACGTCCGCTTCGGCAACGTCCTCCTCGCTCTCTCGCTCGCGATCGTGCACGTCGATGCGTGGGCCGCAGGCCCGCATTTGGGGGTGCTCAGCACCTTCGCCGCACTGGCGATCGCCGCCACCGCATCCGTCGCCCTCGCGGCGCTCGCCCTTACCTCGGAGGAGCGCACACTCTTCGCCGTCGGGTTCGCCGGTGCGCTCATCGCGCCCTTCGTCACGGCGCGCGAGCCAGGCTCGATCGTCCTGCTGCTCACCTACGGATGGTTCGTGATCGCGGCGTCCCTCTTCGCCATCCGGGAGCGAGGATGGAGTGCCGTGCTCTGGCTCGCCGTGCTCGGCGCCACCGGCTACGTCCTCGCGGCGGTTGCAAGCGGCCCCGGCGCGGATCACAGCTGGCTCGCAGCGCACGCGCCGGTGATCTTCCCGTTCGCATGCGCCGCCGCGGCGCTCGTCTTTGCGCGCAGCGGTAACCGATCAAAGCTCGGACTCGCCTTTCTTCTCCTCGCGTCCTTCGCGACGCTTGGATACTCGATCCACGCGCGCCAGCTCGAGGTGAGCGTCTCGCTCTTCGGAACCGTCGCTGCGTATCTCATCGCGCGCGAACTCGAGACCGACGAGCGCTGGCTCGCCGTCGGCAACGTCATCATACCGCTCAGCTTTCTCTTCGCTACCATCGTCTCCGCGAGCGACCGGAGCATCCAGGCGATGGCCGCGGCCGCGCTCACCATCATTTCGGCGCTGCTCGCATGGGAGGATGAGGAGGAGCGCGCGCAGCATCTCCTGGTCACCGCGATCGCGAGCGGTACCGCGATCCTGGTCTATCTCATCGACTTCGACACGCGCTGCATCGCCGCGCTCGCGCTGCACGCGGCGCTCTTCTCGATCATTCTCCGCTCGACGCGGGCGAAGCTCCTCGTGCCGCCGATCGGATTCACACTGATGATCGCATCCGGATGGTCGTTCATCCTGCTGGATGGGCGCGGCCTCTACCAGTACACGCCTTTCCTCACCATCCCATCGGCATGCGCGCTCGCGTGCGTGGGTGCGTGGGCGCTGTTCGCCTGGGCGCTGTCCGAGTACGCACTGAGGCCGACGGCCGAGGAAAAATCGCTCAAGAGCGTCCAGCTCTCCGCTGCCACGAGCGCCATCGCGATCCTCATCGCCTTCGCCTGGGTGCGGCAGGAGCTCGTGGGCGCATGGTCGTCCGACGCCGCGTCGTTTGCGCTCATCATATATTATGCGCTCGCGGGACTCGCGCTGATCTTCATCGGGCGCAGCCGTTCAGTCGGCCTGTTGCGCGCCGCTGGTCTCGCGCTCGCGTTTTACGCTGGATACAAAACGCTCGTCGAGACCTTCACGATCGATGCGATCGGTTTGCGCGTCGGCGCGCGCATCCTCGTTGGTGTCTTCCTCGCCGCGGTCGCGTACTGGTATCGCGTTCCGAGCTCGCCTGGCGGCGAGGATACGGTAGCAGCTCTTGAGACTGCTGGCGTCGAGGCAGCGACGCCGTCAGCTTAGTTGGATGTCGCACGCTTACATCATCGCTCGTCTGGCGCTCCTGTCGATCATGCCGATGATCGCATCGACTCCCGGTCTCGACCCCGCGACGCACGACATGATCGAGGCTCTTCACGCCGGCGCCAAGCCCAACGTGGTCACGGTCGTTGCGAGCGAGTTCTCGTTCGAGATGCCGCTCTCGATCCCTGCCGGGCTCACGACCTTCGAGCTTCGGAATCACGGGAAGCTCGTTCATCATTTGACCGTCGCGCGGCTCGACTCCGGAAAAACGGCCGGTGACGCGGTGGAAGCGATGGTCCGGTTGGGGCACAACCTTCGCCCCGGCTATATGCGCGCCACCGGTGGCCCGAACGCCGTGATGCCCGGAGCGGCCACGAACGCGACCGTCGAGCTCGCGCCAGGACGCTACATCGCCTACTGCGAAGTCCCCGGCCCCACTCCCGCCCGGCACTACATGATGGGGATGGTCAAGCAGTTCGAGGTCACTCCCTCGTCGAAAAGCGGCGCCTTTTCGGTCGCCGACATCAAGATGGGCCTCTCCGACTATACCTTCGTCCTGTCCCGTCCGCTCACGCGCGGGCATCATGTGATCGCCGTGACCAACGGCTCCACCCAGCCGCACATGGTCGCGATCAAGCGGTATCCGATCGGCTACCCGGCGGGCACCGCGGCGAACCAGCTCGCTGCGTGGGCGAAAAATCCACTGGGCAGGCCATCGCCCGGTGTGAGTGTCGGCGGTATCACGGAGATCGGACCGGCCGGTGTGGCAGTCATGGAAAGCGATGTCGGGCCGGGGATGTATCTGCTCATCTGCTTTTCCGCCGCGCCCGACGGGACGCCGCACTTCCGGCTCGGCATGCAGAAGGAGATCACGGTCCGCTAGCTGCCGACGGCTGCGCGCGCGGTCGCCTGGGCTTCCTACTCGAAATCTTCCTTCGAGCGCCGTTGCTTCGTTTCCGAGCGCCGCTTCTTCGATTCGAGTCTCGCCACCTTCGATGCGCGCGTTGGCGCCGTCTTCCTGCGCGCGCGGGGCACGGTGAGTGCGCTTCGCACCATCTTCGCGAGCCGCTCCTCCGCCGCCTCGCGATTGCGAAGCTGACTCCGATGCTCGCTCGAGACGACGCGGATGAACCCATCCGCGTTCGTGCGTTTCGCGAGCCGCTGCAGCACGCCGGCTCGCACCCCGCCCGGCAGTGCGCGCGTCGCCGCGATGTTCCAGAGCAGCTCGATGCGCGTCGACGACGTGTTCACGTGCTGACCGCCCGCTCCTCCCGACCTGCTCGCGCGAATCGAGAGCTCGTCGCGCGGGATCGAGACCTCATCGCTGACCTCGAGCGCATCGCTCACGTCGTCCCCGCCTCCCGTGCCGCCACCGCCTCCGGCGAGCGATGCACACGTACCGCCGCGACGCGTCGTGAGTCCATCGCCACCACCTCGAGCTCGCCCCCGCTGAACGGCACCCGATCGCCGACGCGCGGCAGCCTCCCGATGCGCGAGAACACGTAGCCGCCGAGCGTCGACCAGCTCCCCTCGGGGATCTTCACGCCGTGATCCGAGCGCACGTCGATCAGCGACAGTGATCCCGATAGCTCGAGCACGCCGTTCATCTCGAGCGCCTCGCGTTGCGCCACGTCGTACTCGTCCGCGATGTCGCCGATGACTTCCTCGACGAGATCCTCCATCGTCACGATGCCGGCTGTCCCGCCGAACTCGTCGAGCACGATCGCCATGTGCGCGCGCGTCTTCCGCAGGTCGTCGAGCACGCGCTCCGCCGCGCGCGTGTCCGGGATGTAGAGCGCCTCGCGAACGAATTGCTGCACCGTGAACGGCTCTCTGCCATCGTAGAGCCACAGATCCTTCGCGAGGAATACGCCGATCAGATCGTCGAGGTCCTCACCGTAAACCGGGTAGCGCGAGTACCGCTCCTGCCGCACGACCGCCCACACCTCCTCCTGCGTCGCCGTCGCTGGAATCGCGACGATTTCCGTTCGCGGCCGCATTACGTCGCGCGCTTTCTTCTGATGGAAGTCGAAGACGCCCGCGAGCATCTGCGTGTCGCTCTCGTTGAGCAGCCCATGTCTCCGCGTCTGCATCACGAGCAGCCGCAGCTCTTCGGGCGAGTGTGCGCGATCGCTGTCCGTCACCTGCGTCACGCCCAACAGCTTGAGCAGCGCGTTCGCCGCACCGTTGAGCAGATACGTCACCGGCAGCGCGATCTTCGCGAACCAGCGCAGCGGACGCACCAGCCAGCGGCTCGTCGCCTCCGGGTTCGCGTAGGCGATCGATTTCGGCACCAGCTCGCCAATCACGATGTGCAGAAAGGTGATCGTCACGAACGCCACGATCACCGTCGCGGCTGCGTGCGAGATCACGACCGCGTCGCCGAAGCCGAGCTTCGCGAATAGCGCGGCGATCAGCGACGCCACCGTCGCCTCTCCGGCCCAGCCCAGCGCAAGTGAGGCAAGCGTCACCCCGAGCTGCACTGCCGACAGGTAGCGGGGGATATCGTTCGCCGTCTCTTGCACGAGCTTCGCGCTCCGGTCGCCCCGCGCCGCCAGGGCATCGATGCGCGAGCGACGAGCGCTCACGAGCGAGAGCTCGGCGGCCACGAAAAAGGCGTTGGCCAGCACGATCAGCATCACCGCGATGAGTCGTAGTACGATCGCGCTCGTCGTCAGCGCGACAACTGAATTCTCCACGTAACTCATTGAAGGAGTGGGTCGTCGTCCAGGTATAGCAAAATGCACTAGTTGGCGGGCTACCGGAACTCTTGCGCTTTGCGAGTGCCCTGCCGCGCCCCCGCACCACGAGCGTCCCGCCGGACTAATGGTCGAGCCCCGCCGCGTACTTCGATTCATCTACATTGGGCGCCTCTCACTGGCGGCAGCGATCTTCCTCGCGGCCGTCTTCTCGTGGCACGGTGCCGACGCGCGCGACACCCTTCTGGCGACGCTCGCCTTTTTCGCCGCGATCGCGTTCACCTCGGTTTCCGCCTGGTTCGGCCTCGCCTATCGCACCATGGTTGCGCGCGGCTTCTACTACACCCAGTCGCTCTTCGACGTCGCGCTCGTCACGACGATCGTGCACATCACCGGCGGCTCGCTCTCCCCGTTCGCCGCGCTCTACATTCTCGTGACGGCGTGCGCCTCGCTCCTGCTCCCCGTCGGCGGCGGCCTCCTCATCGCGGCGCTCGGCAACGTCCTCTACTTCGCCGACGTCATCGTGCTCCAGGGCACGACGCTCGGCATGCCCGTCATCCTCCAGCTCAGCATCTTCGCGATCACCGCACTCGGTGTCGCCTACCTTGGCGCGCGACTCCAGGAGGCCGGCGTCAACCGCGAGGAGCTCGCGCAGCAGCTCGTCGTCGTCAAGCTGCAGGCGGAGGACGTGCTCAAGAACATCCGAAGCGGGATCATCACGATCGATGTGCAGGGGCACATCCTCTTCGCGAACTCGATGGCAGGAAAGCTCATCGGCTTCGACGACGAGCTCGTACGCGGCGACAATATCAAGGACATCGTCACGCCACACGCGCCCGCGCTCTCGGCGGCGCTCGAGAAGGCGGTGCACGGGCACGAGCGTGTGACGCGCGGTGAGGCGGCGATCACGGTGGGCGCGCGCACGTTCCCGATCGGCTTCACGACGACGACGATGAGCGCCGATGGTACGCCGGGCAACATGTCCGGCACCGTGATCTTTCAGGACATCTCGGACAACAAGCGGCTCGAAGAGCTGCGGCTGCGCGCGGAGCGGCTCGAGGCGGTGGCGGAGCTCAGCGCATCGCTCGCACACGAGATCAAGAATCCGCTCGCGTCGATTCGCAGCGCAGTCGAGCAGCTCGGCTCGCGCGCGCGAGCGACGGAGGACGAGCGCGTGCTCTCGACGCTCATCGTGCGCGAGTCGGATCGGCTCTCGCGCCTCCTCTCCGAGTTCCTCGACTTCGCTCGCGTGCGCGTGACGCGCGGGGAGCGCGTCAACATGGGCGAGGTCGCGCAGGCCGCGGTGCGTCTCGCCGACACGCATCCCGACCGCAAGTCCGGCGTCACCGTCACGTGCGTGATCCCCACCGAGCCCCTCATCGTCGAGGGCGACGAGGATCTGCTCCATCGCGCGATTTTCAACATCACGCTCAACGCCGTGCAGGCGGCGCCCGCGGGCACGGGGCAGGTGACGGTCGAGGTCTCGCGATTGAACCCCGAGCAGATCCCCACCGGCGTGCCGTTCGAGGTAAGCGCGATCGCGCTTCGCGTCTCGGACAACGGTCCCGGGATCCCGATCGAGCTGCGCGAGCGCGTCTTCGATCCCTTCTTCACGACGAAAACCGGCGGCACGGGGCTCGGTCTGCCAATCGTGCATCGCGCAATCGAGGCGCACCGCGGCTTCGTCTTCATGGACTCGAGCCCAAAAGGCACGCGCTTCACCGTCCTCCTGCCGCAGGTTCAGCAGCGCATCCCCGCGGAGCAAGTCGCCTGATGACCACAGCCAGCCCGACCGTCCTCATCGTCGACGATGAAACCGGAATTCTCGAGGCGCTCAAGATCCTCCTCAAGAACGAGGGTTTCACCCCTCACGTCGCGCTCGGCGGCAAGCAGGGGCTCGAGCAGATAGCCGCTCTCGATCCGGATATCGTGCTCTCCGACGTTCGCATGCCGAACGTCGGCGGCCTCGAGATCCTCACCGCGGCGCGCGCGAAGGATCCGCTCGTACCAGTGATCCTCATGACCGCGCAAGCCGATCTGCGCTCGGCGATCCAGGCGGTGAACGAGGGTGCGTACCACTACATCCAGAAGCCGTTCGTCAATGATGAGATCATCGCCGTCCTGCGGCGGGCGGTGGAGCACAGGCAGCTGCGGTTGGAGAACCAGTCGCTGAAGCAGGAGATCAAGCGGCAGGGGCAGAATGGCGTGAGCGCACCGGTGGGTCGGAGCAAGGCGTGGCTCACCGTGCTGCGCCTCGCGGAGACCGTCGCGCCGACCGATTCCATCGTGCTCATCCAGGGCGAGTCCGGAACGGGTAAGGAAGTCGTCGCACGCTACATCCACGAGCTCTCGCAGAGAACTGAAGGAACCTTCAACTCGATCAACTGCGGCGCGCTCCCCGAGAGTCTGCTGGAGAGCGAGCTGTTTGGACACATGAAGGGATCGTTCACCGGCGCCGTGAAGGACAAGCGCGGTCTGTTCGAGGCTGCCACGAAGGGAACGTTCTTCCTCGACGAGATCGGCGAGACGACGCAAGCGACGCAGGTGAAGCTCCTGCGCGTGCTGCAGCAGCGCGAGGTCATCCCCGTCGGTGGCACCGAGCCGATTGCGATCGACACACGCATCCTCGCCGCGACCAATCGCGATCTCGAGGAGGAGATGAAGCGCGGGACTTTCCGCGAAGATCTCTTCTACCGACTGAACGTGTTCGCGCTGCATCTCCCGCCGCTGCGCCAGCGCCGCGACGACGTGCCGCTGCTCATCGACGCCTTCCTCCTGCGCGGCGCTCTCCAGCGCGGCGAGGAGACCAAGCGTCTCTCGGATGAAGCGCTCGACGCGATGCTCGCGTACTCGTGGCCCGGCAACGTGCGCGAGCTCGAGAACGCACTGGAGCGCGCGATGATCCTCTCGTCGGGTCCAACCGTCGAGGTGGGCGCGCTCCCCGAACGCGTGACCGAGCGCAAGCCGGAGCCGCTGATCGCCGACCGTCCCGCGAACGCGAACCCCGCTCTCGATGTGATCGAGCGGGCGTACATCATGTGGGTGCTTCAGTGCGAGGGCGGAAACAAGAGTCGTGCAGCCGACGTCCTCGGCATCGATCCTTCGACGCTCTATCGCAAGCTCTCCCGCTACGGAGTCGCGGACACGTGACACATTCCACCCGCCCCACCGAATCGCGATTCCCGCCGCTCACGGGCGACGCGCGCAACGCGGCCGCGGCTGACGCGTCCTCTACTCAGCCAGCCATGACAACCGCCGTCACTCCAACACCGTCCCGCCCGATGGAGGGCACCAGCGCACCGGCCGAGATCGGTCCGCTGAAGCTCCGCGCATCTCTGAAGACCGAGATGATGCTCAGCCTCGCCGTCCTCGGCACCGCCGCGCTCTCGCTTGCGGCACTCAATGCCGTCGTCCTCGAGACGCTGACGCTGAGCAAGGACGGACCGATCTATCTCGCGCTCCTCATCCTCGCCGACATCCTGATCTTCGTCGCCTTCGGCGCCTACAAGATCCAGGGGCTCGTGCTCGATCCGCTCGACACCGTCGTCGAGACGACCGAGGCGATCGCCGACGGTGATCTCTCGCGCCGCGTTCCGCGCAGCGGTCCCACCGAGTTCTCGCGGCTCGCCCGCAGCATCAATCGCATGACCGCGCGCATCCTCGAGGAGCAGGCGCAGCGCACACATCTCGAGAAGGTCGCCAGCGTCGGGCGTCTCGCTGCCGGCGTCGCCC
>JBDTJH010000044.1:0-4560 GCA_039935955.1 Gemmatimonadaceae bacterium
CGCATCCGCGCGAATCTCCGCCGTGCGCAGGCGTCGCAGATCGCCGCGTCCGTGCAGCCAATGCAGATCGGATCGCTCGTCGCCGACTTCACCGCGCGCGTCCTGCGCCGCGGCTCGGAGACGATCCACCTCACGCCGATCGAGTGGGAGCTTCTGCGCACCTTCGTCACGCAGGCCGGCCGCACGCTCACGCATCAACAGATCTTCAATGCGGTGTGGGGACGCGCGTTCGGCGATCCGCAGCAGTATCTGCGCGTGCACGTCGCCAATCTGCGCCGCAAGATCGAGACGGATCCCGTTCGTCCGCAGCTCGTCGTGACGGAGCCTGGCGTCGGCTATCGATTCGAGCTGCCGCGCTAAGTGATGAACGCCCTCGAGCGCCGGTGGACCTCGGCGTTCGTATGGACGGCGATCTTCCTGTTCGCCACCTGGGTGATGGTCGGCGCGCAGGGAGAGATCACGCAGGCGCACGTGTCGCTCCTCTATCTTCTCGTCATCCTCGGCGGAAGCTCCGGCGGCGGGCGCGGCCTCGGCTTCACGCTCGCGCTCCTTGCCTTCATCTCGATCGACTTCTTCTTCCAGCCGCCGTACGGCCGCTTCGAGATCTCCAAGCGTCCGGACTGGATGGTGCTCATCGCCTTTACGGCGACGGCACTCGTCGCCACGCAACTGCTCGCGCGCGCCAACGAGAAGACGGTCGAGGCGAGCCGGCGCGCGGATGAGATCGACCGTCTCGCGGCACTCGGCGCCGAGACGCTGAGCACCGGGAGCGCGTCGCAGGCGCTCACCGCCATCGCGACGGTCGTGCGCGACACGATCGGAACGGACGCGTGCGAGATTTGGGTGCAGCGAGGAGATCTGGAAACGCCGGAGCTCGCCGCGCAGGCGGGCGCGGGGCTTGGCGCCATGGCACCGACGACGGACCTCGCGAGGCGCAATGCGGACCTGAAGAGCATCGTCGTGCCACTCGAAGTGCACTCGCGCTCCGTCGGGATCCTCGCGCTGCGGCACCACGCGCCGATCGTGCTCGACGCCGGCGCGCGCCGCTTTCTTTCCGCGCTCGCGTATTATGCGGCGCTTGGCATCGAGCGCGTCCGTCTCGGCGCGGAGGCGGAGCGCGCGGAGGCGCTGCGCGAGGCGGACAGACTGAAGGATGCCCTGCTCGCATCCGTGTCGCACGATCTACGCACGCCGCTCACGACGATCAAGGCGCTCGCGCACGAGATCGCGGAAGATGGCGACGAGCGCGCGGCGACGATCGAGCAGCAGGCGGACCGGCTCAATCGCATGGTTGCCGATCTGCTCGACCTCTCGCGACTGAACGCGGGGGAGCTTCCGGTGCGCGCGGAGCTCAACGCGGCCGAGGATGTGGTGGGCGCCGCGATCCAGCAGGTGTCGGCGGCGTTCGCGGGGCGCGAGCTGCGCACGTCGATC
Source organism: Gemmatimonadaceae bacterium (assembly GCA_039935955.1). Classification (GTDB taxonomy): domain Bacteria; phylum Gemmatimonadota; class Gemmatimonadetes; order Gemmatimonadales; family Gemmatimonadaceae; genus FEN-1250. The sequence goes on from JBDTJH010000044.1 coordinate 1,435, forward strand.
GCGTGGTCGGAGCCGGTGCTCGTGGCGCGCTTCGACTTCGTGCACGCACTGCGCATTCTCGTGAATCTCCTCGAGAACGCGCACAAGTATTCACCGCGCTCGCAGCCGGTGGACATTCTCCTCGCGCGCGTCGGCGCGATGATCGCTATTTCGGTGGCGGACCGCGGGCCGGGCGTACCGGCGGCGGAGCGGGAACGGATCTTCGAGCCGTTCTACCGTCCGGAGCGCAGCACTCCGGATGCGGGAAGTGCCGGGCTGGGTCTCTCGATCGCGCTGCGCCTCGCGATGGCGCAGGGCGGCACGCTGACGTACGAGGATCGGAGTGGCGGGGGGAGCGTGTTTACGCTCGGGTTACCGGCGATCGCAGACGCGACCATGGATGCTTTGGCTGGAGCGGACTAGCTGAAGGTCGAGCTAGTTCTTGTGCCGGTAGATGATCCGGCCGCGGGTCAGGTCGTAGGGCGAGACCTCAATGCGCACGCGATCGCCCGCGAGCACGCGGATGCGGAAGCGGCGCATGTTGCCGCCGAGGGTGGTGAGCACGTTGTGCTGCTCGTTCACGGCTACCCGGAAGGTTGCGTTGGGCAGCACTTCCATGACCGTCCCCTCGAGCTCAATGGCATCTTGCTTTGACATTCGGCGAGGCCGCGACTAGCGCGCTTTGCGCTCTGCCCGCGCGCTACGCTGCCGCGCCGCGACGGCCTTCTTCTGCCGGGCTTCGCTGGGCTTCACGTAAAAGCGCTTCTTGCGAACGTCCTTCAACACGCCTGCACGAATGACCTTGCGCTGGAACTGCTTGAGCGCCCAATCGAGCCGGTCGTTCTCACCAATGATCACTTCAACCACGTGTAATCCTCATCGAAAGGAGTCTGGAGACAAGCTTGAATCATAGTATGTAGCTATGCCTAAGGCAATGACGCGCCAATGGATGCGAAGATTACGATCCGCCCCGCGAGGACGATCCGCCGCCACGACTGCCTGAGCTTCCCGGCCCCCGTCCGCCGCGGGCACCGCCCGAGTTACGGCCTCCGCCAGCAGAAGGACGACGCGGCGCTCCGCTCGATGGGCCGCCGGACGACGCTGGCGCTCGAGACGGGTGAGGACGAGCCGGCGGGGTACTGCTCGAGCTGTGGCTGCTCGAGCTCTGGTTACTGCGGCTGCTGCTCGCCGCCCCACTACCGTTTCTACGCTCAAGCTTCGCCTTGGCCCGCGCGCGGTCGTCCGCCTTCCGGCTCCGGATGGCGGCGATGCGCTCGCCGATCGGCACCTCGAAGCGCTCGACCGGACGCTGTCTGTAATCGAAATCAGGAAGCACCACTCTCGGCAGCCGCTTTCCGACCGCCTTCTCGATCGCGCCGAGGTCGTGCTCCTCCTCGGGCGACACGAAGGTGTACGCCTCGCCCGTCAGCTCGGCGCGTGCGGTACGACCGACGCGGTGGATATAGTCCTCGGGCATCGCCGGCACGTCGAAGTTGATGACGTGGCCGAGCGCTTCGACGTCGATGCCGCGCGCGGCGATGTCGGTGGCGACGAGCACGCGATAGCGACCCGACTTGAATCCCTCGAGCGCATCGGTGCGCTGCGACTGCGAGCGATTGCCGTGGATGCGCGCGACGGAGATGCCCGCTTTCTCGCAACTCTCGAAGAGGCGGTTCGCGCGATGCTTCGTGCGCGTGAACACGATGGCATTGCCAATGGCGTTGCGATTGAGCAGCTCGCGCAGGAGTGCGGGCTTCGCCTCCTGCGACACGGGATACACGGCCTGCGTGATGCCGATCGCCGGCTGCGAGCGCCGCTCGAGGTTGATCGTCGCCGGCGAATGCAGCATCTCCTTCGTAAGCGTGACGATCGGACCGGGCATCGTCGCGGAGAAGAACAGCGTCTGATGCTTCGCGGGCAGATGCTTGAGGACGCGCCGAATGTCGGGGAGAAAGCCCATGTCGAGCATGCGATCGGCTTCGTCGAGCACGAGCACTTCGAGCTTGTCGAGCTTCGCGTACGGATGACGGAAGTGGTCGAGGAGCCGGCCTGGCGTCGCGATCAGGATGTCGACGCCGCTCCTGAAGGCGTGCTCCTGCGGACCGAGGCCGACGCCGCCGAACACCGCGGCACCCGAGATGGGCGTGTGTATGGCGAGCTCGCGGAGATGCTGTTCGATCTGGGCTGCGAGCTCACGCGTGGGCGTGAGCACGAGGGCGCTGGTGACGCCGCGCGGCTTTCCCCCCTGCGCCTTCGCCATGATGCGATGCATGATCGGAAGAAGAAAGGCGGCCGTCTTGCCGCTCCCCGTCATCGCGCACGCGAGTACATCGCGGCCTTCGAGTGCGGGCGGAATTGCGTCGTGCTGAATCGGTGTTGGGCGTGTAAAGCCAAGCTCTTTCACGCTGCGCACGAGAGCAGCGTCGAGACCGAGTGCTGAGAAGGACATCCTCGAAACTTAGCGGAGCCGGCCGATTTATCCCAGTGCGAATGCGCAGCGCGCGCGTGACAGCGCGCGACGTTTCGTGTATGCTATGCACACCCGCGCGCGGACGACGCGCGCATCTATCACTCCGGAGCGCCGCATGAAGCCCGCAACGAAACTGACCGTGATCTCCGCCGCGGTGCTCGCGGCATTTCTCCTCTACTCGACGCTGGCGGCCCAGAAGAAGGCCTGCAACGTGTGCGTGGCGTACAAGGGCGGCCACAACTGCGCGCACGCGTCCGCCGAGACCGTAAAAGAGGCAACGAGGTCCGCGCAGACGACGGCGTGTGGCCCGATCGCGCACGGGATGGCCGAGTCGATCGAGTGCGACAACATCCCGCCCACTGAGGTTAAATGCGATACGTGAGCGCGAGGCGCCGGGACTGAACAGTCCTCAGTACTTGAGCGACGATGCATACGGCCGCTCACCCGGCCCCGTGTAGATCTGCCGCGGGCGCGCGATCTTCTGTTCCTTGTCGTTGATCATCTCTTCCCACTGCGCCAACCACCCCGGCAGTCGCCCGAGCGCGAAGATCACCGTGAAGTAATCGGTGGGATAGCCCATCGCCTGGTAGATCAGTCCGGAATAGAAGTCGACATTCGGGTAGAGCTTGCGCTTGATGAAATATTCGTCGCTGAGCGCAATCCGTTCGAGCTCGAGC
>JBDTJH010000045.1:0-7653 GCA_039935955.1 Gemmatimonadaceae bacterium
TGTACAAAGGTGGGGAGACGTACCACTTCATGAACACCGAGAACTACGATCAGCTCGAGATGGACGCAGAGACGCTGGGCGACGGTGCGCAGTGGATGCAGCAGGGGATGAAGATCGTGGCCGAGTATTACGACGGCCGACCGATCGCGATCGACCTGCCGAATGCGATGGAGCTGGAGATCGTGGAGACGGCGCCGGTCATGAAGAGTGCGACGAAGAATGCGTCGTCGAAGCCGGCGAAGCTGGAGAATGGCGTGAGTGTGAACGTTCCCGAGTTCATCAGCACGGGCGAGCGCATTCGCGTGAATCCGAATACTGGGGAGTATCTCGATCGCGCGAAGTAGCGCTTGCTGCGCAGCGCGACGGGTGCGCGGCGTTGATTCGAGATGCAGTGCCGATTACAATTCCGGTCTCGCTGCCAGCACTTTGGTGGCGCTCTGGTGGCCGTAGCTCAATTGGTTAGAGCACCGGACTGTGGCTCCGGGGGTTGTGGGTTCAATTCCCATCGGTCACCCTGATGGTGTACGGCTCGCGGCGAGGTTGGCGCGAGAGTGGTGCCGAACGGTTTGTAGGTCCGTAGCTCAATTGGTAGAGCACCGGTCTCCAAAACCGGGGGTTGGGGGTTCAATTCCCTCCGGGCCTGTGAGAGTACGGGGTTCGTGTGGATGGGTGGTTGGGTCGAATTCGCTGGCGGTATCGTCTAGGGGACTAGGACGGAGCCCTCTCAAGGCTCAAACACGGGTTCGAATCCCGTTACCGCTATGGGTGTCGAAGTGCAGTGGGACGTGCGGCCTCATCGTCTATCGGTTAGGACGGCACCCTTTCACGGTGCAGAGAGGGGTTCGATTCCCCTTGGGGCTATGGGGAGTTGGGAAGGTGCAGGGAAGCTGTTGTGAATTACGATGTTGTGAACCACGACGTCGTGAACTACGAGGGGCTGTAGCTCAGCTTGGTTAGAGTGCCGGTCTGTCACACCGGAGGTCGCGGGTTCGAGCCCCGTCAGCCCCGCTTTTGCTGGTGACGTTGTTGGTGTTGTCGCACGTGATGCCGCACGTGTCGTTTGCTGGGAGATAGTCGTTTGGAAGTGGCAGGGCAGGCCCTGGTGGTGAAATTGGTAGACACGCCATCTTGAGGGGGTGGTGCCGCAAGGCGTCGCGGTTCGAGTCCGCGTCAGGGCATGAAGATCGGCAGGGCAGAGTTCGAACACGATCGCCAGCGTAGCTCAGTGGTAGAGCACTCGATTCGTAATCGAGCGGTCGTCAGTTCAATCCTGACCGCTGGCTCTTTTGGAAATGAGACGAGAGATTGGGGGCGCCTCCGCGATTGCGGAGGCGTTTTTTGTTGCACGGCGGAATCAGATCGCGGCGCATCCGCCGCCGTGTCGGATCGGCATTCGCGACTCATCATCGTGCCGCACAACGTCGCCTTCGGCCTCATGTACGGCGGGATCGATGTCGTCGTTGTCCATCACGCCGGTCCGGAAGGGCTCGCTGGCCAGCGCATCCTCGGCGCGATCATCATCGTTGCCGGCGCGGCGCTCGCGACGTGGGTGCTCATCTACCTTCGCTCGTGGAGATTTCGCGCGACGCTCGATGCGGGACACGAGCTCGCGACCGGTGGACCGTTCCGCCTGGTGCGTCACCCGATCTCCCCGGCGCTCGACCTTCTCGCGATTGGCACCGCCGTCTGGGCACCGACCTCGATGCTCCTCGCGGCCGCGGCGCTCATGGTGATCGGAAGCGAAGTGCGTGGACAAGCCGAGGAGAAGTTGTTGCTGTCCGCCATCGGCGATCGGTATCGCACGTACACGGCGAAGACCGCGCGATTCGTTCCCGGACTGTACTAGCGACGCGGTCGCGAGTCGCTACCGCTCGTCCGCACTTCTCCGCGCGCGTCGTCCCTCGAGATGCTTCCGCACATCCGACCACTCGTCGAGAAGGATGCTGAACATCACCGAGTCTCGCACGCTTCCGTCTCGCCGCAAGAGGTGGTGCCGCAGCACGCCGTCTTTCTTCGCGCCGAGCGCGGCGATGGCTTTCTGCGAAGCGAGGTTGAAGTTGTCAGTCCGCAGTCCGACGACCTTGCAGCCGAGCGTGTCGAAGGCGTACGCGAGGAGCAGCAGCTTACACGTCGTATTCACATGCGTCCGCTGCCAGCGCTGCGCGTACCACGTGTATCCGATCTCCACGCGGTCGACCTGGGGCACCACGTCGTGATAGCGCGTCGTGCCGATGATCGTGCCGCCATCGAGCTCCCGCACGACCCACGGCAGCATCGTCCCCGCGCGCTGCCCGCCGAGCGCGTCTTCGACGTACGCCGCCATGCCCTCGGGTTGCGGCACGGACGTGAACCAGAGCTCCCACAGCTTCCCGTCCGAAGCCGCCGTCGCCAGCGCGGGCGCGTGCACAGTCTCGAGCGGCTCGAGGCGAACTCCATGACCCTCGAGAACCGTGGGGGCGAGCGTGATCATCTGAGTCCTCCTCTCGTTGCGTGAATTCTGCGGAGCAATATGCTACCGTGCGCGCGCCGGGCTCGGCGGCGCTGGCTCCGCTGCAATTGTACAAAACTGATCACACCCTCGCCTCCCGCACGCGATGCGCGGCGTCATTCGTTGCCACGAGCCCGCTCCATTAGTAGAATTCCGCCCGTCCATTTCCCGTCGCTCCCATCTCCGGATTCGAGGCACGCCTCTCGCACGCCTCGATTTCCGATCGAACCGCTAGCTCAGAGCCACCATGACTGAACTACGATCGGGATCGGTGGATCGACGCGTGAATCGCGAGCCCATGGGGGCCGGGGTGCGCCTCACGAATCTCCAGCGCGTCGGCTCCGTCGCCGGCATCGCGGGCATCGTGATGCTCCTCGGCATCCTCACCTTCGACGGCATCAACAGTACGCGCAACGCGCGCAAGATCGTCGCCGCCACGCATCGGGTGATCGAGGCGACGCAGGCGACACTTCAAGACGTCACCAGCGCGGAAGCGGGACAGCGCGGCTACATGCTCACGAACGACGAGCGCTACCTCGGCCCCTATCACGCCGCAGTGCTCGCGATCACCGCGGACACCACGACGCTTCGTCAGCTCGCGGGAGCCGACGCGCAGCAGCGTCTGCAGCTCGACACGCTCTCCGCCCGCATCGGCGTCAAGCTCGGCGAGCTCGCCGAGACGATTCGGCTCGGGCGCGCTGGACTGCGCGACTCCGCGCTCGCGGTGGTGAGGTCCAACCTGGGCAACAATACGATGGACGATATTCGCGCGACGCTCTACACGATCACGAATCGCCAGCAGGCGTTGCTGGCCGAGCGCACCAACGGCCTGGAGCGACGCTACCGCATCGTCGAGGCAACGGTGATCGGGGGAACGGTCGCCGCAGTCGTCATCGCTCTGCTCCTCAACACGCTGCTCACGCGCTTCGCGAATTCGCAGGCAGATGCCGCTCGTCGCCTCGATGCGCAGAACGTCGAGCTCGCCGACGCGAACCGTATGCTCGGCGAACAGACCGTCGAGCTCGAGCTGCAGAATCAGCAGCTGCAGGAGCAGGCGGGCGAGCTCGAGATGCAGTCGGAGGAGCTCACCTCATCCGTCGAGGAGCTGCAGTTGCAGACGGCGATGGCGGAAGAGGCGACGAGCCACGCCGAGGAGGCGAATCGCGCGAAGTCGCTCTTTCTGACGACGATGTCGCACGAGCTGCGCACGCCGCTCAACGCGATCGGAGGCTACGTCGACCTGCTTGCGCTCGAGATCCGCGGACCGCTCGTGGAACCTCAGCGCGAGGATCTGCGACGGATCAAGAAGAGCGGGCAGCATCTGCTGTCGCTCATCAACGACATCCTGAATCTCGCGAAGATCGAAAGCGGGCACCTCGACCTGCACATTCGGGATGTGGCCCTCTCGACGGTCTTCGAGAATGTCGACGCGCTCGTTGCACCGCAGTTCGACGCGAAGAAGATCATCTACGTCTATCCGCGCTGCGATGCCTCGCTGCGCGTGCGCGCGGACAGTGAGAAGCTGCAGCAGATTCTGCTCAATCTGCTGTCCAACGCGTGCAAGTTCACCGCCGAGGGGGGGAGCGTGAAGATCGAGTGCGACGCGAATTCGGACAGCGCCGCCGATTCGCGCGAGGTCGTGTCGATCTCGATTCGCGACACGGGGCGCGGAATTGCCAGCGACAAGCTCGAGGAGATCTTCGAGCCGTTCGTGCAGATCGATCGCCATCTCACGGGTGCGAGTCAGCAGGGCGTCGGACTCGGTCTCGCTATCTCGCGCGACCTCGCGCGCAGCATGTTTGGAGATCTCGTCGCGACCAGCGAGCCTGGCGTCGGGACGACCTTCGTGCTGTCGCTCCCGCGCGGAACGCGGGGGGCAAGCATGCCACCGTCGGCCGAACCGGCGCGCGGCAACTCGGACGCCGTTTCGACCAGTTGACGCTCTGTTCCGCTTCCGCTAAATCTTAACCGTAGCCTTGCGGGTGTAATTCAGTTGGTAGAATGCCAGCTTCCCAAGCTGGACGTCGCCGGTTCGAGCCCGGTCGCCCGCTCTCTTGAAGCCTTTTTTTTTGCACAGCGCTTTCGATCGCCGGAGATCCAATGGTTTCCGGCGATTTTTTCGTGAGGACCGTTGTGGGGAGCGTTGAGATGCCAATTTCGACGTTGAGCCTCGTCGCCAACACGGCCAGCTCGACTGTCGATAAGGAGGCGAACAGTGAGTGCAGGATCGGCACGGACCGATCGATTTGTGGCCGATCCGTCGATCCAGTCACCGGGATATCCGATGACCTCGTACGGAGTCGGCGGGGACGAAGGCGCGGGACTACCTCCGCCATCGCACAAAGGACATCCGGCGATCTCCAGGTCGCCTCACGCCGATAATTAGGATTGCGGCAAAGCGGGAGAGCAAGGGAGCGAAGCGTGGTAGTCATGGCGGCTCCGAGAAGAACGCCCGCCCGGATGGCGGTGATCACACGCTATCGCGCCATCGGTTGCCGATCTGTACGGAGCTTGAAGTAGGCGACGCGGAGAAACGAAATTCATGAAATGGCCCACAGCCACATGCGGGTAAGAAAGGTGGTTTCTGATGGCGTAGCGGAAACTCTCCGCGCGAGCCGGCTGTCGACGCTGAATCGGCGGTTCGAAGGGGTGAAGAGCACGAAGAGATTCGCCGCGAGTAGGGCGACGTAGATCCACGGACCCTCCGGCGTAGCGCCTTGCGCAATCAAGAGGTTGACCGCCTGGAGCACGCCGAGGAGCGCACCGGCTCTGGTCATTGCGCCCAACACAAGCGCCGCACCGATCGCGACCTCCGTGAATCCGATGAGCCAGCCAAAGAGATGGAAGTGCGGCACGACCACGTTCTGCAGGAACGCTCGATAGAGATCGAGGGTGGGATACTGGATGCTCTGCCGGAAGGCGAACATGAGGCCTCGCGGGTCGTGCAGGCCGAAGTTCGGCGGGAGCTTCCAATGCTGCTCGTACAGCCAATACAAGCCGAGCGCGATGCGGGCCGCAGCGAACGCCACGGCGTAGCGCGACGGGCGACGCTCCACGGCACCCTGGTCGCGGTCGTGAGGCTGCTGGGCAGTCATTTTCTGTGCTCCGTTATCCCGAGAGTCCGGCTCGCACGTTAGCGGTGAGGCTTGTACCACCGGATCATCGCGTGGCCCGACACGCCGAGTGTATGCAGGAGCGTCATGATCCAGACGGTGCCGATCGTCTTCACCCATCCTGTCCTTCGGTGCCGCCGCGTAGAGGTAACGACCTCCTCGTCAAGGAGCGCTAGTCGACCGTGCGGTCGAAGGCGGGCGAGGATCTCCATATCCTCCATCACGCTCCAATCCTTGAAGCCGCCCGCCCGCACAAAAATCTCGCGGCGGACGAACAACGCCTGGTCGCCAAAGAAAACATTCGACAGCGAAGATCGAAGATTCACGTGACGGGCCACGAGCGCAGGCAGCCGTCCCGGATGATCGAAGCGCAGGCGAAACGCGCCGCCGATCACGTCCGCCTCCTGCAGCGCCCCCTCGATGGCCGCCGCCGCTCCCACGGGAAGCGTCGTGTCGGCGTGCAGGAAGAGCAGCACCTCCCCCGTGGCGATCGCGGCCGCACGATTGAGCGCGCCGCCCCGAGTCATTTGCAGAGCGAGCACGGTGGCGAATGGTCGCGCAAATTCCGCCGTGCGGTCCGCGCTGCACCCGTCGGCCACGATCAACTCGTATGGAGCCAGCACAGCGACGACACGGCGCAGCGTCTCCGCGATCGCCGCTTCTTCGTTCAACGTAGGGACGATGACCGACAGCTTCACGGAGCACTCGAGTAACGTGATTGACGCGAGGTGCGCGATGTTGGATATTCGCTGACCCATCCACTTTCGCATGCGAACATCGAGTGCGGCAGGAGATTGCTCATGAATGTGGAGATCGCCGCGAGCGCCGCAAGTGCGATCGCGCGAAGTGTGTTGGCGCCCGCCGCCGCCAACAATGACAAGCAGGGTCGGTTTTCGACCGAAGCCATCCAGGAGCTCGGCAACGCGGGATTGCTCGGCCTGATGCTCCCCGCCGACGTCGGCGGAGCGTCGCTCGGGCCGCGCGCGTTGGCCGACGTCATCGCCGCCCTCGCGGAGGTGGACGCTTCGGTCGCGATGGTGTTCCTCATGCACACGCTCGCGTCGGTGACGACCGCCGCGGCGCCGCGGACTGCCGCGATCGAGGCGGTGCTGAAGGCGATGGCGAGCGGCCGCCACCTGTCGACGCTCGCGTTCAGCGAAGCGGGATCACGCAGCCACTTCTGGGCACCGATTTCGCGCGCCGAGAGTTTGAACGGCGATGGCGCTCGTCTCTCAGCGCGCAAGTCGTTCGTCACGAGCGCCGGCCACGCCCAGAGTTACGTCGCCACGGCGCTGTCGCCGAACGGTGCGAGCGCTACCGATTCGACTCTCTATCTCGTGCTGGCGGGATCCGCGGGATTGACGGTGGCCGGCACGTGGGACGGTCTCGGGCTGCGCGCCAATGCGTCGTCGCCGATGCTCCTTGAGGGGTGCGTCGTGTCGGCGGACATGCGTCTCACGGAGGAAGGCGGCGGGTTTCCGGCGCTGCTCAACGTCGTCCTGCCGCTGTTCAATCTTGGGCAAGCAGCCGTATCGCTCGGTCTCTGCCGCGCCGCTACGGCGGCGACGATCGCGCACCTCAAGAGCGCGAAGTTCGAGCATTTGGGCTCGCTGTCGCTCGGTGAAGCGCTTCCCAACCTGCGCGCGCAGCTCGCGACGATGCAGATCGAAACCGATGGTCTTCATGCGCGCATCGACGACACCGTCGGTCACCTCGAACATCCCGGTGTGTTGACCATGCTCCGAGTGCTCGAGGTGAAGGCGGCCGCCGGCGAGACCGCGATCGCGGTGACGTCGCTCGCGATGCGCACGTGCGGCGGCGCGGCGTTCTCGCGTCACACCGGCATCGAGCGATATTTCCGCGACGCGCACGCGAGCGCCGTCATGGCGCCGACCAACGACGTCCTGCGCGAATTCATCGGCAAGGCGCTGCTCGGCCTGCCGCTATTCTAAGGACAGTGGAAGAGGAGCAGAACGTGACCCTTCGAACCATCTGGCTTGGCGCCGTGGCGTACGACGCGAAGGTCGTGCCCATCTGGGAAGGCATGCGCCG
>JBDTJH010000046.1:0-8906 GCA_039935955.1 Gemmatimonadaceae bacterium
CTCGTCGCCACGCGCCCTGCCCTACCGCACCCGATGCGTCATGTACACCGGCTGCTCCCCCGGCGCTACGAACTCGCACGCCTGGTAAAACGCCACCGCCGCCGGGTTGTCCGCGCACACCCACACCTCGCACACGCCGTTCGTGCGCATCCACCCTTCCATGTGATCGAGCAGCAACCTCCCGACGCGCTTCCTGCGCCATCCGCTCTTCACACCGATCTCGTACAGCAGCAGCTCCTGCTCGTCGCTCGACCTGAGCGGCACCAGGAGGCAATACAGAAAGCCCGCGATCTCGTCTCCGTCTCTCGCCACCCAGAACAGCACCGCGGGATCCGCGAGAAAGCGCTGCGCCGCCTGCGGCGACAGTGGCTCGAGCGGCTCACCGCGTCCGTCGAGATCGAAGGCGGGATCGTTGCGCGCGAGATGCTCCAGAAGGGGCACATCTGTGGGGCCGAGCAGTTTGAACGAGAGACTCATGCGCGATAGCTACGCGACGGACCCTGGGTTCGCTACCACCCGTGCGGCCAGTTTATAGAGCGCGATCACGCGCTCCGCCGCGGCCACCGGCGCATGCTGCGATCTGATGCGCGCGCGGCCCGCCTCGACCGTGCGCGCCCGCAGATCCTTGTCCGCCAGGAGGCGATCGATCTGCCGCGCGAGATCCGGAGCATCGCCATCCAGCGCGATCAGCCCGGTCTGCTCATCGACCACGACCTCCGGAATTCCGCCCGCAGCGGTGCCCACCACCGCACTCCCCGCCAGGAGCGCCTCCGCCAGCACGAGCCCAAGCCCCTCCGCCTGCCCGCGCGACACCAGCGCGGTCACCATCGCCTCACCGTACTCCGCCGGTAGCTCGTGCTGCGAGACGAACGGCGACCACGTCACCGCGTCGCCGAGCGCGCGCTGCGACGCGAGCGCGTGGAGGCGCGCCTCTTCGGGTCCAGCTCCGATCACCCGGAGCTGGCACTGCAGCCCCTGATCGCGCAGCAGCGCAATCGCATCGATGAGCACATCGACCCCCTTCGACGCGATGAGATTCCCCGCGAACAACACGCGCGGTGGCGACGCCTTCGACGCGGTCGCGCCCGCCGCGAAGCGGTCGATGTCCAGCGGCATCGGCGTTACCGAGATCTTGTTCGCCACACTCGGCATGAATCGTCGAATGTCCGTCGCCAGAAATTCCGAGACGGTCGTGATCGCGGCCGCGCGCTTCATCACAGGACCTGCGAGCGCGCGCCAATACGACTTCTCGAGCAGTCGCACGTCCGTGCCGTGACAGGTAACGACGTACGGGAGCCCGAGCCGGCTCGCAATCCAGCCGCCCGGCATCCACCAGTGCGCGTGCACCACGTGCGGATTGAACTTCTCCGCCTCGGCCGCCGCGACGGACCAGAGTCGCGCGATGAACGGCGGGAGCATCACCGGCGCGAGAAGCGTCGCGCGCATCGGCTCGCGCAGCGCACCGGTGTAGCCCACGCGCTCCAGCGCATCCGGACCGTAGCGCGCGCGCACGACCTTCACGCCATTCAGGATCTCGCGCAGCGCCGCGCCCGGCGCATGCGGCGCGACCACGCGCACGGTGTGCCCGAGTCGCACGGTCTCGGCGGCGAGCATGGCGACGAAGGCCCCTGCCCTGTCGCCGTCCCACCGCGGATAGTTGTGCGTGATCGTCAGGATGCGCATGTCGACGTCCAGAAGGTAGCGCCGTCGAGCAGCCTGTTACAGGGCGCCGGCTCGAGCGCGATCAGTAGCGCAGCAGCGAATGCACGCGGTGGTGGCGCATCACGGTGAGCCCCGGCAGATCGGCCAGCGCGATCAGCACGCTGCAGCCGATCAGCTCCGATCCCGTCAGCATGATGAGATCACACGCTGCCTTGAGCGTCCCTCCCGTCGCAAGCACATCGTCGACGATCAGCACGCGGTGTCCCCACTGCAGCGTGTCGCGGTGCATCTCGAGCGCGTCCGTTCCGTACTCGAGTTTATAGTCGATGCGCTCGACGGCGTGGGGCAGCTTCCCGGGCTTCCGCATGGGAATGAAGCCCGCGCCCAGCTGCTGTGCGATCGGCGCCGCGAGGATGAAGCCGCGGCTTTCGACTCCCACCACGTGCGTGATCCCGTCGTTCGCATACGCCGCGGCCATCGCCTCGGTCGCGCGACGGAAGGCCTTCGCGTCGGCAAGCAGCGGCGTGATGTCCTTGAAGTCGATCCCCGCCTTCGGAAAGTTCGGAATCTGGCGGATCAAGGGGCGCAGTAGCTCGTCGAGCTCCGCGCGTGCGGCAGTGGTCACGTTCTCACCGGCGAATGACGAATGGTTTTGGCATGATGTCCTTCTCGTCGACAGGGAGCGTGCGGACATCCTGCACGCTGCCGCCAGCGGGACCGCGGCGCACGGCCGCGAGCAGCGTTTCGATCTGGCTCGGATTTCCCGCGGCCGCGAGCTCGACGGCACCGTCGTCGCGATTGCGGACCCATCCCGCGATACCGAGGCGCTGCGCGATCGTGCGCGTGAATTCGCGAAAGCCAACTCCCTGCACGCGGCCCGTCACCTCGACGTGCGCGAACACGGAGCTCAACGCGATTTCAGCAGCGCGGTAAGCACCGCGGACAACGCCGCCTCGTCGCTCATCTCCGTTCTACTCGGCACATCGATTCCGCCCTCGCGCACGCGGGCGGCGATACGCTCCAGCGCGTCCGCCACATCGTGACCGGCGGCCGCGGCGACGAGCGACTCGGCTGTCGGCGCGACTTCCGGTATCTCTTCCTGACCGCGCGCAGGGATGAGATCCCACGGCTCTGACTCCTTCAGCTGCTCCAGCGCCTGCGTGCTCGCGGGGGTGAGTCGGTTCATCCACGGCGGTGCAATGTCCACAATCATCGGCGCAGCTGGAGTCGGATGCGCGGGCTGTGGGTCGTGCTCGGGCTCCGGCTCGAGCGCCGCCTGCGCATGCGAGATCGTCGTCGACGGGTCGTCCGCCCACTCGAAGGGCTGCTCGTCGATCGACGGTTCCGTGCCGTTGCTCTCCATCGCGAGCTCGCGCTCTCCCTCCCCTGCGGTCTCCTCGTCGATCGTCGACTCCGTCACATCGGCGACAGGCTCCGACGATTGCGCCGGAGTCGCGCGCGCGTCCGCGGCCGAGAAGGGCTCGCTCGCCCAAAAGCTGTCGACATTCAGCCGCGGCCGCGATGATTTCTGCTCGAACGAGAACTCGGTGGACTCGAGCGTCAGCCCATCGATCGCTGGGTTCACACCGTCGGACGCCGCAGCCTGCAACATGCTATTGGCATCGTCATAGGCGATCACCTCGATCGAGTGCTCGTCCGTCATGTCCGGCGACAAAGCGGTGAGCTCGATCTCCTCGTGCTCGAACTGCTCTACGACGAGACGGTCGTCGTCCTCGATGTTCTCGCTCGAGAGCAGCGACTCGGCGTCGAGCGTCTGCTCGGGGAGCAGCAGCGGCGCGGGAGTCCAGTCGCCCTCGAAGTCGGGCTCCTTCTCGATATCGGCCACAGTGGAATCGGCGGACAGTTGCGACGAGCCGTCGGCAGCGGTCGAGCTGGGGGCCTCGGCAAGATCCTGCGCCCGTTCGACCGCGATCTCCGGCGCCTTATCGGCTATAGGGGTCGCGGCGGACGAGCCTGGCGGGGTGAAGAGCTGCTGCGCGCGTCGGCGACTCAGCTCCACGGGCCCCGTAACGCCCTCGCCCGAGCTCGGCCGCGGCGAGAAGAACGGCTTGGCAGCGGTGCGGCGCGGGGGCTGCTTGGGAAGGTCTTCCGGACTTTCTTCCATCAGCACTCCTGGGGGCGCGACTGGTCGGTGAAGCTCGGCGCCTGCGTACGATGTGGTAGATGAAGGTGACGGGCGACCCTCAGGAGGGCCAGCCGTACTTCCCTATGAGCGGGACGAATCTCGCCGGCCCAATGTCACGCCGCTCCAGCTCCTCGCCGCGCTTCGTGAAGAGAGTTAGCACCTGGTCCTCCCGGTCGCCGATCGGAATGAGCATGCGGCCGCCTTCCGCCAGCTGTTCCGCGAGGGGCGCCGGGACCGTCGGGGACCCCGCGGTGACGAGGATCGCGTCATACGGCGAGTACTCGCGCCAGCCGAGCGTGCCGTCGCCCCCGAGGAGCGAGACATTCGACGCTCCGGCCGCGCGAATTGCGTCGCGCGCCTGCGTGACCAGGGTGCCGACTCGCTCGATCGAGAAGACTTGCGCCGCCAGATGCGACAGCAGCACCGTCTGATAGCCCGACCCCGTCCCGATCTCGAGCACGCGCTCGCTCCCCTTGAGCGCGAGCAGCTCGAGGTACTGTGCGTGCGTGCTCGGCTGGGAGATCGTCTGTCCATTGCCGATCGGCAACGCGCTGTCCTCGTACGCGCGATGCCGCATCGCCGTCGGCACGAAGAGATGGCGCGGCGTGAGATCGAAGGCACGCAGCACGGAGAGATCACGCACGCCGCGCTCCTGCAGTGCCTCCACCAGCCGCCTTCGGCCGCCCGGCTGCTCGCCGCTCACGGCTCCGACCACCAGAGCTTCGCCTCGTCCAGCATCCTGAGATGTGTGAGATCGAGCGTCAGCGGCGTGACCGAGATGAAGCCGTCGGCCACCGCGCGAAAATCCGAATCCGCCGCGCCGCTCCACGACGCCGAGCCGCCGCCGATCCAGTAGATCTCGCGCTTCCGCGGATCCTCCATCTTCATGAGCGAGTCCGAATACACGCGTCGGCCGAGACGCGTGAGGCGCACCCCCTTGATGTCCCTCGCGAGGCACGACGGCAGGTTGACGTTGAGCAGCGTGTCGCGTGGCATGTCGAGCGCGGTGAGATGCCGCAGTAACGCCGCGACCGCCGGAATCTGATCCGTCAGGAGCGCGGGATCCGCCTTGAGCTCTCCGCCCGCGAACGACAGCGCGATGGCGGGAACGCCGAGTGTGACGCCCTCCATCGCGGCGGCGACGGTGCCCGAATACAGCACGTCCTCGCCCATGTTCTGTCCATGATTGATCCCGCTCAGCACGAAGTCCGGACGCTCGGGCATCAGCGCCTCGATCGCGAGCATCACGCAATCGGTGGGCGTGCCGTCCACCTGCCATCGCTGCTCGCCGCGCGCGACCGGACGAATCGGATGGTGCAGCGTGAGCGAGTGGCTCGTCGCGCTCTGCTCGCGATCTGGCGCACACACCGTGACGTCGCCGAGCATCTCGGCGGACTTCACCAGGCAGTCGAGGCCGTGTGCGAGGATGCCGTCATCGTTACTGCAGAGGAAGCGCATCACGCCGGCCCGCGCGAGCGACAGCGCCAGATCGTGCGCACGACGCGCAGCGAGTCATCCCAGGCGCGGAAGTGGCTCGGAGCGCCGTATGTGGTGGGCACCTCGATGCTCGCGATGCGAAAGCCCGCCCGCACGGCCTCGATCAGCAGCTCGGTCTCGTATTCGTAACGGTCCCCCGTCGCGTGGCTGACCTCGAGCACCTCGCGGCGCATCGCTCGATATCCCGACTGCGCGTCGGGCACCGGCACGCCGACGATTGCGCCGACGGCCGCGCTGGCGAGCGCGTTGGTGACGCGGCGCCCCATTGGCATGACGCGGCGCGTGCGATCGCGCGCGCCAATCACGACATCCGCGTCGGCGAGGGCGGCGAGCAGCTCCGGCGCGCGCGCCGGATCATGCTGGCCATCCGCATCGATCGTGATCACCGACGCGACGTGCGCATCGAGCGCGACCACGAAGCCCGCGCGTAGCGCCGCGCCCTTGCCGTGGTTCACATCGAGCCGCACGACGCGATCGCAGCTTCCCTGCGCCACATCGTACGTGTGATCGGCCGACCCGTCGTCGACCGCGATGAGCATCGCATCCGGAAGCGATGCGCGCAGCCCGCTCGCGACGGACGCGAGCGTTCCCGCCGCGTCGAATGCCGGAATGACACAGGCGACGGTGCTCACGATCGCGGTGTGTCTCCGCCGAGGATGTTCATGACCTCGGCGAGCTCCTGCTCGATCGACGCGAGCGTGTGAACATCGAGCGCCTTGCGCGCATTCGGCTTGAGCTGCCCCTTTTTGCGATGCTCGTCGACTTTCTGGCGTGCGCCATCGATCGTGTACTTCTCGATGTACAACAGGTGCTTCACGAGCACCACGAGCTCGACCTCACGGCGCTGGTAGACGCGATTCCCCGAGCGATTCTTCGCCGGGTTCAGGAACTTGAACTGGCTCTCCCAGTATCGAAGAACGTGCGGCTTGAGTCCCGTCAGCTCGCACACTTCCCCAATCGAGAAGAACTCCTGCACGGGTTCCGCGCTCATGAGTCTCCCTCCGCTCGAAGCTCGCGCCGCATCAGCTCACCGATGGCGGCGCGGGGTGGTTGATGATCGAAGAGTATCCCGTAGACTGCACTGACGATCGGCATTTCGATCCCCTCGCGCGCGGCGAGCGCGCGCGCACTGTGAGTCGTCATCACGCCCTCGGCCACCGTGTGCCGCAACGCCAGCGCCTCGTCGAGCGACACGCCGTGCGCGATCTCGACGCCGAGCGAGCGGTTGCGGCTGAGCGCACCGGTGCACGTGAGCACGAGATCGCCCATCCCTGCGAGTCCGGCGAACGTGAGCGGCGACGCGCCCATCTTGACCCCGAGCCGCGTCATCTCGGCGAGCCCGCGCGTGATGAGCGCAGCGCGCGCGTTGAAGCCCATCCCGAGTCCCTCGGCGATGCCCGTCGCGACGGCGATCACGTTCTTGAGCGCACCACCGAGCTCGACGCCGATAACGTCGTCGTGGGTGTAGACGCGGAACTCATCTCCCGAGAGCGCGCGCTGGACCAGCGCGGCGGCGTCCGCATTCGTCGAGGCGGCGACGACGGCCGTCGGCTGACGCGCGACCACTTCGGCCGCGAAGCTCGGCCCTGAGAGAGCGACGATCGCGTGCTGCGGGTACTGCTCGGCGAGGATGTCACTCATCACCGCGAGAGTCTCTCGCTCGACACCCTTGGTCGCGACGACGATCGTGGCGTCGGCGACGATCGAGGAGAACGCCGAGCGCGCGATGCCGCGGAGCACGTGCGATGGCGTCGCGAAGAGCACGAGCGCGGCACCGGTACACGCGCGCGCGAGATCGGCGTACGCGACCACGCCATCGTGCAGACGAGCTCCCGCGAGGAAGCTCGTATTCTCGTGCGCCGCGTTCACCGAGGCGACAACCTCTGGCTCACGCGCCCACAGCGCGACGCCGTGCCCGTTCCGCGCGAGCAGATCCGCGAGGGCGGTTCCCCACGCGCCGGCACCGACCACCGCGCATCGCATCAGGTTGCGGGCCTCGCGCGGCGGAAGCGATTCTCTTCCCCGCGGCGCAGGCGCCCGATGTTCGCGCGATGCGTCCAGAAGACGAAGGCGGTGACCAGCGCGCACGCGATCGCGATCGGCGACGTCACGCCGTAGCCCACCACCACCGCGATGGTCAGCGCCACGGCGCTCGTCAACGATGCGAGCGAGACGTAGCCCGAAAGCCAAAGCACGAGCGCGAACACCGAGAGCGAGATGAGCGATGGGAGCGGCGCGAGCGCGAGGAAGACGCCGCCGGCAGTCGCGACGCCCTTGCCGCCGCCCTTCCACAGCAGAAAGGCCGACTTCACGTGCCCCACGATCGCCGCCACACCGAAGGCGATCGCCCAGAGCACCGGATTCGCAGGCGCGAATTTCGGCGGGAGCAGGAGCACGGGGAGCGCGCCCTTCGCCATGTCGAGCAGCATCACCACGCTCGCGATCTTCCAGCCCATCACCCGAAAGACGTTGGTCGCTCCGAGGTTGCCGGAGCCGTGCTCGCGAAGATCGATTCCCTTGAAGAGCTTCCCCGCGATGTACGCGAACGGAATCGAGCCGGCGATGTACGAGATCAGCAATCCCGCAAAAGGCATCATTTACGCGGCGCGGCTCCGCAACAGGATGCGCAGCGGGCTGCCATTGAAGCCCCACGCCTCGCGAAAGCCGTTGTGCAGGTAGCGTACGTAATGCTCCGGCACGAGGTCGGGGTGATTGCCGAATACCGCGATGGTCGGCGGCTCGATCTCGACCTGCGTCGCGTAGAGCAGCTTCACCTCGCGCCCGGCAGCCTGCGGCGGCTGCAGTCGCGCGGTGAGCTCCCCAAGCGTCGTGTTCACCTGCGCCGTGGAGATGCGCTTCTTGCGCTCCGCATCCACGAGTAACACGCTCTCGAGTACCTTCGTCACGCGCTGACCAGTCAACGCCGACGTGAAGATGAAGGGAACGAACTTGAGGAACGGAGCCTTCTCGCCGGCCTCCTTCTGGAACTTCTGCGCCGACTTGTCGGTCTTCTCTTCCTTGATGTCCCACTTGTTCACGACGATGATCAGCCCGCAGCCGTTCTCCCAGGCGAGCGTCGCGATCTTGAGATCCTGATTCTCGAGGCCGACCACCGCATCGAGCATCAGCACGCACACCTGCGCGCGCTCGATGGCGCGGCGCGTGCGGAGCGACGAATAGAACTCGATGCCGTCATCGATCTTCGACTGGCGGCGCAGCCCTGCCGTGTCGACGAAGGTGAGCGTCTGCCCGTGGTACTGCATCGGCGTGTCGATCGCATCGCGCGTCGTCCCCGCCTCCGCGTTCACCACGAGCCGCTCCTCGCCGAGCAGCTTGTTGACGAGCGACGACTTGCCGACGTTCGGCCGCCCAATCACCGCAACGCGCAGCGACCCCTCTTCCTCGGGCAGCTTCTCGGGGAATCTCGACACCACCTCGTCGAGCAGATCGCCCGAATTCTTGCCGTTGATCGCCGACACCGGAATCGGATCGCCCGCGCCGAGATTGTAGAACTCGTAGAAATCAGTGGAGCGCGGGTCATCGACCTTGTTGGCGACGAGCAGCCACGGCTTCCGGGCATCGCGAAGCAGCTCGACCACGC
>JBDTJH010000047.1:0-21075 GCA_039935955.1 Gemmatimonadaceae bacterium
ACGGGCGCTGGGCCGAGAGCGGCGGCGAGAAGTCGAAGTTCGGACTGAGTGCGAGCGAGCTCATTCGCGTGGTGGACAAGCTGCGCGCCATCGACCGCCTCGACGTGCTCAAGCTCATCCACTTCCATCTGGGCTCGCAGATCACGGACATCCGCTACATCAAGTCCGGGCTCCAGGAAGTGGCGCGCTTCTACGCTGAGCTGCACGCAGCCGGCGTGCGCGTGAGCCACGTCGACGTCGGCGGTGGGCTCGGCATCGACTATGACGGCTCCGGCTCGACGGTCACGGCCAGCGTCAACTACTCCGTGCAGGAGTACGCGAACGACGTGGTGTACACGCTCGCCGAGATGTGTCGCGAGCTCGAGATCCCGATGCCGAATCTCATCTCCGAGTCGGGGCGCGCGCTGACCGCGCATCATGCGCTCCTCCTCCTCAACGTGATCGACGTCGAGTCGCAGCAGGACGTCGAGCTGCCGGTGCTCACCGACGACGACCACACGATCCTGCACGACCTGCAGGACTCGTACACGTCGATCTCCGGACGCGACGCGCGCGAGGTGTACCACGACGCGACGTTCGCGAAGGAACGCGCGCAGTCGCTCTTCAATAGCGGCGTGCTCTCGCTGCGCGCGCGCGCGATGGCCGAGCGGCTCTACACGGCGACCGTGAATGCGGTGGCGCTGATGGCGCAGAAGGACCGCGAGGAATACTCGGACATAATAGAGGAGCTCGAGGCGCGGCTCATCGACCGCTACTTCTGCAACTTTTCCGTCTTCCAGTCGCTCCCTGACAGCTGGGCGATCGACCAGATCTTCCCGATCATCCCGATTCACCGCCTCGATGAAGAGCCAGGGCGTCGCGGCACGATTCAGGACGTGACGTGCGACTCGGACGGAAAAATCGATCGCTTCGTGGGCGGGAAGAACGGCAGTCCGAGCCTTCCGCTGCATCCGCACCGCCCAGGCGAGCCGTACATCCTCGGCATCTTCCTCACAGGCGCGTACCAGGAAATTCTCGGCGATCTGCACAATCTGTTCGGCGACACGAACGCCGTGCACGTGCGGCTCTCGGAAACAGGCTACGAGGTGACCGATCTTGTGCACGGCGATACCGTGACCGAGGTGTTGAACTATGTGCAGTTCCACGCGTCCGATCTGCTGACGACGTTCCGGCGTAAGGTCTCTGCAGCGACGAACATTACGCGCCAGGAAGCCAACACGTTCATCGCGGACTACGTCGCGGGGCTCGAGGGCTACACGTATCTCGAGGGCGACGCGGCGCGATGAACGTCGCGCGCTAGCTCCTATCGTGCTTCGTACCGCTTATAGACCTCGGCCCAGTTCACGACGTTCCACCATGCGGCGAGGTAGTCGGCGCGACGATTCTGATACTTCAGATAATACGCGTGCTCCCACACGTCGACACCGAGGATCGCGGTCTTCTTCTCGCTGATCGGCGAGTCCTGGTTCGGCGTGCTCTCGATGGTGAGCTTGCCGCTCTTGTCCGCTACGACCCACGCCCAGCCCGAGCCGAACCGCGCGAGCCCTGCTGCATTCAGCTGCTCCTTGAGCTTCGAGAATTCACCAAACGAATCGTGGATCGCAGCACCGACGGCGCCCGTCGGATCGCCGCCAGCGTTCGGCCCGATGATCTGCCAGAAGAAGGTGTGATTCCAGTGTCCGCCGCCGTTGTTGCGCACGGCATTGCGAACGGCCTCGGGCACCGACGACAGATTCTGCAGGAGCCACTCGAGCGACTTGTCCGCGAGCTCCGGAGCCTTCTCGATCGCGGCGTTGAGATTGGTCACGTACGCCTGGTGATGCTTCGTGTGATGAATTTCCATCGTGCGCGCGTCGATGTGCGGCTCGAGGGCAGCGTAGTCGTAGCCGAGCGGTGGCAGCGTAAAAGCCATTTGTCAGTCCTCCGGTAATGTCGTGCGAAGATCCGGGGTCGCAGGAGCACCGACCGCGGCGTGCTTGCGGCGCCACGCGCCGATGACTGCAGGCGCGAGTGACACCGCGATGACCACAATGATAACCTTGTCGATGTTCCTATCGATCCCGGGAATGTACCGCCCGAGACCGAATCCGATCATGAGCATACCGCATACCCACGCGATGCCGCCGATCACATTGTACAGCTGAAACGGCCGATAACTCATCCGTGCGGCGCCCGCGACGACGGGGACGAAGGTGCGCACGATGGGCATGAAGCGCGCGAGCACGATCGTCGCGCCGCCGTGTTTCTCGTAAAAGTCGTGCGCGCGCTGCAGATGGCTGCGCTTGAAAAAGAACGAGTTTTCGCGCGCGAACAGCTTCGGCCCCGCAGCGTATCCGATCGCGTATCCCACCGTCTGCCCGAGGATCGCGGCGGCCGAGAGGATTAGGCACATGAGCCAGACATCGAGCGTTCCGTGGGACGCGATCAGCCCGGCAGACACGAGCAGTGAGTCCCCCGGAAGAAAGAAGCCGATCAGCAGCCCCGTCTCGGCAAAGATGATGATCGTGAGCGCGACGTAGCCGCCCCACATGATGAGACCCGTTGGATCGGAGTACTGGTGCCAGAGGTCTCGTAACGAATGCATGTGGCTCCGTGTTGGTGGCGAGCGGCGCCTTTGAACTTCGACTGCATCCGAGCCTCGGTCAACTGCGCGCGACCATCGCATGCGGTCTTCCGCGGTGTCGCTACGCCTCGCATAGTGAGGGATGTCACCTACGCCGATCACGATCGTACTGCACGACAGGCGCGAGCACTTCCGGATCTGGTTGCAGAAGCTGCAACACGCCGTGGGAGGAGTCCCGCTGCTCTTCGCGGGCATACACCGGCTGCAGGCGCCGGGCGGAAGCGGTGAGGTGCTCGCATACGCGGAGATCCTCGTGGCGGCGGTGCTGCTCGGGATGCTGGCGCGCGATCTTCGTGCGTTGCGAGGGCGGGTGGCTCCTCCGCCGGTAACGGCGGATGCCGGGGAGCACGCCCAAACCGAAACGCATTCGCGCGTGCACGCGGGCGCCAACTGGTTCGATGTCGTCGCGGGGGCTATGCTCATTGTCGAGGCGATCGACGAGTCGTCGCTCGGCGGAAAGGCCTTCTTCGCGCGTCCCAACTTCCTGCTCGGTGTCGTCACCATCACGGCAGGGCTGCTGCACGGAATTCTTGCGCGGCGGTCGACGAGGCAGCGCTATCTTCGCCTCGACGAGAGCGGAGTGCATGCGAGGCTGTCGCGATTTACTGCCTTCAGCGTCCCGTGGAACGAGGTGCGCGCGATTCGCCTCACCGATACCACGGCGATCATCGACACCGCCACCGGCGCGCACACGATCAGGCTCCGTCGGTACGGGAACGCAAGGCGCATTCGTACCGTACTCGAGGAGTGGAGCGCCGCGCCGACGCTTCCCCGACCGAGCTAGATCCGCTCGAGCACCACGGTGCCCGACATGCGCCGAAACTCCTCGCGCATGCGCGCCGGATAGAAGCGGCCGATGAATCTCCAAAGCCACATCATCTTCATCTCGCGGTCGAGCCGCTCCGCCTCTTCCATCGTCGAGTGGAATGCGCGCTCCTCCCAACCGAGCTCGCGAAAGAAGTCGGTGCCGTTCGGCGGCGCGAACTTGAACGGCGCATTTCCCTTTGCGACCGCCGCGCCCCACGACTTGGTCATCCTCTTCAGCAGCCGTGGACTGGCGAGATCGATCACCCAGCGGGTGAATGACGGCACCGCGTGCAGGTCCGTGGCGAGCGCGCTGACATCCGCGTCGCTGAGATAGATCAGCAGCCCCTCGGTCACGATCAGGGTGCGCCTCGAGCGCGCGCCGATGCGCGCGAACAGCGCCTGGCGCGCCGTCGCATCCGTGAGATCCGCCTCGACGGCCTCGTACGCGCACTTCGGCTTCGCGTCACCGAGCGTTGCGAGCTTGTAGCGCAGGATCTCCGGAAGGTCGACGTCGACCCACTGGAGCGTGGGCGGAAGCGTCAGTCGCCACGGGCGCGCGTCGAGTCCCGCCGCAAGATTGAGCACGAGGTCGATCCCGTCCGTGCCCACTTCCGCCGTGATGATCTCGTCGATCACCTGCGTGCGCACGATCATCGCCCACGCCATCGACGTGCCATCCTTCATCTTGCGCACGATCTCCTCGCCCTTCACGCCTGCGAGCCCTCGTGCAAACGGATCGTTGAACAGCGCGTCGGGGCGCTCGGACTCCATTGCGCGGTAAACGGCGACCCATCGCGCGGTGTCTGAAACGTTTTCTATCGCCATGGGCGTCTATCGGCCGAGGTCGTCAGGTGCGTCAAAGGCATCAGTAACGGTACCCCGGAATCGACTGGTACGCGAGTTGCTTTATCAACGGACAAGAGTTGGATACAGTCCTTTTTCGCGGAGCCAGACAATGGTATGGACGATCGCGGTAATCCTGTTCGTGCTTTGGCTGCTTGGCTTTTTCGTTTTGCACGTCGGTGGAGGCCTGATTCATATCCTCCTCGTCCTCGCGGTTATTGCCATTGTGTGGCGCCTCGTGACTGGTCGGGCCGCAGTGTAGCTGAAGCAGAATTGACAAAGAGAGGCGGCCTCCGGGTCGCCTCTCTTTTTTCATCGCTGCCGCGCGTTGCACTCGCGACCCGGAGCGCGCACCTTTGCGCATCATGCCCACTTTGCCAGAGCGGTCGCTGATCGTCCACGTCGTGAGTCACACGCACTGGGATCGCGAGTGGTATCACTCCGCGGGCCGCTTTCGTCAGCGGCTCGTCGCGCTCATCGATGCGCTGCTCGACGACGACACGGATGTCGCTCCGTTTCTGCTCGACGGTCAGACGATCGTGCTCGATGACTACCTCGAGGTCCGCCCCGAGCGTCGCGCCCAACTGAGTGCGCGCCTGCGAGAGGGATCGCTCGAGGCAGGGCCGTGGTACGTGCTCGCCGACGAGCTCATTCCCACCGGCGAGTCCCTCGTCCGCAACCTCCTCACCGGGCGCGCCGCCCTCCACGCGCTCGGCGCGACCGCGCCGCCGGTGCTGTATTCGCCGGATGCCTTCGGACATCCCGCGATGCTGCCCGCGCTCGCCGCGGGCTTCGGGTTGTCGCTCGTCGTGCTCTGGCGCGGCTACGGCGGCGCGCAGCATCCGCGCGGCGATGTCGTTCGCTGGCTCGCGCCCGACGGAAGCTCCGCGCTGGTCTACCATCTCTCGCCAAGCGGGTACGAGCTCGGCTCGGCGCTCCCCGCTGACGATGCGGAGGCGTGCGGGCGATGGGATGCGTTGCGCGACCTACTTGCGCCGCGCGCGACGGTGGGGCACGTGCTCATCCCCAACGGAGCGGATCATCACGCGCGACAGCTCGACCGCGCCGATGCGGTACGCGCGCTCGCGACTGTCGCGCAACCACACGAGGTGCGCCTCACCAGCCTCGGCGACTTCGCGCGCGCGCTCGTCCGCGCCGCCGATGCATCGCCCTCGATACCGCAGGTAACCGGCGAGCTACGCGATTCGTACGGCTACACGTGGACGCTGCAGGGCACCTTCGCGTCGCGCAGCTCGCTCAAGCGCCGCGCGGCGCGCGCCGAGCGGGCGCTGTTGCGCAATACGGAGCCCTGGGTGGCGCTGGCCGAGCGCGCACGCGTGTCGAGCCGCCCCGCGCTGATGCGCTCGGCCTGGAAGACGCTGCTGCAATGCCAGCCGCACGATACGATCTGCGGATGCTCGATCGATGCCGTCGCGCGAGCGATGGCGTGCCGGCTTGAGGACGTCGAGCTGCAGGCGGCGGGGCTGCGAGAGGAGGCATTGTTCGACCTCATTGGGCACGATATCGTCGCGTCGCGTGCGGATCCCGCGCGGTGGCCGTCGTCGCTGGTCATCTGCAATCCATCCGTTTACGAGCGCGGCGGCGTCGCGGAGGTCGAGGTGCTGGTCGTGCGCGACCACGTATGCGTTGGTCCCGGCTCCGGCAGTGCGACCGCGATGCCGATCGCGGCATTGTCTGCGTCGTGGACGGTGGATGGCGGGCGGTTCGTGCAGCGCCTCGCGGGGAAGCGCCGGCACGAGCGACTCGAGTCGCCGCATCATTATCCGTGGAACGATTTCGTCGAGACGACGCGCGTGCTCCTGCAGGTACCGCCGGTGGGCGGCTATGGCACCCGCACCTTCGCGATGACCGCGGGTGATCTGCCAGAACGCGGGATGTCCGGCGACGCGGTGGTGTGCGAGGGAAAATCCATGCGCAATGGCACCGTCGACGTCGAGGCCGACGTGCGCGGCATCGTCCACCTCTCCACGACCGATGGAATGCGAACGATCGCATCGCTTCTCTCGATCGAAAGCGTGACCGACGCAGGAGATCTCTATACGGCGTCGCTGCGGGGGGAGCCGCGATTCGCCGAGTTTTCGAATCCGCGGCTCGATCTCCGCGGTCCGCTCCGCGCGACGCTCGTGATCCAGTGGCGCGTCGAGTTCTACGATCGTCTGCGCATGCTCGCGCCTCGCGTGGCAACGGGCACGGTGACGCTCACGCTCGATGCCGACACGAGCTTCGTCCGCATCGACGTCGAGGGGAACAACGGCATCGCCGACCAACGCCTGCGGCTGCGCGTCGCAACGGACGTCGTCGGCGGAGCTGTCGTTGCGGATGCCGCCTTCGGACCGGTGCGGCGTGAGCCGATCATGGCTCCAACCGATACCTCCGAGACGCCGCCGCCGACGGCGCCACTCGCGCGCTACATCACGCTCGCGTCGCGCGACCGCGGCGCGACGATCTACTCCGACGGGCTGGGCGAGTACGAGACGCTCGCCGACGGCACGGTCGCGCTCACGTTGCTGCGCGCCGTGGGCGAGCTCTCGCGCAACGATCTCCCCGAGCGCCCCGGCCACGCGGGATGGCCGGCTAGCACTCCCGACGCGCAGGAGCCGGGCCCATTCAGCGGTCGCTTCGCGATCCTGCTCCATGGTGCGCGCGACGAGGCAACCGTCGCGCGGATCGAGCGCATCGCCGATGACGTCCTGCATCCGCTGTTCGGTCGCACGATCCGCTCGGCCGGAGCGCTTCCCGAGACGACGACGGGAGTCTCGCTCCGGGGAAGCGGTCTCGCGCTCTCGGCGATCAAGCCGAGCGAGGACGGCGCGTGGATGGTCCTCCGCTGCATCAACCTCACGGACCGCGAGGTGCCTGGTTCATGGATGCTCGGTACGCCGGCGCGGGAGGCTCGCTCGTCACGGCTCGACGAGACGCCCAAAGAAATAGTTGGAATTCAAGATAATTCGATCGCCTTCGTGGCGCCGCCACGTTCGATCGTCACGATGCTCGTGCGCTAGGAGCGCGCGCGTATCGTCTCCAGCTCGTCACCCGCCAGCCGATCGCGCAATGCATCACCGAGCAATGTGCAGGAGAGCACGGTGAGAATGAGAGCGATCCCGGGCGCGAGCGCGATCCACGGCGCGAGCACGATCAGCTCGCGGCCATCGGCGATCATGTTCCCCCAGCTCGGCTGCGGCGGCTGAATGCCGAGCCCGAGAAAGGAGAGTCCGCTCTCGAGGAGCACGGCGCTCCCGACGCCGAGCGCGATCGCCACGATGGCGGGGGCAAGCGCGTTGGGGAGGACGTGGCGCCAGAGCACGCGCGCCGGCGTCGCGCCCATCGCGTGCGCGCCCTCGACGAACGGCCGCGCGCGCAACCCGCGCACCTCGCCGCGCACGAGGCGCGCCACGCCCATCCACCCCGTGAGCACGAGGATCGTGATCACCATCGTGGCGCCCGGAGGCCAGAGCGCGGCGCACACGAGCAGGATCACGAGCCGCGGGATCGCGAGCAGCACGTCGCCGATCGCCAACGCGACGCTGTCTACAAGCCCGCCCTCCCATCCACCGATCGCGCCGATGGCGATTCCGGCGAGGCCGGCGAGCACGGAGCCCGCGATACCCACGGCGAGGGACAGCCGGCCCGCGAGCATCGCTCGCACGAAGAGATCGCGGCCGAACGAATCGGTGCCGAGCAGATGGAAGTGGTGCGTGGCATCGATGGAGAAGGGAGGGAGCAGTCGCAACGCCACTGCGTCTCCGATGGCAAGCGGATCGGTGCTCGCGAACGCCGGCACGAGCAGCGCGCCGAGCGCGAGCGCGAGCAACATCACCATCGCGGCGCGCGTCTGCATCGCTGCACTCCGCCAGAGCGCAATCACGAGCGTCGCCGCGGGTCGACCAACGGCAGCGCGAGCTCCGCGGCGAGATTCGCGAGAATCACGAGCGCCGCGTACACAAACGTGGCGCCGACGACTACGGGGTAATCGCGCGCGAAGATGGAGCTCACCATGAGCCGGCCGACGCCTGGCCAGCCGAACACGGTCTCCACGAACACGGATCCCGCGAGCACGCCGGGAAGCGCGAGCGCGAAGAGGATGAGGAGCGTCGGCAGTGCGTTCGCGAGCACGTGGCGCGCGTGCACCGCGCGCGCGGGAACGCCCTTCGCGATCGCGGTACGCACCCAGTGTAGCTGCAGCAGCTCCGCGGTCGAGCTGCGCGCGTATCGCGCGATGCCAGCGGCGCCGACCAGCGTGAGCGTGAGCACGGGAAGCACGGCGTGTCGGACGAGGTCGGCGATTCCGGAGCCGCCTGCAGGATCGCGCACGCCGAAGGCGGGCAACCGCAGCCACGCGGGAAAACCGAGTCGCGCTGCGCCGTACGTGAACAGCGCGATCAGCGACAGCGCGAGCCAGAAGCTCGGCGCCGCGTACACGGTGGTGGTCACGAGCGTGAGCGCGGTGTCGCTACGAGATCCGCGATGCGCGCCCTGCACGCTGCCGACGGCCACGCCAATGAGGAAAGTGAGGAAGAGTGAGATCCCACCGAGCGCGATGGAAATGGGAAGCGCCTCGCCCAACACGCGCGTCACGGAGCGATGCGCGACGAAGCTCGTGCCGAGGTCGCCCTTGAATACTCCGCGCGCCCAGCGACCATATTGGACAGCGAGCGGCGCATCGAGATCGAGTGACGTGCGCAGGCGAGCGAGCTCCGCAGCCGAGGCTGTCGGCGGCGCAAGGAACGTCACCGGGTCGCCGGGTGCAGCGCGAACGAGGAAGAAGGTGAGATTGAGGACGACCCAGAAGAGCGCGAGGGCGACGGCGAGCTGCCGCAGGATGGATCGCATTTGGGGATGATGGTGCGCACGCGGCGCCCGTCAACCCGCGCGTGGCTGCGCGCGCTCGCAATGGCGTCGTGCGCCGCGGCCTGCGGCGGACCGCGCCGTGCAACCGACACGGTGGTCATCGCGTCGGGCGCGGAGCTCGAGAGCGCAAATCCGCTCGTGACGATCCATCCGCTCGCGAAGCAGGTGCAGCGGTACGCGTTGTTCGTCACGCTCGCGCGCTACGACTCCGCGCTCGTACCGACGCCGTATTACGCACGCGCGTGGCGGTTCTCGCCCGACCGCCGCTCGCTCACTTTCTGGCTCGTCCCCTCTCTCGAGTGGGCTGATGGCCTCCGGACGACCTCGCGCGACGTCGCGTTCACGCTCGACGCCGCGCGCGACCCCGCGACCGGCTTTCCGCGGGCGTCCGACCTTTCGGACATCACGAAGGTCACCGCAGTCGACGACACGACGCTCACGATCGACTATGCGATCGCACAGCCGCGCTTTCCGGCGATCCTCTGCGAGCTGCCGATCGTTCCAGCGCACCGCCTCGCGCAGACGCCGCGCGCCACGATGCGCGCCGACAGCTTCGCCGTACACCCGATCGGCAACGGGCCGTTCCGCTTCGTACGGCGCGTCGCGGGGCAGCGATGGGAGCTCGCGCGCAACGATTCATTTCCCCCTGTCATGGGAGGACCGCCCGCGCTGCGTCGCGTCATCATCGCCGTCATCGACGAGTCGGCGACGAAGTTCGCGGGCCTCACCAGCGGCGAGCTCGATGTCGCTGGGATCTCGCCCGCGATGGCGCCGCTCGTCGCACGCGACCCGCTGCTCCGCGTGATCGATTATCCAGTGCTCCAGTCCTACGGGATCGTCTTCAACGTCACGCGCACGCCATTCGACGATTCGCGCGTGCGGCGCGCGATCTCGCTCGCGCTCGATCGGCAGCGAATCGTCGCCGTCGCGGTGCACGGCTACGGCGAGCCGTCGAGCAGCGCGATCGCCTCGACGCATCCGCTCGCCACGCCCTCGACTCCGCCAGAGGCCGACACCGCGCACGCGAATGCGCTCCTCGATTCCGCCGGCTGGCGTCGCGGCCCCGCCGGCACCCGCCATCGCGACGACCGCGCGCTCACGCTGGAGCTCCTCACTGTCGGGAGTGCCGACAACGCGGCGGAGCAGCTCATCCAGTCGGATCTCGCGCGAATCGGTATTCGTGTCGACATTCGGCAGCGCGAGCTTGCATCCTTCCTCGCGGAGGCGCGCGCGACCCCGCGCCGCTTCGACGCCCTCTACACCGGCATCCCCGGAGATCTCTCGCTCTCCCAACTCTCGGCCATGTTCGATTCGCGCTTCGCTCATGGCGCGCTGGACTATGCGGGCTTCCACGAGCCCCGGCTCGACTCGCTGCTCGCCGCTGCGCGAAGCGCGCCCGACTCGCTGGCCCGCGCGCGATGGAGCTCGGTCGCACGCGAGCTCTCCGATTCGATGCCGGTCGCGTGGGTCTACCATGCGCGCGGCGTGCAGGGCGCGTCGCGACGCCTCGAGGGTGTCACCATGGACCTGCGCGGCGAGCTCGTCACGCTCGCTTCCTGGCACGTGAAGGCGCCTTGAATATTCTCTTGAATTCAAGCGATCTCACGGCACGGAAGCGCATCGCGGCAGGAGCCCTGCGCCCGCTCGCTGACTCGCTGCGTGCCGACATGGATCGTGTGCTTCACGAGGCGCCCGCGATCTCAGGGCAGAAGGCGATGCTCTCGCGCGACGGTGGCCGGTGCCCGCACGATGGTGCATCGCTCGAATTCAATCCGTACTCGCCGCACGCACATCGATGCCCCGTCTGCGGCGAGCTCCAGACGCGCGAGCACGATCACCGCTGGTGGCTGATGTTCGCGCAGCTCTGGCGCGCCGAGCGTGCAGTGCACGCCGCCGCGCTGCATGCGCTCCGCGGCGAGCCGATCCTCGCCGCCTTCGCGCGCGCGACACTCGACGAGTACGCCGACCGCTACAGCCGCTACCCGCTCGACGACAACGTCCTTGGCCCGTCGCGCCCGTTCTTCAGCACCTATCTCGAGTCGATCTGGCTGCTGCAGCTCTGCATCGCGGCCGACCTCCTCGACGCTGCCGGCGCCGGCGAATCGTCTACCGATCACTTTCGTGCGCGCGTCGCCGCGCCGAGCGCCGCGCTCATTCGCACGTACGACGAGGGCGAATCGAATCGCCAGCTCTGGAACAACGCCGCGCTCATCGCCGCCGGTGGGACGCTCGGCGACAGCGCGCTCGTCGCGCACGCGATGCACTCGTCATCGGGACTCATCGCGTCGCTTGGCACCGGACTTCTCGCGGACGGCAGCTGGTACGAGGGGGAGAACTACCATCTTTTCTCGCATCGCGGATTGTGGTACGGCGTCACGATGGCCGAGGCGGCGGGGCACGAGCTTCCGCCCGAATTGCTCGCGCGCTTTCAGGCGGCCTTCTCGACTCCGTTCCTCACCGCGTTCCCCGACCTCGGCTTCCCCGCGCGACGCGATTCGCAATACGGCGCGTCGCTTCGACAGTGGCGCACGGCCGAGTCGTGCGAGCTCGGCCTCGCACGCGCCGATGATGCGCGACTCACCTCCGCGCTCGCGGCCCTCTACGCTGACGACATCCCGCATCTCGACACCGGCCGCTGGCGCTCGGCCGCCGAGGCCGAGCGCAACGAGCCAGCGTCCGCGCTCACGCGCGCGGATCTCGGCTGGCGCTCGCTGCTCTTCGCGCGCGAGACGCTTCCGCCGCTCGAGCGCGCGAACATGGCGTCGGCGTTGCTCGAGGGGCAGGGGATCGCGGTGTTCCGTCGCGACGAAGGGAAGGCGTACGCGGCGCTCGACTACGGACATCACGGCGGCGGCCACGGACATCCCGACCGGCTCAACCTTCTGCTCGCGTACGGCCCGCACCGCATCCTCGATGACATGGGCACGGGCAGCTATGTCGATCGCTCGTTGCACTGGTATCGCAGCACGCTCGCGCATAACGCGCCGTTGGTGAACGGGCGCTCGCAGCCACAGACGTCGGGGTCGCTGATGGTGTATGACGAGCGCGACGGTCTCGGCTGGATCGATGCCTGCGCGGACATTTCGAATGCGCCGGAGGTGCAGGCCCAGCGCGCGGTGGTTGTGTCGGACTCAGTATGCATCGACGATCTTCGCTGGGTGTCATTCGAGGAGGTGCGGCGAGTCGAGCTTCCAATTCACACTCGAGGAAGAATCGACCTGTCCGGCCCGTGGACCGAGACGATATTAGACGGAGGCGATGGGCTGGAAGATGGATTCTCCTTCGTTCACGATGCGCGAAGTGCCAACGCCGGAGCGAATCAAATCGTGCGCCTCCTTGATGAGGACTCCGGCGAAGTGATCGCGTGGGTGACTGCCACTCGCGAGTCCGAGTGGTTCACAGCGATGGCGCCGGGAGCACCGGGCGCACCGGAGCAGCGATTCGCCGTCGTGCGCATGCGCGGCTCTTATGGCCGTATGCGCACCGTTTGGAATTTCGCCGGTGCGATCGCCGATGTCACCTTTCATGCCAATAGCGTGATTACCAGAGATCGCGCCGGCGACGCCACCGAATTCGAGTTCACACAAAAGGGGATGCGCGTCACGAGCACGCGCAATGGTAATTCCGCCACCACGATTCTCGATGGCCTCCCGGAAGCGGAGTTCGGCGCGCTGGATGATGACTCGTCACTCACCCCGCCTCCATCACCGCCATTCCCACTCCCATTCTCCCGCGAGCTCGCTGAGTCCGACTACCGGATGTCCGAGTACTCCTGGTCCGTCGCAGGAAAACCCAGCGCCCACGTCGAGATCGACGCGGACGACGCCGACGTCGAGATCCGCGTCGACGTTCACAAGACTCCGCTGTTTTTCCGTGACGAAGATGCGCCCGACCCCGCGCTCGACAATGAAATTCCCGACATCAACAGCGACGGCGTGCAGCTCCACCTCTGGTGCGACGGATGGCGCGAGCCCGCCTCCTGGCTCGTCATCCCCTCGCGCGATTTCTCGCACACGCGCATCCATCGCCTTTCCGGCGGCGCCAACGCTCCGACGCTCACCGCCGATTCCCGCGAGACGATCGGCGGCTACGAGGTCCGTCTCGCCATTCCACGCGATGCGCTCACGCCGATCGCGTCCATCGATGTGTTGATCAACGACATGATCTCCACCCGCCAGCGTCGGCGCGGGCAGCTCGTGCTCAGCGGCGCGCGCGGTGAGCGCATCTATCTCCGCGGCGACCGCCAGCCCCTCGAGCGCTTCCTTCGCATCCAGCTTCCCGAATGAGCGCGCTCGACAACGTCTGCGTCGTCCTCGTCGAGCCGCAGGATCCGGTGAACATCGCTGCCGTCGTGCGCGCGATGAAGAACATGGATGTCAGCCGTCTCCGGCTGGTGAATCCCGTCGAGTACGATCCGTCGCGCGTCGAGCGAGTGGCCCACGACACCCGCGACATCGTCGCGAAGATCGAGCACTTCGTCTCGCTCGATGCGGCCATCGCCGACTGCGTCTTCGCCGCCGGTTTCACGGCGCGCCGTCGCAAGGCGAAATGGAATCTCACCAATCCCCGCGCGATCGTCGCGCCAATGCTCGAAGCCGCGGTCGACGGACCGGTGGCGGTCTTCTTCGGCCGCGAGGATCACGGACTCTCCAACGAATCGCTCGACCGTGCGCACGCAGTCGTCACCATCCCCACGAGCGACCATCCGTCGCTCAACCTCGCGCAGGCGGTGCTCATCGCGCTCTACGAGCTGCACATCGGGGCCGATGCGTCGCGCACGATCGCCCCTCCGCGCAAGGACGCGCCGCCCGCGAGCGCCGACCAGCTCCAACGCTTCTTCACCGACGCCGACAAGTCGCTCGAGACCATCGACTTCTTCCGCACGCGCAACCAGGAGCTCGTGCTCCGCTCGCTGCGCTCGCTCACGTATCGCGCCGCCCCTGACGCGCGCGAGATCGACATGCTGCGATCGATCGCAATCGAGGTCATGCGCGCAATCCAGCGAGACCGCGAGCCGCGCACTTGACGCTGCGCCCGTACCTCCGCTTCTTCCCCGCATGAGCGACAGCGAGATAGAGCCCGAAGAGGAAGCCCCCGAACTCGATTGGCGCGCGCGCGCCGAGCGGATCATCCCCGGCGGCGCGTCCACCGGCAGCATGCGGTTCGCGACGCTCTACGGCGATGCGCACGACGAGATGTCGACGCACTACCTCCGCGCATCGGGCTGCCGCATCTCTACCGCGGACGGCCGAGAGCTCATCGACTGCATCATGGCGCTCGGCGCCGTCGCCCTCGGCTATGCGGAAGCGGCGGTCACGATGGCGATCACGCAGGCGGCAGAGCAGGGGAACGTGGCGGGTCTGTCGCACGTGCTCGAGGTCGACGTCGCCGAGCGGCTATCCGATGTGATCCCGTGCGCGGAGCGCGTCCGCTTCATGAAGAGCGGTGCGGAAGGCGTGGCGGCTGCAGTGCGCATCGCGCGCGCGCACACGCGTCGCGCCAAGGTCGTCGGCTGCGGCTACTTTGGATGGCTCGACTGGTATACGGGTGGCCCCGGCACGGTCGCTGGCGCACATCAGGACTTCACCGCGGTCCCCTTCGACGACATCACCGCGCTCGAAGCGGCGGCGGCCGAAGCAGGCGACGATCTTGCGGCGATCGTGATCGAGCCGGTGATCGAGCGGTTGCCGAGCACCGCATGGATCGAGTCGGCGCGCGGGATCGCGGACGAGCGAGGCGCGGTGCTGATCTTCGATGAGATGAAGACGGGCTTTCGTCTCCGCACCGGAGGCTTCCAGGAATATTCCGGGATCACCCCCGATCTCGCCGTGTTCGGGAAGGCGCTCGCAAATGGATATCCGTTGAGCGCGGTCGTCGGCCGCGAGGAAATCATGCGCGCGGCGTCGGAGGCGTGGATCTCGTCGACGCTCGCGGGCGAGGCAACGGCGCTCGCGGCTGCGGCTGCGGTGCTCGACTGGCACGAGAAGGCCGAGGTGTGCGAGGGGCTGTGGGCGGCGGGGGAGGAAATGATGCAGGGCGTCCAGCGCGCGATCACCGCGTCGGGCATCGGCGGCGTGACGGTGCGGGGGATCGCGCCGATGTGGATGTTCGACTTCGAGGACGAGGATCAGCGCACGCGCTTCGGCGAGCTCGCGCTCGAGCAGGGCGTCCTGTTCAAGCGCGGCGCGTATAACTACGCCTGTCTCGCGCACGACGAGTCGGACGTCGGCGAGATCGAGAGCGCCGCGAGCGCTGCCTTCGTCGCGCTGCGGGAGGAGCTCGTGGATGGCTGAGCAGCGCGACGATCCCCTCGCGGGACGCACGCCCCTCGTCGACGTGCACGCGCACTTCTATCATCCAGCCTCCGGGCGCGGCGACTGGGAGCGCGTGAACGCCTCGCGGATACGCGCGGGCGAGCGCATCGGCATCCGCGCGCACATCGCGTCGATTCTCGGGAGTTGGGGGCACAAGTCGCCGACGTATTTTCCATCGCCATTCGACGTGACGTCGGGAAATGATGCGATGCTCGCGCTGCAGGACGCGCACCCCGATCGCGTCCGCTGCTACGTCACGGTCAATCCGAACGACACGGTGCACGCGCGCGAGGAGATCGAGCGATGCGTCGAGCGCGGCGCCGTCGGCATCAAGCTCGCGGCGAGCCGGCGCGCCGATGATCCACTGCTCGACCCGATCGCCGAGGAGGCGGCGAAGCGTGGGCTGCCGGTGCTGCATCACATCTGGCAGCATCGCACGCGCGAGTGGCCCGGGCAGGAAGTCTCGGATGGCGTGGATCTCGGGCGTCTCGCCGCGCGCCATCCGCGCGCGTCGTTCATCCTCGCGCACATCGGCGGCGGCGGCGATTGGGCGCACAGCTGCGCGGCCGTGCGCGAGCGCTCGAACATCTACGTCGATCTTTCGGGAAGCGGTGTCGACCGCGGCATGCTCGACCTCGTGTACGCATCGGTCGGCGCGTCGCGAATGGTGTGGGGATGCGACATCACGATGGAGACCGGGCTCGCGAAGCTGCGCGCGCTCGACGCGATCGGGATGAGCGACGAGGAAATCGAGGAAGTTCGCTGGCGCAACGCCGCGCGGATCTTCCCGCACAACGCGCTGCCGGGGATGCCGACGAGTGGCGTCGCCGCACGTCGCACGGACGCGCACGTGAAGGTGCCCTCGTGAGACACCGCTAGGATGATCGACGTCAACACCTTCATCGGCGCGTATCCATTTCGCGAGCTGCCGCACCCCGATGCCGGTGTGCTCGTGCGCGTGCTCGCGCGCGAGGGGATCGCGAGTGCGTGGGTCGGACACCTTCCGACGGCCTTCCATCGCGATGTCACCGCGGGGAACGAGGCGTTGTTCGCGGCGCTGGAACCGCATCGCGCCGTGCTCGAGCCGGTTCCCGCCATTCGCCCGGATTGGCCGCACTGGGAATCCGCGCTCATCGACGCGCACGCGATCGGCGCGCGCGCGATCCGCGCGTATCCGATGCAGTGGGGAATGGGCGCGCACGACTCGCGGCTCGCGCATCTCGCCAGTGCGTGCGGCGAGATCGGGTTGCCGCTCGTGCTCACCACCCGCTTCGAGGACGTGCGTCAGCGGAGCGCACTCGATGTCGCCAGTGATCTGAGCGGCGCGCACATCCGCGCGATCGTACGCGCCGATCCGCGCGTGCGCGTCGTCGTGACGTGCGCGGCACGCGCGCTCATCGAGGAGTCGCATTGGGGACTCACGCCGGAGGAGCGCGCGCGCGTGATGTGGGACATCTCGTGGATATGGGGGCCGCCGGAAGACGATCTCGCGCATCTGCTGCACACGATCGGGGGCGAGCACTTTCTCTTCGGCAGTGGTTGGCCGCTCAGGCTCATGCAATCGCCGCTGGCGAATCTCGAGCTCCTTCCGCCTGAGACGCGACTTTTAGAACTCGCGGAGGCGCCCTGAGGAATGCACCATACCAGAGTAGATTTGTCGGCTAACGCTTGCGCAGGCTGCCACTTGCGCGCGATGCGGCCCATGTGCAGATTCCCGCTTCACTTGCGCTGCTTGTGAACAATTTCACAAAGGCTGCGCCCCCTGAGTTGACCGATTCCATGGCGCGATGACGATTCGGAAGAAGTGGGCCGTTTTGCCGGTATTCGTGGTGCTCGCGGCCACTGCCGCCATCGCATCGGCGTACACCGGCGCACGGCAACAGCAGCAGTCGCAGCAGCCCACCGCCGCTCCCGGCGCTGCTTCCGCCACCACACCCCCCGCGCGCGCGACCAACAAAGCCCCCGACACCGTCATCGTCAATCGTGGCGAATGGGGATACTGGGGCGGATCCACACGCCAGGGGCGCTCGCCCGTCCAGCCGATCGCATTTCCGCACCCGCGGCACGTCCAGACGCTCGGCATGAACTGTCTGTACTGCCACTTCTCCGCGAACAAGGCAATGGACCCGGGGCTCCCGTCCGTGAACACGTGCATGGGTTGCCACACGGTCGTCACCGCGCAGCGCCCAGCGATCGATGGAATGCCTGCGCGCACGAGTGAAGGGATCACGAAGCTCACGACCTACTGGAAGAACAAGCAGCCAATTCCGTGGGTGCGCATCCATAAGGTGCCGGATTATGTCCAATTTCCGCACATGCGCCACGTGAATGCGGGCGTCACCTGCCAGACCTGTCACGGTCAGGTGCAGAACATGACCCGCGTCTACCAATACGCGCCGCTCAACATGGGTTGGTGCATCAACTGTCATATCGGCAACGTGAATCCCGCGTGGAAAGCCCGCTACGATTGCAGCACGTGTCACTACTAGGATGCGCGCATGAGTGAGAGCTCGACGCCAGGGACCGACCCGAAGCCGGGGACGAGCCGCCGCACCTTCCTCAAGGTGCTGGGCGCCGCCGGCGCGACCACCGCGGCCATCGGATGCGGCAATGATACGGGCGAGAAGCTCATTCCGTATCTCGTCCAGCCCGACGAGACGGTTCCTGGCGTCTCGAACTACTATGCCTCGACGTGCCGTGAATGCGCGGTCGGATGTGGCGTGCTGCTCGAGGTGCGCGATGGCCGCACCTTCAAGGTCGAAGGGAATCCCGATCACCCGCTGAATCACGGCGCGCTGTGCTCGCGTGGCCAGGCCTCCGTGCAGGGGCTCTACAACCCGGATCGCTATCGGCAGCCGATGCTCCGGAAGAACGGCAAGCTCACGCCGGTCACCTGGACGCAGGCGCTCACGCTGCTCGGCCAGCAGCTCGCGTCGGTTGCCGGCGCCGGGAAAACGGCGAGCGCGCTCTTCATCAATCAACACGAGTCCGGGACCTTCCCGGGCTTCCTCGATGCGTGGCTCGCCGGCTACGGCATGCCGGCGCATCTGAGCTACGCCGCACTCTCCGAAGGCGGCGTCATCGCGGCGAACACGCAGAGCTACGGCGTCGCATGGCCGTCGCTCGACTTCACTGCCGCGAAGCTCATCGTCTCCTTTGGCGCCGACTTCCTCGAGACGTGGGGCGCCAGCGTCCCGCAGCAGCTCTCCTTCGCGGATGCACGCGCGAAGGGCGCCGACGCGCCACGAGTCGTACACATCTCGCCGCGTCGCTCGCTCACCGGGATGAACGCGGACCAGTGGATCGCGTGCAAGCCGGGTTCCGAGCTCGCGATCGCGAACGCGCTGGCGGGCTCTGCTTCGATCGAGGCTGCGGCGCAGGCAGCCGACGTGCCTGCGCCGATGCTGCAGTCGCTCGCGACGCAGCTCGCCTCGGGCATGCCGAGCTTGATCCTCGCCGGCGGATCCTACGACCTCGCGCTGGCTGTGAACGGGCTCAATCAGAAGTTCGGCAATGTCGGACGCTCGGTACTCACCGCGCGCCCGATCGAGAGCTTCGAGGGGATGTCGTCCGACGCCGAGCTGACCGACGCCATCGAGAAGATGCGCGCGGGACAGGTGTCGCTGCTCTTCGTGCGCGGCGCGAACCCGGTGTTCACGAGCCCGAAAAGCGCGAAGGTCGCCGAGGCGATGGCGAAGGTCTCGTTCAAGGTTTCGTTCTCGAGCTACCCCGACGAGACGGCCGAGCTGTGCGACCTCGTGCTGCCGGACAGCCACCCGATCGAATCGTGGGGCGACGCGCAGCCGCTCCCCGGTGTGATCTCGCTGCAGCAGCCGGGGATGGATCCGGTGTACGAGACGCGCGCCACGGCGGACGTGCTCCTCTCGCTCGAGAAGGCGAATCCGAAAACCGAAGGCGCTCACGCGGTGCCGAACTATCGCGAGTATCTCATCGGACGCTATCCCGGTGGTACGACAGCGTTTACGTCGGCTCTGATAAAGGGGATTGGCAGCGGTACACTGGCCGTCCAGCGCGCCAAGAAAACCACGTCCGCCACCACACGTACCGCGGCGAACCTCGAGGGCACGTCGGGTGACATGTACCTCGTCGTGTATCCGTCGCCGATGCTCGATGACGGCAGCGGCGCGAACAAGCCGTGGCTGCAGGAGATCCCCGATCCCGTCACGAAGGTATGTTGGCAGACGGTGATCGAGGTCGGTACGAAGGCGGCCGCGCGCCTCGCGATCGACTCGGGCGATGTACTGCGCGTCGAAACGCCGAACGGCTCGCTCACCGCGCCGGCCTACGTCTATCCGGGACTTCGGGGCGACACGATCGCGATCGCCTTCGGTCGCGGACACACGGCCTACGGTCGCTACGCGGCGAATATCGGCTCCAACCCTGGCGACCTGCTTCCCGTGGCGTTCGACGCGAAGTCGGGCACGCAGGCGTGGACGTCGACCAAGGTGAAGCTGACGAAGACGGGCGACTTCATTCCGCTCGTCAGCACCGAAGGCTCGGCGCGCCAGCACGGACGCGGGATCGCGCAGGCGATCGACGCGCGCGAGCTCGGCAT
This sequence comes from Gemmatimonadaceae bacterium, assembly GCA_039935955.1. Classification (GTDB taxonomy): domain Bacteria; phylum Gemmatimonadota; class Gemmatimonadetes; order Gemmatimonadales; family Gemmatimonadaceae; genus FEN-1250. The sequence continues at coordinate 20,033 of JBDTJH010000047.1, forward strand.
CGTCCCGACGCCGGGCGAGGCGGAGAAGGACGGGAGCGGCGAGGCGCACATGCCGGGCGACGCGTCGCACGCGTTTCTCCCCGGGCTCCGCGCGCCGGTCGCGCAGGATGCGCAGGGTGACCTGCCGAGCGATGACAACAAGAAGGGGATGTACGATCCGAATCACTGGAGCGGGATGGCCAAGCGCCGCTGGGCGATGACCGTCGATCTCGCGCGGTGCACCGGATGCTCGGCGTGCGTCACCGCGTGCTACGCGGAGAACAACATTGCGACGGTGGGCGCGCCGCATCAGTCGACGGCGACGCCGGGGCTCGAGGGACAGCCGGGCGCGAACATTCTGCGCGGCCGCGAGATGGCGTGGATCCGCCTCGAGCGCTATTTCGAAGGCGGCGATGTGCTCGACGATACCTTCGAGACGCGCTTCGTTCCCATGATGTGCCAGCAGTGCGGCAACGCGCCGTGCGAGCCGGTATGTCCGGTGTACGCGACGTATCACTCGCCGGACGGGCTCAACGTGCAGGTCTACAATCGGTGCGTCGGCACGCGCTACTGCTCGAACAACTGCCCGTACAAGGTTCGCTACTTCAATTGGTTCGGCTACGGCGAGCCGCGGCGTCCGCAGTACGCGTGGCCCGAGCGGATGAGCTGGCAGCTGAATCCCGACGTGACCGTGCGCGGCAAGGGTGTGATGGAGAAGTGCACCTTCTGCGTGCAGCGCATTCGCGAGACGGAGCATCTCGCGAAGCTCGAGGGGCGCGCGGTCCAGGCGGATGAGTTCACGACGTCGTGCGCGCAGGCCTGCCCATCGAACGCGATCACCTTCGGTGACGCGGCGGATCCGGCGTGGTCGGTGACGAAGATGATCGAGGACAAGCGCGCCTATCACGTGTTCGAGGAGCTCAACACGTTCACCGCAGTGGTGTACTTGAAGAAGGTCAATCACTCGCTCGCGGCGGAGGCGTAGCAGATGAGCGCTGCAGCGAGGCCAGATCCGATGCCCGAAGGACACCGTCCGAACATCGCGTCCGCGGATGTGCAGCTCC
>JBDTJH010000048.1:0-7554 GCA_039935955.1 Gemmatimonadaceae bacterium
GATGTGGATCCCGTTGCGCTCGGCGAAGATGTACCTGCGCATCTTCGGGTTCCAGCGGCGGGTCTGGTGTCCGAAATGGACACCGGCTTCGAGCAGTTGATCGAGGTTGGGCAGAGTCATGAGTGCTGGTAATCCCTTCGGGTTGATTCGGCCGCTCTCTTCATCGTTGCGCTAGACCGCTTGCGGCGGCACCCTAACGCAACTCGGAGAGCGTGAAAGATTCTCTGCGCGAAGCTACGCCGCGCAGAGATGCTGCAGTTGCTTACCGCTTCGAGAACTGGAACCGCTTGCGAGCCTTCGGACGACCCGGCTTCTTGCGCTCGACCGAGCGCGAATCGCGCGTCATGAGGCCCAGGTCACGCAGCTTGCGGCGATGCGTCTCATCCATCTCGACGAGAGCACGCGAGACGGCGAGGCGCAGTGCGCCGGCCTGTCCGCTCTGTCCACCGCCTTCGAGCTTCGCCTTTACATCGTAGCGTCCGAGCGTGTCGGTCGCCGTGAACGGCTGCTGAATCGCCGACACGAGCGTCGGCCTCGGGAAGTAGTCGCCGAGCGTGCGGCCGTTGACATCCCACTTGCCGGAGCCCGCGCGGATATAAAGACGGCAGACCGCTTCCTTGCGGCGTCCGATCGTGTGCGTAATCCCTTCGGCCATTACTTGCTCTCGCTCTGACGAAGTTTGAGGACGGTTGGCTGCTGCGCGGTGTGCGGGTGATCCGCATCCGCATAGACGCGAAGCTTGAGACGCAGCACCTGGCGGCCGAGCGCGGTCTTCGGAAGCATTCCGTAGACGGCCTTCTCGATCACACGATCCGGATGCTTGGCGATCATGGTGGCGAATGGCGTGAACCGCTCGTGTCCCATGTAGCCGGTGTGATGGAAGTAGCGCTTCTGCTCCGCCTTGCGGCCCGTGACGCGAACCTTGGACGCGTTGATGACGATGACGTTGTCACCCGTGTCCATGTGCGGCGTAAACATCGGCTTGTGCTTGCCGCGTATGATCTGTGCGACTTCGGCGGCGAGTCGTCCAAGCACCATCCCCTCGGCGTCGACGATGAACCATTTATGCTCGATGTCGCTCGGTGTTGCGGTGTAAGTTGATCTCATGTGCGTCGAAAATGGCATGCAGAGCGATAGCGCTCCGAAAGGGAGCACGTCGCCCAACTAGGCGTTTGGGACAGACTCTTAAGCTACGAAAGGAGTTAGCCGTTGTCAACGCATCTGCGAGGGGCGGTCCGGGTGGGAGTCGGAGCCATGCTCGGACTCTCGGCATGCAGCCATCCGGTGAGCGAGCGAATCGGCGATCTCTGCTCCGGATATTCCGTCGTCCAGCACGTCTTTCTGGTGGTCGACACGCTCACGCCGCGGGCAGGGCCGGCCGCCCAGCGGCTCCGCGGAAAGGCGTACCCCGTGACGATCAACTTGCACACACTGCTCAACCACAAGAACTGTCAGGACAACAGCGGCGAGGGCGCCGTGCTCGGCTACCTCCCCGACGCGCTGACGGCGGCCGTCGCGACGCGGAAGCAGGTGATGCGGTGGGACATCGAGGGGAAGCTCCTGAGGGTGGATCTCAACCCCGGTGTGATCGACAACAACCTCAACTTCGCGCTGCCGCTGGAGGGCGGAGATGGGCGCTGGTCACTCGCGAAGCTCTCCGGGCAGATCGGATGGGGCCGGCTCGTGCACGACACCACGGCGATTCGGTAGCGCCGGACGAGCTCGAGGTTACTCGAGCTCAACGAGGAGGGCGCCCTTCTCCACCGCCGCGCCGACCGTGACGTGTACGGCGCGCACGACTCCCGCCGCCGGCGAGCGAAGCTCGTTCTCCATCTTCATGGCCTCCATCACCACGAGCCCGTCGCCGGCAGCGATCGTGTCGCCGACCTTCACGCGGAGCTGAACGATCAGCCCGGGCATCGGCGCACGCAGCGGCGCGGGCCCCGCAGGCTTGGCGACGGAGGCCTGCATGTCGCGAATCGCGCGCGCCCGCGCGTCCAGCGCCTCGGCGTCGTAGCGATGGCCGTCGAGCCAGAGGCGATAGCGACCGCGCGCAACGCGCTCGCGAAGGACCATGCGATGGACGGCGTCGTTCACGGCGACGATGCGCACCGGCGTTCCGGCGACGGGCTGCATCGAAGCACGATACTTGACTCCGTCGACTATCGCGTCGCCATCGTGCACATCGACGTTAAATCGCTTTCCGTTCACCTCGACGACGTAGATCATGCTGACGCCGGCACGAGCTCGCACACGGTTTCCACGTGCGCGGTCTGCGGGAACATGTCGTACGCACGAAGCGACGCGATCCTGTAGCGCGGCATCCGCGCGAGATCGCGTGCGAGCGTAGCCGGATTGCAGCTGACGTAGACCACGGCGCGCGGCGGCGGGTCGCATTGCTCGAGCTGCTCGGTGACGCGGCCATCGACGCCGGTGCGCGGCGGGTTGAGGACGACGACGTCCACGGGAAGGAGCGAGGCCAGTACTTCTTCGACCTTTGCCGAGATCGCCGTCGAGCCCGCGGGCAGTCGCACGGCCGCGTGCGAGGATGCATCGGAGTCGAGCTCGATCGCGGAGACGCGCACGCCGGTGGACGCGAGCGCCATCGCGAGCTCTCCCGCGCCCGAGTAGCCATCGACCACCGTCTGCGGCCCGTGCGCCAGGACGCGCGCGAGCACGTAGTCGTGCATCCGCGCGGCGACAGGCGCGTTCACCTGCGCGAAGGATGCGCCGAGCGCGTTGGAGTCGCCGCGCTGCTGCATCAGGCGGCGACGCTTCTTTTCGGGAATCCACCAGAGCGCGACGAGCGACGGAACGGCGTCGAAGAATCGCGGCGCCTCGGGCCACACATCGCCGCCCTCGAGCACGAACGTCGCGCCGGATGCATCGATGCGTACGGCACCGCGAAGCTGCGATGCGATCGGAAACAACGTCTGCGCCGCCATGATCTCACCCCACATCGCGACGACGCGATCATCGGTGATCGGACAGTCCTCGAGCGCGAAGATCTTGCGCGGCGAGTCGTAGGGATGGAGTCCGGCGATCCAGCGCGCGCCGCTCCTCTGCATCGCCATCGTCAGCTTGCGCCGATAGCGCCACTGCTGCGCGCTCGGCTCGACCTCAGGCTGCTCGATCGTGCGCTTGCCGATCCGGGTGATGGAGTCACGAATGATCCCGCTCTTTGCCGCGAGCTGCGCGCCGTATTCCATGTGCTGCAGCTGACAGCCGCCGCACCGGTCCATCGTATAGTGGGGACATGGCGGCTCGACGCGACTCGGCGCCGGATGCTCGAGGCGCACGAATGGCGCGCGCGCGAACGAACCGCGCATCGCGATGTCGACCACGCCGACGTCGCCGGGCGCGGAGCGCGGCACGAAGACGACGAATCCCTCCGCGCGCGCGACCCCGTCGCCGCCGGCCGCGATCGATTCGACGGTCACCGAGACGGGTGGCATCAGTGGCGCCGAAGGCCGTCGCGCAGGCCGGCGATGCGCCAGGGATCATCGCCTGTAGTCTGTCCGAATGCGGCATCGGCCTGCGTGCGCGACGCGGTAAGTCGGCCCGCGCGTTCGCTCTCCGCGAGCAGCGCGGCCGCGATTGCGACTGCGATCTCGCCGTCAGGAGTCGAGCCGCCCGCGGTGAGCGACGGCAGCCGTCGCTCGAGCCACTGGATGTCGATCGCGCCGCGCTGAAATTCGGAATCGTCCATCACGCGCAGATGAAAGTCGCGTGAGCTCTCGACGCCGACGATCGTCAGCTCGAGCAGCGCGCGGCGCATTCGCGCGATGGCCGCCTCGCGCGTGTCCGCCCACACGATGAGCTTTCCGAGCAGCGGATCATAGTGCAACCCGATGTGGCTCCCCGCACCAACGCCGCCGTCCCAGCGCACACCCGGACCGCCGGGCACGCGCAAAAACGAAATCGTGCCCGTCGATGGCAGGAAGTCGTTTCCCGGATCCTCGCTGGTGATGCGGCACTCGATCGCCCACCCGCGCGGCTCGGCCACGATCGGCGTCGCCGGCAGCCGCTCTCCCGCCGCGATGCGGATCTGCCACTGCACCAGATCGAGCCCGCCCACGAGCTCCGTCACCGGATGCTCGACTTGTAGCCGCGTGTTCATCTCTAAGAAATAGAAGTTGCCGCTGGCGTCGAGGAGAAACTCGCACGTCCCGGCGTTCACGTAGCCCGCGGCCTTCGCCATGCGCACCGCAGTGTCGCCCATCTGTTTGCGGAGCTCCGGCGTCACCGCGACGCTTGGCGCCTCCTCGATCATCTTCTGGTGCCGTCGCTGGATCGAGCACTCGCGCTCGCCGAGCGAGTACATCGTGCCGTGCGAATCGCCGAGCACCTGGATCTCGACGTGTCGCGGTCCGGCGATGTACTTCTCGACATAGACCGCGTCATCGCCGAACGACGTCATCGCCTCGCGTTTGGCACTCTCGAGCGCCGGCGCGAGCTCCGCGGCGGATCGCACGATGCGCATCCCCTTCCCTCCGCCGCCGGCCGACGCCTTGAGCAGCACGGGATAGCCGAGCGTCTCGGCTGCCGCCACCGCCTCCTGGGCGTCGCGCAGCGGATCCGTCGTGCCGGGCACCACGGGCACATTCGCGGTTGCGGCGAGCGCGCGGGCGGCGGTCTTGCTTCCCACCGCCGCGATGGCAGACGCGGGCGGTCCGATGAAGACGAGTCCCGCCTCGACTACCGCTCGCGCGAAGTGCTCGCGCTCCGAGAGAAAGCCGTACCCCGGATGAATCGCCTGAGCGCCGGTCCGCTTCGCGGCCTCGATCAGCTTGTCGGCGCGCAGGTAGCTCTCGCGCGACGGCGCCGCACCGATGTTCACCGCCTCGTCGGCCTCGCGCACATGCGGCGCCGATGCATCCGCGTCGCTGTACACCGCGACCGATCCGACGCCGAGCTCCCGGCAGGCACGAACGATCCGCAACGCGATCTCACCGCGATTCGCGATGAGAATCTTATTGAACACGCAGCTCGCGTTCGGCGACGGCAAGGATATCCCCCATCGGCGCGCGCTGGAACTGCGTGCTCCCGACGAAGCTGTAGCGAAGAATGGTCGCGCTGTCGATGAGGAAGGATGCCGGGTGCGCACTGTTGAACGCATCGATGCCCAGCGGATGCCACACGCCGTACTCCTTTACGACCTTGCGGTCGCCGTCGCAGAGAATCGGAAAGCGATACGGGTCGCCGGCTTTCTCGAGCGACACCCGCACGCGATACCACGCCTGCGCGAGCACCGCCGCGACGCGAATCCCGGCGCCCTCGAGCTTCGGCAGCGCCTCCTCGAGCTCCGTGAGCTGCCGACGGCAGCTCGGGCACCACATGCCTCGATGAAACACGAGCAGCAGCCCGCGATGATCCGCGAGCAGCGATGCGAGATCGAAGGTGCTGTCGGAGATCGCGTCGCGCAGGACGAACGTGGGGACGCGAGCACCGAGACGGAGCGTGCTGCTTGGGCGTGGCATCAGAGTGGGATGTTCCCGTGCTTCCGCGGTGGATTCGTGTCGCGCTTGGCGCGCATGGTCTCCAGTGCATCGATGAGGCGAGGCCGCGTATCGCGTGGATCGATGACGTCATCCACATATCCTCGCGACGCCGCCACGTACGGATTCGCGAACTGCTCGCTGTACTCGGTCACCTTCGCATCCATCGCCGCCTCGGGGTTCTCGCTCTCCGCGATCTCGCGCTTGAAGAGAATCTCTACCGCGCCCTTGGCGCCCATCACCGCGATCTCCGCTGTCGGCCACGCGATGTTGAAGTCGCCGCGAATGTGCTTGCTGCTCATGACGTCGTACGCACCGCCGTACGCCTTCCGCGTGATCACGGTGAGCTTGGGCACCGTCGCCTCGCAGTAGGCGTAGAGTAGCTTCGCGCCGTGGCGAATGATGCCGCCGTGCTCCTGACTGACTCCCGGGAGGAAGCCCGGCACATCCTCGAAGGTGATAATCGGAATGTTGAACGCGTCGCAGAAGCGGATGAAACGCGCTGCTTTGATCGACGCGGGAATGTCGAGCACCCCTGCGAGCACCGCGGGCTGATTGGCGACGATGCCGACGCCGTAGCCGCCAAGGTGCGCGAAGCCGCAGAGTATGTTCGCGCCGTAGTCGCGATGCACCTCGAGGAACTCGCCGTCGTCGATGACACGGCGAAGCACATCGTGCATGTCGTACGGCTTATTCGGATTGTCAGGAACGATATCGAGCAGCGCCTCGTCGCGGCGGTCGCGCGGATCGGTTCCGCTGCCGCGCGGCGACTCACCGAGGTTATTCGAGGGTATGAAGCGGAAGAGATCGCGGATCTGCTGGAGACAGGCGATCTCCGAATCGCACGCGAAGTGCGCAACGCCGGAGACCGAGGCGTGCGTGTCGGCGCCCCCGAGCTCCTCCATCGTCACGTCTTCGTGCGTCACCGTCTTCACGACGTTGGGGCCGGTGACGAACATGTACGACGTGCCTCGTACCATATAGACGAAATCCGTGATGGCGGGCGAGTACACCGCGCCGCCGGCGCAGGGCCCGAGAATCGCGGAGATTTGCGGGACGACGCCCGAGGCGAGCGTGTTGCGCAGGAAAATGTCGGCGTAGCCGCCGAGCGAGACGACGCCCTCCTGGATGCGCGCGCCGCCGGAATCGTTGAGGCCGAGCATCGGAGCGCCGTTGCGCACGGCGAGGTCCATCACCTTGCAGATCTTTTCGGCGTGCGCCTCCGACAGCGAGCCGCCAAAGACCGTGAAGTCCTGCGAAAAGAGGTAGACGAGTCGTCCATCGATGCGGCCGTAGCCGGTGACGACGCCGTCACCAAAGGCACTCGAGTCGCCGTCGCTACTGGCGGCCGAGCGCGACGTGACGAAGCGGTCGAGCTCGACGAAGCTGCCATCGTCGAGCAGAAGGTCGAGGCGCTCGCGAGCGGAGAGCTTTCCCTTGGCGTGCTGCGCCGCGAGTCGCGCCGCGCCGCCGCCCACCTCGGATGATGCCCGGTGGCGCTCGAGGAGCTCGAGTTTCTCTTGCATCGTCATAGGGACGGTAAGCTAGCGCGCGCCGCGAGCGGCATCCAGACTCGCGGTGCGCGCAGCCGCGCCGTACGTACCTGGCATGCAACCGCCAGTCGCACCGCAAAAAACGCCCCGCCGAGTTTCCTCGACGGGGCGTTTCTCTTTCATCTTCGCGATCTACTCGATCGCGTCGATCTCGTCCATGTCGATCGGAGCGGGCGCGTTCTCCTCGTCCATCGGGATCACCTTGCTCGGCGTCTCGGGACGCGGCGGCTGGTCTTCCGGCACGTTCGTCACCGTCAGCACGATCCGACGATGAATCGGATCGACCTCGAGCACGCGCATGTCGAACTTCATCCCCTCGTACACATCGTCCGCGGGGTTCACGACCGGCTTGCCCATGTTCAGCTGCGAGATCGGAACGAAGCCTTCGATGTCGTTGCCGATGTCGACGACGACACCCTTGTCCATCAGGCGCACGACATGGCCGCTCACATCCGTATTCACCGGATAGCTCTCACCGATGCTCAGCCACGGATCCTCGATCG
>JBDTJH010000049.1:0-4040 GCA_039935955.1 Gemmatimonadaceae bacterium
CCGAATGCGAGATCGCCGGTGCGAGCGTCGCGTGGGTGCCCGTGCACGTGATCAAACGGCCGGCGATGCTCAACCATGCATCGTTCGCGCGCGAGGCCGCGAAGGTCGTGCGCGCGGGGCACTTCGATCTCGTCGTCTCCGTCGACAGCGCCGCGACCAGCGCCGAAGTCGTCATCGCACACTTCTGCCTCGGCGCATTCTCGACGCGCTTCGCGGGGCTGCGTGGCGGAGCGAATCCGGTGCGACGGCTGTATCAGCGCGTGGCCGAGGGGTCGCTGTCGAGACACGAGCGGCGGCTGTACCAGTCGAAGCGCCTGCGCGGAGTGATCGCGGTGTCGGCGGGGCTCAAGCGCGAGCTCGTCGAGCAGTACGGGCTCGCGCCGTCGATCATCCACGTGATCCCGAACGGGGTCGATCGCGCGGTCTTCCATCCGGCGGAGAGCCCCGAGGCGAAGCGCGCGCTGCGTCGCGAGCTCGGACTCCCCGAGAGCGCGTTCGTTGCGGTGTTCATGGGCGGCGACTGGGATCGGAAGGGGCTCGCGGACGTGATCCACGCCGTCGCCAAGCTGCCCGGTGTGCAGCTGCTGATCGTGGGGCGAGGAAACATTCCCGCGTTCGCGCAGATCGCGGCAGACGAGAAGATCACGGATCGCGTGAGCTTCGTCGGGCTGCAGGCGCATCCCGAGCGCTATCTCGCGGCGGGAGATGTGTTCGTCTGCCCGTCGCGCTACGAGACGTTCTCGATGAGCGGACTCGAAGCCGCCGCGTGCGGGTTGCCGATGATCGTCGTCAGGACGAATGGGCTCGAGGACTTCGTCGAGGATGGCGTGAACGGATTCTTCGTGGAGCCGAACGTCGAGTCGGTGCGCGCGAAGCTCGCGCAGGTGGTCGCCGATCCGACGCTTCGCTGCTCGATGTCGCGCGCCGCGGTGGAGACGGCCAAGCGCTTCGACTGGGATACGATCGCGAGCGAGACGCGCGAGGTGCTCGAGTCCGTCGCGCGGGAGCGGGCGCAGTGAGCGCGTCGTATCAGCAGCCGTGGCCACAGCAGCCACAGCAGCCGCAGCAGCTTGGCCAGTGGGCCGACGAGCTGCCGCCGCAGTCGCGGCTGAGCGAAGCGGAGCAGGGCTACACGCTGCTCTCGACGCGGCAGGGTCGGCGACTGGTCACGGCGATGATCTTCGGCGGGCTGCTCTTCGTGGCGGCGTGGGTGAAGTCGGCGCATCTGCTCGCGGTCGGCTTCGTGCCGATGGCGGCGATCATCGCCTGCTATCTGTACCGCTATCACCCCGCGCTCTACCTCGGCTTCAACTGGTGGGTGTGGATCCTCACGCCATTCGCGCGCCGCTTCATCGAGATCAAGAGCGGCTACATGACGACGAGCCCGATTTTGCTCGCGCCGTACATCGTGACGCTCCCGTGCCTGCTGACGCTCTTTTTCCACGCGCCCAAGCTCATGCGGCGGTACATGTTTCCCTTCGCGCTCTGTTTGGCGTCGCTCTGCTACGCGTACATTGTAGGGATCGTCTCGACGGGAATCGCGGCGGCGAGCTACGGACTGCTCGTGTGGCTCATCCCACTGCTCCTCGGCTTTCACATCGCGATGCAGTGGGACATCTACCCGGCGATCCGCAACGTGCTGCGGAAGACGATCGTGATCACCGTGCTGTTCATGGGCGTGTACGGCGTGTACCAGTTCGTCCGGCCGATGCCATGGGATCTGTTCTGGATCTACGCAGCGCACATGACGGTGCTCGGGAATCCGCAGCCGATGCAGTTCCGCGTGTTCAGCACGCTAAACTCCCCGGCGCCGTTCGCCGTCATCATGATGGCGTCGCTGCTGGTGGTGGTGAGCCAGCGCTCGAAGCTGGCGTGGCTGGCGATGGGTGCGGGCGCGACGGCACTGCTGTTGACGACGGTGCGCACGGCATGGCTCGCGTGGGCGTTCGGCTTCCTGATCTTCGCGCTGTACGTGCCGATCCGGTCGATCTCGCGAATCATCATCCCGATGGTGTCGCTGGGGCTGGTGGTGGGAGTGGTCACGGCATTTACACCGCTGAGCGATGTGATCATGAAGCGGTTCGCGAGCTTCGGATCGCTGCACGACGACTTCTCGCTGCACGAGCGCGCGAATCTCTATGCGGCGATCACGGATCGCGTGCTGAACACGCCGATGGGCGAGGGGATGGGGGGTACGGGGCCAGCGGCGACGATGAGCCAAGGCGTGGCGCTGCAGAACATGGACTCCGGGCTCTTGGACATCGTCTTCTCGCTGGGATGGTTCGGGGGGCTGGTGTACGTGATCGGCCTGATCGGGCTGGTGGGTTTCGCGATCAACATCCGCGAGAGTCGGGGCGACTATTTTGACTTGTCGTTACGGGCTGCGGCGCTAGCTACGCTTTCGATTTTGCCGTCTTTCAATCCGCTGGTCGGTGTGGACGGCATCGTGTTCTGGGGATTTCTGGGGCTCTGCATCGCGCGACATTTCTGGCTGGAGAATTACGAACGGGAAGAGGAGGGGCGGGCGCGGATGATGGCGCTCCATGCGCTCACGGTGCAGCAGTCCGAGGTAGCATGATCGGGCAAGGCGCGACTGGCGGCTGGATTCCTGCATTCGGCTGGTGAGTGCTCCGCGGGTTCTCTTTCTCGATCATACGGCGGCGCTGGGCGGGGCAGAGCTGTGCTTGCTGGACGTCGCCGAGCATCTGCGCGAGAGGTCGACGGTAGCGCTGCTGGCGGACGGTCCCTTTCGTCCGCGGCTGGAAGCTCGTGGTGTACGAACGATCGTGCTGGAGGAGGCCGCCTCGCTCCAGGGGGTGAAGCGGGAAAGTCGCGTGCCCGGTCCGGCAGCCGTGGGAGCCGTCGTTGGTACGGCTCGCGCGCTCGCGAAGCTGGCGCGCAACTATGATGTGGTCTATGCCAACTCGCAGAAGGCGTTCATCGTCGCCTGCGTCGCACGAGCGTTCTCGAAGAAGCCTGTACTCTGGCACCTGCACGACATTCTGGATCCGACGGTTTTCAGCCGCATCAACATCGGGGTCGATGTCTTTCTCGCCAACCACGTGGCAGCTCGCGTGATCTGCAACAGCCAGGCTACGGCAAGCGCGCTCACCGCGCGCGGCGGCACGCGTGCGCGCGTGGATGTGGTGTACAACGGGCTCGATCCCGCGGTGGCAAGCGCGGTGACCGACGCGGACGCGCGCGCTTTTCGCGCGTCGCTGGGACTCGGAAGCGCGCCCGTGCTAGGGCTGTTCGGCCGCATCGCGCCGTGGAAGGGGCAAAGTGTCGCCATCCGCGCGCTTGCACTCCTCGCCGACCGCCCCGACGTGCAGCTCGTGATCGTCGGCGACGCGCTCTTCGGCGAGCAGGCGTACGCCGCGGAGTTGCGCGCGCTCGTCGACTCCCTTGGCCTCGCCGCGCGCGTGCACTTCCTCGGCTTTCGCACCGATGTCCCCGTGCTGATGCGCGCGGTCGACGTGCTGATTCACACGTCGACGGCACCGGAGCCTTTCGGGCGCGTGATCGCCGAAGGGATGCTCGCGGAGCGGCCGGTGATCGCGACGGCGGGTGGCGGCGCGTCGGAGATCGTGCGCGCGAGAGTCACCGCGTGGCAGATCGGTCCGAACGATCCGGCTGCACTCGCGGCCGCGATTCGCGAAGTCCTCGCGGATCCCTCGCGCGCGCGGGAAGTAGCAAAGGCGGGGCGAGCAGACGCGCTCGCGCGCTTCACCCTCGCGGTCACGCTCCCCCAAACCGAGCGTGCGATCGAGCTCGCTGCGGGAGCGCGCACGTGAAGATCGCGATCGTTCACGACTATCTGAACCAGGCCGGCGGCGCCGAGCGTGTCGTTGGCACGCTGCACACGATGTTTCCCAAGGCGCCGATCTTCACGACGATCCTCGATCGCAGCTCACTCTGGGATGTGCTGCGCGACGCCGACATCCGCACGTCGTGGATGCAGAAGCTCCCGCTGCTCAAGCGGCACTTCAAGGCGTATCTGCTCTTCTATCCGGGCGCCATCGAGCGCTTCGACCTGCGCG
>JBDTJH010000050.1:0-2804 GCA_039935955.1 Gemmatimonadaceae bacterium
CCGTTCATAATCCCTCTGATGCTACGGAGCGTCGCCCCGGAGGCGCACCCCTACATGCCTACTTCCGCTGCAAGTGCCTGCCGCACGTAGCGTGCGCGCGCAAGATTGGCTTCGCTCTCCGAGAGCGGCCGGCCTTCCGCGTGGGACAGGTGCGCAGCTTGCGAAAAGATCAGGAGCTTGTTGAGGGTATATACACTCAGGCCGGTGATCAGTTTCAGACCCACGGCCAACCGTACGCCGCTGAGAAAATTCATCGCCTCGTCGAACGTAAGGCTGCGCGCGTAACGGAGTGTCCCGTATGCTCGCCAAAGCTTGTCTTCAATAATATAACCAGCATCGCGAAGCAATACGCGCCTCGCCTCCTCCTCACGCGCGATCACCGTCGTCAACACCTGCAGCAGCTTGTCGATGATCTCTTCTTCCGTACGACCCAGCGTGGTCTGATTCGAGATCTGGAAGAAGTTGCCGACGACCTCACTCCCCTCGCCGTACAGGCCGCGGTAGGTGAAGCCGATTTGCTGCAAGCCGGCGAGCGTCTTGTTGATCTCCTTCGTCAGCACGAGCCCCGGCAGATGGATCAACGCACTCGCCCGCAAACCGGTGCCCGTGTTCGTCGGGCACGAGGTCAGATATCCGAATTCATCGTGAAACGCGAAGGGCACCCGCTCGCCCAATTCCTCGTCGATCCGCTGCATGTCCGCGAAGGCATCCGCGAGGTTGAAACCCGACCGCAATGTCTGCAGGCGGAGGTGATCCTCTTCATTTACCATGACGCCCACGCCGTCGCCAAGAAACACGGCTGCGCCGCTCCGAACCGGGTGCTGCACGTCGAGCCCCGCGAGCTCCTTGCTGATCAGATGGCGCTCGTGCAACAGCAATCGGTCATCTGAACCGAGCTCGTCCACCCGCACCAACAGGTTGGCGCGCAGGTGAGGGGAGCTTTCCACCGCCTCCCGCACCCGCGCCAGGATCCGCAGCCGCTCCCCATCCCTGGCCCGCCCCGGGAAGGCAAAGCCCTCCAGATTGCGCGCCAGCCGGATACGGGTAGATAGCACGATCCCGGCGTGGTCACCCGAGGCGTCCAGCCAGTTGACACCCCCGTCCGGCAGGAGCGAGAGATCGAGCGTCATTCCATCACCTTCAGCTGATCGCGCAGCTTCGCCGCTTCCTCGAAATGCTCCTGCTCGACCGCGCGCCGCAGCCGCGTCCGGAGCTCCGTCGCCACGGACGCGCCCTCCTCCACCGCGCCCTCGACCGGCGGACGGTAGCGCTTCCCCTGGTGCTTCGAGGTCCCGTGCACGCCGCGGAGCAGATCGCGGATCTTGGCCTCGAAGGCGCCATAGCAATATGCGCATCCGAGACGGCTGGTGTTGCGGAAGTCGCGCAGCGTGGAGTTGCAGAAGGTGCAGCGCCAGCTCTCGCTCCCCGCCAGCAGCTGCTTCTGCTGGACGGCCTGGATGAAATCCGCAAGCGGCTGCTTCGGCATCGTGACGTGCGTCTCGATGCCGCGCTCCGCGGCGCACTTCTCACAGAGGTTGAGCTGGCGCACCGGCGGATCGGTCACCTGGGTGACCTGCACCACCGCGTCTCGCTCCTTGCAGCTGTCACATAGCACTAGGCCAACACCTCTCTCACATCAGTTTCCTGCAACCGGCCATCCTCCAGCAACAGCGCCCGGTCGGCGCGCGCGGCGAGTGCCTTGTTATGAGTAACGACGACCATCGCGATGTTCAGGTCTCGCACGAGCTGCGTAAACTGCTCGTGCAGCCGTTCGGCGTTCGCATGATCGAGATTCCCGGACGGCTCGTCCGCCAGCACGATCACCGGGTCGACGGCGAGCGCGCGCGCGACAGCCGTGCGCTGCTGCTCGCCCCCCGACATCTCCGAGGGACGGTGCGTGCTTCGTGCGCTGAGTCCGACGCGCGCCAACATCTCGGTAGCCCTCGCTCGAGCCTTCTGCGTATCCCAACCGGAAATGCGCAGCGGCATCATCACATTCTCCAGCGCGGAGAACTCGCGCAAGAGGTGATGAAACTGAAAGACGAAGCCGACCTTTCTGTTCCGGAGCTTCGAGAGCTCGCCGTCGCCGAGCTCGCTGAGCGACTCGCCATCGAGCGTGACCACGCCCTCCGACGGACGGTCGAGCGCGCCCAGGATGTGGAGGAGCGTGCTCTTCCCTGCGCCGCTCGCGCCGACGATGGCGATCATCTCGCCGCGACGGACGTCGAGGTTCACCGCGTTCAGCACATCCACCCGACCCCCATCGCCGCCGATGTACGACTTCGACAGCTCCCGCGCCTCGATGACATTCATTCGTGTCGAATCGCCTCGACGGGAAAGAGGCGCGCCGCCTGAATCGCAGGATACAGCGTCGCCAGCGCAGCGATGATGATGCTCGCTCCGGCGATCCAGAGCACGTCGCCGAGCTGGATCGTGACGGGGAGATGATCGATGAAGTACACCGTGGGATCGAGCGGAATGAGCTTCCCGCGATTGATGACGATTCCCGCGGTCACGCCGATGACGACGCCGATCATCGTGCCGACGATGCCGATCACGAGTCCCTGCGCGAGAAAAATTCTCCGCACCGATTTCGATGGAAGCCCCATCGCCTTGAGGATGCCGATCTCGCGCGTCTTGTCCTTCACCACCATCGTGAGCGTGCTGACGATGTTGAACGCCGCGACGAGGACGATGAGCAGAAGGATGATGCGCATCGCGAGCTTCTCGAGCTTGAGCGCCTGGAAGAGCTGCGAGTTCGCCTCCTGCCAGTCGGTGACGCGATAGGGATAGCCGAGCGTGTC
>JBDTJH010000051.1:0-24819 GCA_039935955.1 Gemmatimonadaceae bacterium
CGAGCTGCAGAACGTCATCGAGCACGTGGCGGTGCTGGCCGAGCCGGGGCAGCCGATCCAGCCGCAGGACATTCCCGCGTACGAGGATGGAAATTCCTCGCCCGCGCGCACGTCGATGGCCGGCGCGATCATGGACGAGCCGTATCACGCCGCGAAGGACAAGCTGATCGCGGAGTTCGAACGCGAGTATCTCGCGCGCCTCTCCGCGCGCGCGGGCGGCAACATGTCGCGCGCGGCGCGTCTCGCGAACATCGACCGCACGACGCTCTACCGTCTCATGGAAAAGCACAACGTTCGGCGTGACGAGCTCACTGGAATTCGCGAGTGATCGCTGGCGCACGACGCGGGGAAGGATCGTGAACGGACCGGCATCATCCGCAGAGACGCACGAGGTGAGCGACGACGTCCTGCAGCGAGATGCTGCAGGCACGCCAGCGCTTCCGGTTGCGCTCGCGGATGCCCTCGCGCACGCGACCGTGCGCGCGATGCGCGAGCTCATCGCGGTCGCGCAGTCTGCGCATCACGATGCCGATCTCCGCGACAGCATCGCCTGGGTGTCCGACGCCGTGCGCGCCGCCGCGATTGCCGAGGGCGCGGAGCCGCGCACGCATCCGCCCGCGCCGGCGCCGCTCGCGCTCGATGCGCTGCGGGCCTGCCTCCTCTCCGCGCTCGGCGCCGACGGGACGCAGGTGGACGCCGCAGGAATTCTGCGCATGCTCGGCGCCGTCGAGCGCGTGCACACCATCATCGAGCACGATGACGCGCACCGCTTCAGCGCGCGACTCGCGGGGCCCGGCGGGCTCGAGCTTCTCGTGGAGGTCGGTCATGATCTGCGCTCGCCGCTCGCATCGATTCTGTTTCTCGCGGAGACGCTGCGGAAAGGCGGGAGCGGCGACGTGAACTCCGTGCAGGAGCGCCAGCTCGGGCTGATCTACAGCGCCGCGTTCGGGCTGAGCACCGTGGCCAGCGATGTGATCGCATTCGCGCGTGGTGGCGATCGTCTCATCGATCCGAAGGCCGAGGCGTTCTCGGTGCTCGCGATCCTGCGCGCGGTGCAGGACATCGTGCTCCCGCTTGCGGAGGAGAAGGGGCTCGCGGTGCTGCTGGTGCCGCCCGATGCGGACTTTCGAGTGGGACATCCCGGAGCACTGAACCGCGTGCTGCTCAACCTCACGACGAACGCGCTCAAGTTCACGTCGAGCGGACACGTCGAAATCTCGGTGAGCGCGCCGTCGCGCTCGCGACTCGCCTTCTCCGTGCGCGACACGGGGCGCGGAATTCCGGCGAACGTGATGGCGTCGCTGTTCGATCCGTTCCGCCGCCGCGATCCCGGCGACCACGTGTTCTCGAGCGCGGGGCTCGGGCTCTCGATCTGCCGCAAGCTCGTCTCTGCAATGGGCGGCACGCTCGGCGTCGAGACGAGTGAGACGAGCGGGACGCGCTTTTTCTTCGAGCTCGAGCTGCCGGTAGTCACGCGGCTCTGAGCCGCGCCGATCAGACTGTCGCTGCGCCGCGCCCCGTGTCGACGCCGAACGACTCGGCCATCGCGTAGGCCTCCTCGGCGCTGAGCACCTCGCGCGCGAGGAGCGCAGTCGCGAGCGCCTCGACCGCGTCGCGATGCTGTCGCACGATCGTCTCCGCACGCACGGCTTGCGTGGTCATGAGCGTGCGGATGGCCATGTCGATCTCGCCCTGCAGCTGGCCGCTCACCTGGCCGCCCTGCGCCTGCGGATCCGCGCTCACGAGGCCGATCGCATCGCTCATCCCGAACTCCGCGACCATGCGACGCGCGATCCCCGTCGCCTGCACGAGATCGCTGCCGGCGCCGGTGGTGACGGCATCGGGGCCGAGGAAGACGAGCTCCGCGGCGCGGCCACCGAGTGCCTTCGCGATGATTCCCTCGAGGTAGCGGCGCGGATGCAGATGGCGGTCGGCTTCGGGCGAGAAGTGCGCGGCACCGAGTGAGCGGCCGCGCGGCTCGATCGTGATCTTGTGCAGCCGGTCTTCCGGGCACGCGACCATACCGACGATCGCGTGTCCCGACTCATGTAGCGCGATGAGCCTGCGCTCCTGATCGTTGATGACCATGCCGGAGCGCACGCGCCCGAGGAGGATGCGATCGCGCGCCTGCTCGACGTGGGCGTTGGTGATGACGTCGCCGGTGTCCTGCACGGCGATGATCGCAGCCTCGTTCAGCAGATTCGCGAGCTCGGCGCCCGAGTGACCGACGGTGAGTTGCGAGAGGCGCTCGAGGTCGACGTCCTTCGCGAGCTTGCTGCGCGACGCGTGGATCTTCAGGATCTCGAGGCGGTCGGCAGCGGTCGGGAGCGGGACCTCGACGATGCGGTCGAAGCGTCCGGGGCGGCGCACGGCGGGATCGAGCATGTCCTCGCGATTCGTCGCGGCCATCCAGACGACACCGTTGTTGCCGGCCATCCCGTCCATCTCGACGAGGAGCTGGTTGAGCGTGACTTCCTCTTCACCCGAGCGATTGGGCCGGCCGCGGCGACCGCCGAGCGAGTCGAACTCGTCGATGAAGACGATGCACGGCGCGGCATCGCGCGCCTGTTTGGCGAGCTGGCGCACGCGGCGCGAGCCGATACCGACGTACATCTCGTTGAAGTCGGAGCCGGCGGCGACGATCACGGGACAGCCGGCCTCGCCCGCGACGGCGCGCGCGAGCAGCGTCTTCCCCGTGCCGGGAGGGCCGACGAGCAGCACGCCCTTGGGGCAGTGTGCGCCCATCGCGAGAAAGCGCGCGGGGCTCTTGAGATAGGCGATGACGTCGCGCAGGTCCGCCTGCGCCTCGCGCGCGCCGCCGACGTCCCTCAACGTGAGATGCCGTGAGGCAGGCGATGGCGAAAAGCGATTGACGCCGAGCGCGCCGCGATGGTGGAGCGCGTACGCGATGAGGAGCGAGAGGACGAGGGCAATGCTGATGATCTGGATGAGGCGATCGCTGGTGCTCGCGCGAGCCTCGATGACGCGCACGGTGGCGCCGTCCGCACCCCAGCGCTCGAGGTCCGCGAGCGTGACGACCTGCGCGGGAACGATCGTCTCGACGGAGCGGATGCGGTGCCCGTTCGCGACGCGCGGCGTGCGGAGCGTGAGCACGAGGCGGCCGCCGTCATTCGTGACGACGATCGCGGAGACCTGTTTGTTCGCGAGCGCCCACGCGGCTTCGGAGTAGGCGACGCTCGCATCGCCGCGGATCGCGGCGGGGGAGAAGCGCCAGAAGGCGAGCGCGGCGACGATCGCGAGCAGGACGGCGCCGCCGGTCCAGTAGCGAACTGGACCGCGCTTGAGGGCGATCGAGAAGATTGGGCGGAGCTTCCAGTTGCGCCGGTCGCGTGGCGGGGCGGACTGGGCGTTCGATCGGAGCGTAGGTGGCATCAAATACCGGCGCGGTGCACTGTTGAGGACCACCCGTGGATCTTCACGCGCGGTACAGTGGAAGGACTGGTACGATTGCTTGCCGTAACAGGGTCCTTTTGCCAATGTAACTTGGCTTTCGCACGGGGCGTAGGATCGATGGAGCTCCTGCCGAATCACTCCGCGTTTTCCCTTTCACGACGACCTCATGTCACCACACCGCACTCTGTTCACAGCCATGCTGTTTTGTGTGCTGTCCGTATTCGCGGCGCCGCTGTTCGCGCAACGCACCGGTCCGTCGCCCGCGCTCGCCACGCCGCCCGCGGCGGCGCAGGGAGTGAATGGGCATCTCGATCCCGAGGCGGCGACGCAGGCGTATCTCGCGACGCTGCCGAGCGACAAGAAGGCATCGTCGGACGCGTACTTCGAGGGCGGGTACTGGTTGATACTGTGGGATTTCGTCGTCGGAGCGGTGGTCTATCTACTCCTGCTCGGCACGGGGCTCTCGGCGCGCATGCGCGACACGGCCGAGCGAATGACGGGTTCGGCAACGCTCCAGAGCATGCTGTACTGGATCCTCTTCGTCGTCGTGACGACGGTGATGGAACTGCCGTGGAATATCTGGGAAGGTTACGTGCGCGAGCATTCGTATGGGCTGTCGAATCTCACGTTCAGCGCCTGGCTCATAGAGCAGATGAAGGGTTTTGCGGTCGCGCTCATCGTCGGCGCGCTGATGATCGCGGCGCTGTACGCGATCGTGCGGAAGCTGCCGCGCAGCTGGTGGGTATGGGGAGCAATCGCCACGCTCGCGTTCCTCTTCTTCGGCGCGGTGATTGGGCCCGTGGTGATCACGCCGATGTTCAACACGCCGAAGAAGCTCGCCGATGCGCGCGTGGTCGACCCCATTCTGCGCCTCGCGCGGCAGAACGGTATCGACGCGACGGATGTGTGGGAGATCGACGCGTCGAAGCAGAGCAAACGCATCAGCGCGAACGTGAGCGGCGCGCTCGGCACCGAGCGGATCACGCTGAACGACAACCTGCTGAACCGGGCATCGCTCCCGGAGATCGAGGCGGTGATGGGGCACGAGATGGGGCACTACGTGCTCAATCACATCTATAAGGGACTGGAAGCGTTCGCCATCATCATCGTGATCGGTTTCGCGCTCGTCGCGTGGCTGTTCGAGCGGCTCCGCCTGCGCTATCTGGCGGCGTGGAAGGTGCGCGGGATCGCCGATCCGGCGGGGCTCCCGCTCGTGGCGCTTCTCTTCTCGGCCTACCTGTTCGTACTGACGCCGGTGCTCAACACGCTCACGCGTACGGAGGAGTACGAGGCCGACGTCTTCGGGCTGAACACCGCGCGACAGCCGGATGCCTTCGCGCAGATCGCGATCAAGCTGAGCGAGTATCGGAAGCTCGATCCCGGCCCGTGGGAGGAGAGGATCTTCTTCGACCATCCCAGCGGACACACGCGGATCTTCACCGCGATGCGGTGGAAGGCCGAGAATCTCCCCGGGCGAGACTCGGCTACGACACCTTCCGGGTCTTCCGCTTCAGGAAATCCATGAGAATGAACTGACCGAGCGTCATCGTGTTCGTGAAGTAGGCCTTGCCGCGGCTGATCGCGGACATGCGCTTCACGAACTCGATGAGCGCGCGGTCGCGTGCGAGCATGAAGGTGTTGATCACGATCCCCGAGCGGCGGCAGTCCGCGACCTCGCGCAACGTTGCCGCGGTCACCATCGCGTCGAGCCCCATCGAGTTCTTGTAGATCATCCCGTTCGGCATCGTGAGCGCGCTCGGCTTGCCGTCGGTGATCATCACGATCTGTCGCATGTCCTTCTTCTGCGACATGAGGATCCGGCGCGCCAGCTTGAGCCCTTCGGCCGTATTGGTGTGATACGGTCCGACCTGCGCGTGCGCGAGTCGGTTGAGCGGAATTTCCTCGGCAGAGTCGTGGAAGAGCACGACGCGAATCGTGTCGCCGGGGAACTGCGTCCGGATGAGATGCGTGAGCGCGAGTGCGACCTTCTTCGCGGGCGTGAAGCGATCCTCGCCGTAGAGAATCATCGAGTGCGACGTGTCGAGCATCAGCACCGTGGCGCACGACGAGCGATACTCGGCCTGCCGCACCATCAGGTCGCCGTAGTCGAGATCGATCGGGACGTCGAGATTCCCGTTGCGGATGAGCGCGTTCTGGAGTGTCGCGTTCACGTCGAGGTTGAGCGTGTCGCCGAACTCGTACGGCTTGCTCGACGCGTCGGCCTCGATGCCGGTGGCGAGAAAGGGGGTGTCGTGGCTCCCGAAGGACGAGCGACCGAGCGAGCCGAGGAGGCCGCGAAGTGTCTTGAAGCCAAGGAAGTCGATCCCTTTCTCGGTGAGGGAGAACTGGACGTCCTTGGAGGCGGCGTGCGCGAGTCCGCCGGGACCGGTCACCTGCTGATGGCCGGCGGGCATCTGCGGCGGCGCGTCGACGTTGAGGTAGCCCTCTTCGACCAGCTTGGAGATGATGTCGTCGAGCAACTTCGCGAGCTTCTCGGCGCTCTCGCCCTCGTCGTTGCCGTCGCCGCGAAGGGCCTCGAGCATCTCGGCGGTGAACTGCCCGCTGTCCATGAGCGCGTTGAGGATCGCCTCGCGGAGCGCGTCCATGGAGCGATCCTGCTCCTCGCCCATGTCGTCGTAATACGGGTTCGGCATCTTGCCGCCGGCGAAGCCGGACTGCAGCAGAAAATCCGCCAGCTTGTCGAGGAGCGACTGGAGGTCGACGGCATCGGCCATCTGGGGGCTGAACTTGCCGTAGGTGTGAGGGCGCAGCGGAGTATACGGCTGTAGGTTGTGTGGGTCGCCGCGGCGCATGCGGAAAATGGCGGCTGGCCGGCGTCCCTGATCGCAGGATGACACTGGCGGCGGGACCTTGCAACCCCTCGGGATGATCGACTCGATACCACCGACAACGCTCACACCGCCGCGCGGCACGCCATCGGGCGCGATCGCTGCGCCGCGCTACCTGAATCCGTTCTCGGTGCTGATCAAGCACCGGAATTTCCGGATCTTCTGGTTCGGGCAGACGGGCTCGCTGGTCGGTACCTGGATGCAGCAGGTCGCGCTCGGTTGGGTCGTCCTGCAGATCACGAACTCACCGTTTCTGGTGGGCGTCGAGGCGGCGGCGGGTTCGCTGCCGGTGCTGCTGTTCACGCTCTTCGCGGGCGTGCTGGCGGATCGCACGGACAAGCTCGTGCTCGTGCGCATCACGCAGTCGTTGCTGCTCTTCGAGGCGGCGCTGCTCTGGTGGTTCGACCGGACGGGGCACGTGACGATCGAGGTGCTGATCGGGATCGCGCTCTTTGGTGGAATCGCGACCGCGTTCGACATTCCGACGCGGCAGTCGCTGATGGTAGAGCTGGTTGGTCGCGACGATGTGGTCGACGCAATTGCCTTGAATTCAAGCGGATTCAATCTCGCGCGCATTGCGGGGCCGAGCCTCGCGGCGATCATCATCGATCGATTCGGCCTCGCCTGGTGCTTCGCGAGTAATGCGTTGAGCTATTTCCTCGTGCTCATCAGCCTCTTCATGATCAAGCTCCCGCCGAAGGTGATCGCGGCGACGGCGCTGTCGCCAGCGCAGGGGCTGATGGAAGGGATCCGCTTCATGCGGAAGTCGCGTGAGGTGTCGCTGCTCATGAGCATGGTGATGGTGTACTCGATCTTCGGCATCCCGTACCTCGTGCTGATGCCGGTGATCGCGCGCGACACGCTGCACGGCACGGCGCGCACGTACGGATTGCTGCTCGCGAGTGTCGGGCTCGGCGCGGTGACGGGCGCGTTCGCGCTCGCGATGGTCGGCCGACGCGTGCGCCGGGGCAAGGTGCTCGCGGGGGCGGCGTTGTCGTTTGCCGCGCTGCTGGTCGCGTTCTCGTTCTCGCGCAACATCTGGTTGAGCGCGGCGATTCTGTTCGTGACGGGGCTGACGATGATCCTCACGAACGCGCTGACGAACGGACTGCTGCAGACGATTACGCCCGATGGGTTGAGGGGTCGAGTGATGTCGGCGTACGCGTTCGTGTTCGTGGGGATGGCGCCGGTGGGGTCGGTGTTGGCGGGGGGCGTGGCATCGGTGCTCGGGGCGCCGGCGGCTATCGGAATTGGAGGAGGGGTGCTGATCTGCTTCGCGAGCTGGGTGTTCGGGACGAGGCCGGAGCTCAAGGGATTGTGAGCATCTACGGTCACGCTCCGTTGATTGTCACTGCCGTCCTATTTCACTCAACCTGCGAGCCTGCTCACCGTTGCCGAGGCGGCAGGCAACCGGAAATCGCTAAGTGGCGCGGTCGGCAGAATCATTCGGAGCGAGTTGAGGATCGACAGAAGGTCGATGACTTCCTGCGCAATTGCACCCTGAATAGGGGTGATCAGGCCGAAGGCTGCTGCGCCCATCCCGATCAGACTCAGACCCATTCCTCCGAGGGCGCTCGTCAACGCGATTCCACGCATCCGTCGCCCGATGTGCAGCAACTCATCCACACTCGTTAGAGACGACTGCAAGATGACAGCTCCGGCCGCCTCCGAGGTAATGTCGCTATTGACTCCTAATGCGATGCCGGCCGTCGCGGCCATCATCGCGGGTGCATCGTTGATCCCATCACCCAGATAAAGTGTGCGTTGTCTCAGTGTTTTCTGCCGCACGAACTCAACTTTGTCCTCGGGACTTTTTCCCCCGTACGCCTCCTTGATGCCCATTCCCGCCGCGAATAGCGCAACCTCAGCCGGGCGATCTCCGGATAGCAGGATCACTTCCTTAATCGAATGCTTGGCCCCGAGGTGACTCAGAAAGGGCCGGCTCTCATCGCGTGGCTGATCCTCGAAGTGGAAGACTCCTGCCAAGCCGCCATCGAGGAGGAAGACGCACTCGAGCCCCGCTGCCACAGGTGGCATCGCCGCGGCGTTCTCCGGCGACAACTTGCCGCGTCCCGTGACCGTGATCGCGCGACCCTCGATCCGACCGACGAGGCCCGCTCCCGGCGCTTCCGCGACTCCCTCGGCATCGAGCAAAGTGACGCCCTCCGCGGCAGCGGTCGCAAGCACCGCACTCGCTAGCGGGTGCTTGGAGTAACGCTCCAGACTCGCAACAAACTGCAATGCGTTGGTGCGGGAGATTCCGTCGAAGCAGTCTATTCGCGTGAGGCTCGGCTTTCCGTAGGTGAGCGTGCCCGTCTTATCGACGATCAGCACATGGCAGGTCTCCATCTTTTCGAGGATCGATGGATCCTTGATGATGATGCCCAGCTTCGCCCCGACTGAGATGGCGCCGATGATCGCCACCGGAATCGAGATCAATAGCGGGCATGGAGTCGCTATTACCAGTACGGCGAGGAAACGCTCCGACTGACCGCTGAAGTACCAACTCGCCAGCGCAATCGCAATCGCGGCGGGCGTGTACCAGGAGCCCAACCGGTCGCCGAGCCGCTGAATCTGCGGACGGTTTTCCTCCGAGGCGTGGAGTACCTCAACGATCTTCGCATAGCGAGAATCACTGGCGATCTTCGTCGCACGAATCGTGAGGGCGACGTTGCCATTGATGGCACCGGAGAGCACGCTGGTTCCCGGGGCTTTCGCGATGAGGAACGGTTCTCCCGTGAGGTAGGACTCATCCATGCTCCCCAAACCGCTTACTACCGTCCCATCCACAGGGCAGACCTCGTGCGGATAGATGGATAGCTCGTCGCCCACCGCTATGGTTGCGATCGGTACATCGCTGGGAACCTTTCCAGCGCGGTGTGCAGTCTGCGGCATCCGCTTGGCTAAAGCATTCAGGACGGATGAAGCCCGTCGCGTCGCATAGCCCTCGAGCGCCTGACCACCCGACAGCATCAGGACGACGATAGCCGCAACCCAGTATTGGCCCAGGATCAGCGATGTCACGATGGAAAGCAGAGCCAGGATATCTACGCTGAAATTGCGCTTGAGGACCTGCTGAACGAGTGAGATCAGGAGAGGGACGCTTGCGCCGGCGATGGCGATCAAGAGAATCCAGTCGATAGTTACCGGATCGTGCAGCGTGAACTTCACTGCTAGCGCGGCGAGGATACCGAGGGCGATGAATCCCGCCGTGGTGATATGCACGATGGGCCTGTCGAGCCAGTTCGCCATTGCATTCGGTTGTGCCAACGAAGTTCTCCGTGGTCTCACGCTATGCACGTCGCTTTAGATCATCGCTTATGTCAGGGCGAGAGCGTGAACCCCGTCTGCGCCGAAAGTTTTCCGCCGAACGAGCCCTGCACGAAATAGTCGAAGGGCGGAAGGCGGCCGTCGAACGTGTCGCCGATCTGGAGATCGAAGAGCTGGCGCTTCGTCTATCCGGCGCGGAAGAATGTTTCTTCCGCATCGTGCGCGACGTCGAAGCTTCCCACCTGCACTGTCGTTTCGGTGCCGATCAGATATTTGAACGATACACCGAGATTTCCATCGCCGTACGGTTCCAGGTGGATGACCACATTGTGGGTCGCCGGATTGTGCGCGGTGTCGACGAGCGCGAAGTATCCGCCGCATGTCGAGGCGCTCGCAGAAGCGGGCTCGATCTCCTCCTTCACTTCGAGGTCGGTCGCAGAGACGAGCGGCGTGCCCGTGAAGATCCTGAACGGCGACCCTGCGTCGCTGATGCACACCTTGTCGCATTCCACTACGCCGGCGCAGCGCTCGAGGAATTCGTAGCGCGTGTGCCCCGCGCGCGAGAGCGCGTGGAGCATCTCGTGGCGCACCATCGCGCCGTTTGTCCGAGTCGCGGCCGTTAGCACGATGTGGTTGCCCTGCTCGAACCAGTAGCCGTCGTAGTCGCCGCCACTCACCGGGAAGCCGGCGTCTCCCGGGACGACGTACCACTCGATCGACGATAGCGACTGATGAAGCCCCGAGCACGATTCGACCAACTGCCACCAGAGCTGATACTCGGCCGGCGGGTCGAACGACTTGCCCCCGGACGGGAGCGCGACAATCTCGGGGCAGGCCCATGCGCTCGCAGCGAGCGAAAGCGCGAGAAGAGTCGAGAGGCGCACCCCCGAGTCAGCGCGTCACCCAAAGTGCTCGCGCGCGACCTGTACTACGATCTCCGCGGCGCCATCGATCCCCAGCCAACCCGTGTTCAGACACAGATGGTAGTTCTCGTGCGCGAGCCATGACCGGTTCCAGTGGGAGCGTACGTACTGCTCCCGCTGCCGGTTGCTCTCGATGACGTACTTCTCCGCATCCTTGAGCGAGAGAGAGAGCCGCGTGGAGACGCGGGCCGCGAGCTCCGACGGCGCCGCGAAGCAGAAGACGTGCAGCGAGTGTTCGCGCTCCCCGAGCACCCACTGCGCGCCGCGTCCCACCATCACCGTTGGGCCCGCGGCCACTGCCTCTTCGATCACGTTCGCCGTCACTTCGAGAATCCGCTCCTCGCTCGGCGGCAGCGTCGTCGGCCCCCCCGTGAAGACCTCGGGTGCGCCGAGCGCGAGCGCGTCGGCTAGTCGCTGCGCGAGCGTCGGCACCTTCTCCTCGCGCTCGAACACTTCGGAAACTGGAACGCCTAATCGTTCGGCGACGGAGTCGACGAGCTCGTTGTCGACGAGCTGCCAGCCGAGCGTGGCGGCGACGCGCGCCGCGAGCTCGGCGCCGCCCGCGCCGACCATGCGCGAGATCGTGATCAGCGACATGCGCGCAATCCTGCGTCAGCTGAGATGGCAGACCCGCAGATGCTCGACGACCTGAAAGCCGAGCGCATCCCAGACGGCATTCGCGGTCTCGTTCTCGACCGCGTTGTGCAAGCGCGCTTCGCGCAGCCCGCGCTCGCGACACCAGCCGATCGCCGACGTGAAGAGCGCGCGCAGCACACCATGGCGACGCGCGCTGGGGACGACGTACACAGATGAGATGTAGCCGTGCCTGGAGGGGAAGAGCAGCGGCAGCCCCGCACTCGCGACGCAGCGAAGACAACCGACGGCTACGCCGTGCGACTCGGCGAGGAAGAGGACCTCGCTCGAGCAGCGCAGCTGTCCTGCGAAGAGGCGGCTCGCGCGCGCGGGCGCGTCGGGGCGCAGCCGACGATAAATCGGATTCTGCGCGTGCTCGCGGAGCAGCGCGAGGCGAAGCTCCACGACGACGGCGAGATCCGCCATCGTCGCGGAGCGCACGGTGAGCCCGGCATCGAAGCGAGTCTCCGCTTCGAGCGACGTGTGCGAGTCGCGCGCCGGGTGTTCGATCACGCCATCATGCCGCCGCCGAAGAGATCCTGATTCGGGCGGCGTCGCTCCGGCGGTTGCGCGCGTCCGTACTGTCCCGTGTCCGAGCGCGAGATCTTCTTGCGTGCCACCAGCGCCTCGAGCACGAGCTCCGAGGCCGCGGCGACCACCGACGCGTCGCCGCTCTCACCGAGGCCGCTGTCATACACCACATCGAGTAGCCCCGGGATTCGCTGGAAGCCCTCGACCATTG
Source organism: Gemmatimonadaceae bacterium (assembly GCA_039935955.1). GTDB lineage: Bacteria > Gemmatimonadota > Gemmatimonadetes > Gemmatimonadales > Gemmatimonadaceae > FEN-1250. Next base: position 11,832 of record JBDTJH010000051.1, read on the forward strand.
CCCCCGACGACACATCGCCGTCGACCTGCAGCGCGTTTCCCTGGTCGAACCACATCACCATGTCGTCCGTGTTCAGCGAGCCTGCGCGCTCGTGCATCGTGGCATCCGCCGCGCGGCGAATGAGCTCGTGCGCGATCGCGTGTCCGCCGACGAGCTCACCCTCGTACTCGAGCTCGATCTTTCCCGTGATCGCGGGAAGCGCGGAGTAGATGTCGCTGATGCGCGGCACCACATCGCACTCGCCCGTGAGCATCGAGCGCCGCTCGGCGTTCGAAATCGCGTTCTCGAGCACCGAGATCGGCATGCGCTGCGAGACGCCCGATCGCTTGTCGATGCGCTTGTCCATGCGCGCCTCGAAGGCGATGCGCTCGATCACCTCGGAGATGAAGTCCGGCACCCGCACCGGCAGCCCGCCGCGATTGGCCCACGCCTCCTGCTGCGTGATCGCCATTCCGAGCTCCACCGACTCCGGATAGTGGGTCATGACCTCGCTGCCGATACGATCCTTGAGCGGCGTGATGATCTTGCCGCGCGCCGTGTAGTCCTCGGGGTTCGCAGTGAAGCAGATCAGCACGTCGAGCGGCAGCCGGATCGGATAGCCTTTGATCTGGACGTCGCCCTCCTGCATGATGTTGAAGAGGCCAACCTGGATCTTCCCAGCGAGATCGGGAAGCTCGTTCAGTGCGAAGATGCCGCGGTTCGCGCGCGGGAGCATCCCGTAGTGAATCGTGAGCTCGTCGGCGAGCACGTGGCCGCCGCGCGCGGCGCGAATCGGGTCGACGTCGCCGATGACGTCGGCGATCGTGACGTCCGGCGTCGCGAGCTTCTCGACGTAGCGCGAATCGCGGTCGAGCCACGCGATCGGCGTGTCGTCGCCCATCTCGGCGATGCGCATGCGCGCGAACTTCGAGATCGGCGCGAACGGATTGTCGTTGATCTCGCTGCCGGCGACGACGGGGATCACTTCGTCGAGCAGCGTCGCGAGCGAGCGCAGGATGCGCGACTTCGCCTGGCCGCGGAGGCCGAGCAGAATAAAGTTGTGGCGCGACAGCAGCGCATTGACGATCTGCGGCACGACGGTCTCATCGTAGCCGACGACGCCGGCGAAGATGGGGCCGCCCTTCGCGAGACGGGCGAGAAGATTCGCGCGCACTTCGTCCTTCACGGAGCGACGGGCGAGCGATGGTGCGGCGTACGGCGACGCCTTGAGGGCGCCGAGGGTTTCCGGGTGCGACGACGACACTAGCAGCTCCGATGCGGCAGGATGAAAACGTGATGAATCTCAGCCTACAGCGGTGATGCCATCGTCCGCTAGTCCTGGAGCGTTACGGGCGATACCTCGACCAGATTGTCGTAGAATACCGGCCCGTGGCCGAGGTCGGTCTCGCGCTGCGAGGTGGTGTCGTTCGCGTTGCGTCCGTCCTTCGAAAATTTCGTCCACCAGATCGACGGTGCCCACACGGTGCCCTCGCTGACCGCGTCGCTCACGCGGGCGACGGCGCTGAAGCTGCCGCGATCGTTGTGCACCTCCACGCGCGTGCCGTCGAGCACAGAACGAGGCGTCGCGTCGTCCGGATGGATCATGAGCTCCGGCTCGCGCGCGCCACCCCGCAGGGCGTCGACATTCACGAAGGTCGAGTTGAGGAACTGGTGCGCCGGCGACGAGATGAGCGAGAGCGGGAAGCGCGCGGCGAGCTCCGGCGAGCTCGCCGCCGACTCGTACGGCGGCGTATAGGTGGGCAGCGGGTCGATGCCCACGTCGGCCAGCCGCTTGGAGAAGAGCTCGCACTTCCCGCTCGGCGTCGGGAATGCGCCCTCCGCGAACGGCAGATAGGGGCGCGGAAGATTGAGACGCGTCCAGCCATTCTCGAGCAGCGATTCGAGCGTGACGCCGCGCAGCTTGTCGCTCGGCGAATCGAGCGCCTGGCGAATGAGCTCGAGGTCGTCGTCGCGCATCGCCGGATGGTCGATGCCCATGCGCGCGGCGAGCAGCCGGAAGATCTCGCTGTTCGGCTTACACTCGCCCACGGGCGCGATCGACGGGCGGTTGAGCGTGACGTAGTGGTGGCCGTACGAGTAGTGCACGTCCCAATGCTCGAGCTGCGTCGTCGCGGGGAGGACGATGTCGGCCCAGTCCGCGGTGTCGGTCTGGAAATGCTCCATCACGACGGTGAAGAGATCCTCACGCGCGAGCCCGCGCACGACCTCGCTGCGATTCGGCGTCACCGCGGCCGGATTCGAGTTGAACACCACCAGCGCGCGCACTGGCGGTCCGCCGACGCCGGCATCGGGCGTCGTAAGCGCCTCGCCGAGGCGGATCATGTTGATCGTGCGCACGGGCGGCGAGAGATCGGGACGCAGCAGCTTCGCGCGATTGAAGTGGAAGTTTCCGCTCGACGACAGCTGCACGCCGCCGCCCGCGCGACGCCAGTGCCCCGTGACCGCGGGGAGACAGGCGATGGTGCGCACGGCCATGCCGCCGCCACCGTGGCGCTGCAGCCCGTAGTTGATGCGCACGAACGCCGCCTTCGCGCGGCCGTACTCGCGCGCGAGCTCGACGACGCGCTCCGCAGGAATTCCGGTGATCGCGGCGACGCGCGCGGGATCGTACTCGGCCGCGCGCGCACGCAGTTCGGACGCCCCCAGCGTGTATCGCTCGAGATAGTCGTTGTCCTCGAGATGCTCGGCGAAGAGCACGTGCATGATGCCGAGGGCGAGCGCGGCGTCGGTGCCGGGCTTGATCGGGATCCACTCGTCGCACTGATCGGCGGTGCGGGTGCGGAGCGGATCGATCGCTACGATACGTGCGCCACGCGCGCGCGCCTGGAGCACGAACGGCCAGAGATGCGGATTCGACGTGAGCGTGTTCGTGCCCCAGAGCAGCACGAGGTCGCTCTCAGGCATTCCCTCGGGGTCGGCACCGATGCTGGCGCCGAGCGTCATCTTGAGACCGACGCCGCCGGCGGCGGAGCAGATGGTGCGGTCGAGCATCGAGGCGCCGAGGAGATGGAAGAAGCGGTGGTCCATCGCGTCGCCCTGGATGAGGCCGAGGGTGCCGGAGTAGGAGTACGGGAGGATTGCCTGTGGTCCGCTTTCGGAGCGGGCGATGCCGCCGAGTCGGTGGGCGACTTCGTCGAGGGCTTCGTCCCAGCTGATGCGCTCGAAGTGCCCCTCGCCCTTTTTGCCGATGCGGCGAAGTGGGTGCGTCAGCCGACCGGTGTGATACGTGCGCTCGACGTAGCGATTCACTTTCGCGCAGAGGAAGCCGCGGGTGACCGGATGATCGGGATCTCCGGCGACGCGGATGGCGCGGCCATCGCGGATGGTGACGAGCATCGCACACGTGTCGGGACAGTCGTGCGGGCAGGCGCCGCGAACGATGGTGTCGCCGGCGTGTTGGACTAACGATTCGGCTGCGATGAGCGACGTTTCCATGACCTCAGAATATGGCGAGATAGGAGAGACGCCAACGGCAGAAAGGGAAGCCGGTGCAAACCACCCCGTCGATGTAATGCCTAAGCCGTTGCGGATAAATACGTTACGACGATGTGCCTGTCGGCGTCGCTGGAACCGCGGCAGAGCGGCGATGTGAACCGCATGACAGCGATGACGGGACACGTTAGAATGTGCGCTATCTACATGGCGGAGCGAGGCTTGACAGCGTATCTTCTGGAGGCAAATTAACCGCCGCTCGCTCCTGGCATAGCAACAACGCTCGTGCTCGGACGAAGAGTCGACCCTATACCGCCCTCCAAAAGGAGAGTTTCGATGAAGCGCCTTGCCGTCGTTGTTGCTGTTCTCGCGATTGCTGCTTGTAAGAAGAATGATGCGGCCGCTGCCGACACCGCAGTTGTCGTCGCCCCTGCCATGAGCCCCGCGCCTGCCATGATGGACACCACGAAGCATGACAGCGCGATGATGTCGACGACCACCACGACCTCGACGATGACGAAGACCGATACGATGATGAAGAAGGACACGTCGATGAAGGGGATGAAGAAGCCGTAACTGGCCACTTCCTTCGGATTACAAGGGCGCAACCTTCGCGGGTTGCGCCTTTTTCGCATGCGGCGCCCGGGGTTTGGGGTCCGCTTATTGCCGTCGTGGACCGCGGGAGCACACGAGTGGCTTGTCGCGTGGATGTCGCGCAGCGCTCACGGATTTATTTACTCGGACGGAGGAGATTCATGAAGCGCATTGCAATGGTGGCGGCAGTCGTGGCGATCGCCGCGTGTAGCAAGGGCGACAAGGGCATGTCGACCGATTCGACGACTGTGACGACGAGCACTACAACGAGGATGGACAGCACGGGCGGGGCGATGATGAATGGGTCGAGCTCTGGCAGCATGGGCGGTTCCGCGATGGGCGGAGCGGCGTCGGGGAAGATGGACAGCTCGAGCATGAGCGGTGGCGCGATGGCCGGGGGCGCGATGACGCCGAAGCCTGACAACAAGACGGGTGGCGTGATGGGCGGCGATTCATCCGGTGGCGCACATGGCACCGGCACGAGCAACCCATCGAAAGTGCAGAATCAGACGCAATCGGGTATGACCAACGCGGATGGCCACTCCACGCTCGGACCGAAGGCGGACAAGCTGTCGCCGACGTCGGGATCCCCGGTCATGACGCACGGTGACACGCTAAAGAGAAGGACTTCGCCGCCGCGTTAGTCGCGCTGATGGTGGTAGAAAGGAGTGCCCGGCGAGAAATCGCCGGGCACTCGTCATATGCAGGGGCGCAGCCGTGAGTTGCGGGCGAACGAGGTGGCCAGTCTTTCTCCTGATAGCGCCTCGACCTTTCCCTGCCACCGGCCGCATTGCCACCACCAGACCAGAGCGCGCATCACGAGGTGCGCGGCACGCGACCGACTCCACTCGCGATGCTGATCGTCGCGCTGGTGGCGGTCGCTCCGTATCTGGCGACGATCGGCTACGGCTTCGTGTACGACGACGGGCCGATCATCGCCGACAATCCGGCGCTGCACGACCCCGCAGGAATGCTCACCGCGTGGCACGTGGCGTACTGGCCGGCGGCCTGGGGACGGGCGGGGCTCTTCCGTCCCGTCGTGCAATTCATGTATGCGCTGCTCTGGAACGTGAGCGGCGGCGCGCCGTGGCTCTTTCATCTGTACGCCGTACTGCTGTACGCCGCGTGCGCCCTCGCCGTCATGTGGGTGCTCGCGCGCGCACTGTCGTCGCGCGCCGCGTTTCTCGGCGCGCTGCTGTTCGCCGCGCATCCGCTGCACGTCGAGTCGGTGGCGAATATCGCGGGGTCGGCCGAGATCGTGGCCGCGCTCGCGAGCATCGCGTGCGTGCTGGCGATCGTGCGCGCGTTCGACGACGGCGACGGTACCATCGCGTGGAAGCCGGCAATCGCAAGCGCGCTGCTCTTCGCGGTGGCGGTCGGCGCGAAGGAGTCTGCGGCGACAGTGCCGGCGCTCGTCGCGCTCGTGGTGTGGGGGTGGCGGGATACGAGCGAGGCACCGATTCGCGCACGTGCCATCCTCGTGCGCGGGTGGCGTGTGTGGACGGCGTACGTGATCGTTCTGCTCGTGATGCTGGCGGCGCGGCGCGCAGTACTCGGCGGATTCTCGCCACCCGCGACGGCGCTCGCGGTGGGGCTCGATGGCGAAACGCTCGTGCAGCGATGGTGGACGATGACGGGTGCGTGGCCGCTCATCGCGCAGCTGCTCGTGGCGCCTACGCGACTCTCGATGCACTACGGGCCGACGACGGTGATTCCGCATCACGTGATGAACAGGATGGCGGTGGTATCCATCGTCGCGCTTGCGATCGTCATCCTTGCGTCGGTCGCGCTCGCGCGCCGCGGCGACCGGCGTCCATTCGTCGCGATCGGATGGGCGGCGCTCGGGTATCTCGCCGCGTCGAACATCCTCGTGCCGACGGGACAGCTGCTCGCCGAGCGAACGCTCTTTTTTTCGTCGGTGGGGATCGTGATGGTCGCGGGGTGGGGGCTCGCGCGCATCGAGCGGCTGCAGATGGGTACGCAGCTGGTCGCGGCTGCGCTCGCGCTGGTGGTGGTTGCCAGCGGGCTCGTCGAGACGAGAAAGCGCGTACCCGTGTGGTCGAGTGAGGAGCGGCTTTTTCAGAGCGGCATCGACTACGATCCCGATGCATTCTACCCGTACTGGCAGCTCGCACGATCGGTCGGGCGGCACGGCGACAATGCGCGGGGCCTCTCGCTGCTCGGCGATGCATATCGTCGCTACCCTGAAGGCGAGACGCTCGCGCTCGAGCTGGCGCAGCATCTGCGCATGTCGGATCGCGGTGAGGAGGCGCTGATGGTTCTGCGCGCGACCACGGAGGCGCATCCGCACTCGCAGCCGGCGCGACTCGCGTTTCTCGACGCGCTGCTCGACCGGCGCGGTGCGGACTCGGTGATCGTCGCGATCGACGGCTTTCAGAACGGCGTTCGCGGGCCGGATCCCGCCGGCTCACTTCGGTACGTGTTGCTCGCGCGCGCGTACGAGAAGCTCGGACGAACGGATTCCGTGAGCGCGGTGTATGCGCGCGCGGTCGCGGAGGATGGTGGCGATCCCGGGCTGCGCTACGCGTATGCGATGGCGCTGCTTGCCTCGCATCGCGATGTGGATGCGCAACGCGAGCTCGACAGCGCGGCCGCGTCGGGCGAGATGCCGCCGGCGGCGCAATTCGCGCTTCAGGCGAGAATCTCGCTCGACCGCGGGGATAGCGCCGGAGCGCGAATTGCGCTCGCCCGCGCCCGCGTCGCCGCGCCGACGGATACCGGTCTCGCCGCGCTGGACTCGGCGCTGCGGCGGGGAACAAACTAGCTCTCCGGAACGGCGCTTTTGCGGGACCTTCGACGCCGCATTTTGCGTTGTATAAGGAGTGGCTTTGGCGCGCCGCTGAGGCCGCCGCGCGCCCCTTATTCGATACTTGCGAACGGAGAACCAGATATGAACGAGCAGGACACATCGACCACCGCGACGATTGCCGGTGATCGGAAGACGGAAGTGGCTATTTTCGCAGGCGGCTGCTTCTGGGGCGTCGAAGACATTCTACGCAAGGTGCCGGGGATCATCGACACCGACGTCGGATACACGGGCGGATGGCTGGAGAACCCGAAATACGACGACACGCACGACAGCAAGTCGGGGCACGCCGAGGCGATTCGGGTGACGTTCGACCCGTCGATTCTGAGTTATGAGAAGCTGCTCGAGGAGTGGTTTTTCAAGCTGCACGATCCGACCACGCTCAATCGCCAGGGGAACGACGTCGGCACGCAGTATCGCTCGGCGATCTTTCCGCAGTCGCCGGAGCAGAAGGCGACGGCGGAGCAGGTGATTGCGCGCATCGATGCGGCGGGGAAGTGGAAGCGTCCGATCACGACGAGCATCGAGTCGGCCTCGAAGTGGTACAGCGCGGAGGGCTATCACCAGGACTATCTGAAGAAGAATCCGGGCGGCTATACCTGCCACTTCATGCGCAGCTAACGGCCCAGTTCTACTACGGAGCCCCGAGCGCGCTGTCGAGTGCGCCGAGGCGACGCGTGAAGGACGCATCATCGATGACGGCGGTCGCGTCGCTCACGTCGACGTCGTCGTCGAGCTTTACCCACGAGACGCAGCCTGTGTAGCGGCGCACCTCGGCGATGGTGACCACGTCGGGGAGCTTGGCGATGCGCGCCGCGACGACGTGCACGCGCGGGTCATCGCGATAGCGGAAGCGCGACTCGACCGCTCCCCACGTGAGACCGTGCTCAGAGTCGATAGCGCGCAGGCGCTCGAGATCCGTCACGAGCCACACCGCCGCGACGATTGCGACGTAGCGCAACTGGATCATCTCCTCCGGGGGACGCGCGGCGTGCGACGCATCGAGCGTCGAGTGGAAGCGCGCATCGAGCTCGTGGAGCTTCTCGTGAAAGAACGTCGGATAGAGAAGAAAGCGCTCGTGGCGCACGTCGAATCCCGCGCGGTGCTCGCGGATGCCGCCCTTGCGAATCATGGCGATGAGATCGCCGCGGCCCATCGCGTCGACCAACACCGCCCACTCTTTCAGTGCGACACGTTCGGTCTGCCTGGGATCGGTCATCGCGCCGGAGTGAAAGTCGAAAGGGGCATCGAGAGAAACTCCGTGACACGTTGGGATGGACCGGCGGGCGCGCGCCAACCGTTCCTTCCGTTGGTGTCCGTCTCTCAAATGTTAATGGCTTGTGTTCTTGCGGGATCGAGGCGCCCGTGACTGGAAGGACGGACGCTCGCCCGAGAGCTACATCGGCTTCAAGCGCGGATAGTGGACCGGACCGTCGAGATCGAGTTTCTCGATCCGGGCGCGCAGGGCTGCGTGTTCACGTTCGGTTGACGCGCCACCACGCGAACGCCTCGGGGATTCCAACCTCGGGGCGCACCGTCGGAGTCCATCCGAGCTCGCCGCGTGCGCGCTCCGATGAGAATGGATTGTCGCGACTGAACGTGTCGACGGTTCCCGGGAGCTGCTCGGCCATCGCCTCCTGCTTCGCGAACCCGGCCGCCGCGCCGAGCATCGAGAAGGTCGCGCGCGCCAGCGGTATCGGGATCGAGACGCCGCGCACGCGCCGCTCGAGTCCGTTCGCGCCGAGCTGGACGAAGTCGGCGACCGTGACGGGGAAGTCGTTCGCGAGGTTGTAGGCGCGGCCTCCTGCGGCATCGATCGCGGCGGCGCGTACGGCGCCGTCGGCGACTGCTGATGCGTGAACGAGAGAGAATATCGAGCGACCGCCTCCGAACAGCGGGAAGAACCCCGTGCGCATCATGCGCGCGAATCTCGGCACGAGCTGCCGATCGCGCTTGCCATAGATCATCGGCGGACGGATCGCGGTCGCCCACAGCTCGCCGGTGGCGTGTGCGTCGAGCACGATCTGCTCGGCCTCGCGCTTCGATCGCGCGTAGTATGCGTGCTCGGAGAGCGGGGCCAGCGGCGTCTCCTCGTCCGTAGACGCAGCGCGATAGCGTGCCGCGCTGCCATACACCGCGACGCTGCTCGTGTGGACGAGGCGTGCGCCAGCGGATGACGCGGCCTCCACGACCGCGCGCGTGCCTCCGATGTTCGCGCGCTGGAAGCTCGACCAGTCACCGCTCGCGGCGATGAGTGCTGCGCAGTGGAAGACCGTGTCGCATCCGGACATCGCGGCGCGAAGCGACGCCGAGTCGCCAAGCTCACCGTGCGCGAGCTCGGCGCCTTCATCCGCGAGCCAGCTCGCGGCGCCCGGATCGCGTACCAGCGCGCGCACGTCCCAGCCATCCGCGATGAGCCGCGCTACGATGTACGATCCGACGAGCCCCGTGGCGCCAGTGACGAGCGCGCGACTCACTCCTGTATGAAGGGCAGGGGCACGACCTGTCCCTGCGTGGTGCCTCGCTCGTTCTCCACGACGACCGTGCTTCCCATCTCGACTTCGCGCCGGACCATCGCGAGCGCGATGGCGCCGAGCCGCGGCGAGAGCGCGCTCGAGCGCACGTCGCCGACCTGCTTCCCCTCGAGCGAGAGAATGTACGCGCGCTCCGGTGGCGGCTCGCTGTGACCGAGGAGGAGGCCGCGCAGGTGGCGATTGACGTGGCCGCGGAAATGGATGCGCGCGACGACTTCCTGCCCCGTGTAGCATCCCTTCGTGTACGAGATCGCATGCAGCTCGTCGTGATTCGCCTCCTGCGGGATCGTCGTCTCGTCGATGTCGATGCCCCACTCAGGGCGGCCGTTCTCGATGCGCGCGATCTCCCACGCGAACAGTCCGCCCGGCGTCGCGCCGCCCGCGATGAGTCGCTGCCAGACCGTGCCGAATTCACCTGCGGGAAAGAAGAGCTCGAAGCCCTCCGCCTCGAGATCGGGAATGCGCGCGATCATCACGGGGCGCCCGCCGATCTCGGCGTCGACGTGCGAGTATGATGCGAGTCCCGCGAGCGTCTCGCGTGTGAGGCCAGCGGCGGGGCCGAGTATCGAGCGCGCGGCGACGCCGGCGATGACGAGCTGGCGCATCTCCGTCGCGATGTCGACGTAGGGGACGACGCGCGGGTTGAGATATTTGCGAATGAGCGCATCAAAACCGGCGCGCGCACGCGGCGGGACGTCGACGAGGAGATGGTCGGTGCGCGAGAAGATCCGCACGTCGGCAACGATGCGGCCCTTCGGACTCAGCGCCGCGGCGTACTGGCCATGCCCGGGCAGGAGCGCAAGCACATCGTTCGTCACGAGTCCCGTGAGCATCTCGGCCGCCTTCGGGCCATCGAGACGCATGCGGCCGCGCGCGCTGCGGTCGGTGAGCATGGCACCATCGGCGAGCGCGGCATATTCGGCGGCGATGTTTCCGTAGTGCAACGTCACCGAGTGTCCGGCGACGACGCCGACGGCGGGAAACTCGCCGGAGATGATCGGGCCCGCGGTCAACCGATCGCTCTGATCGAGAGCATCGCGCCGAGCGTCGCGGGGGTTTCGCCGACGAGGGACTCGAGCGTCGCGTCCGCGCAGGCGATGCTCGTCTCGCGACCTGGAGCGATGACCGCGCAGCGAAGGCCGGCGCCGTGCGCGGCGCGCGCGCCGGCGGATCCGCATTCGAGGGCGATGGCAGTCGTGATGTCGAGCGCCCGCTTCCGGTTCATCCGCTCGAGCGCCTTGCGATAGCCGTCCGGTGCGGGCTTCGGCGCGCCGACATCCTCGGCGGCGATGATGACCTCGATCGCGCCGTCGAGCTCCGCGAGCGAGAGCACGGCGTCGACGCTCGCGCGCGTGAGCCCAGTGACGATCGCGAGGCGACAGCGCGAGGCGGCGAGCTCGAGCAGCTCGCGGGCACCGGGCGCGAGGGAGACGCCACCCTGCACGAGCGATGCGAAGTGGCGGTCTGCGCGGAGCGCGATGAGCGTGAGCGTCGTCTCGTCGCTCGCGATCGCGTGGCCGCGAAGCGCGTGGCGAACGGCATCGCGCGTATCGCGCGCGGAATCGTCGGCGATATCCGCCGCCTCGTCCGGCGAGTCTCCGCTCGCCAACCCTTCATCCGTCAGAGCGCGAAGCAGCGCCGCGCGCCGGAGCGCCGCGGTACTCGCCAGCACGCCCTCGACCTCGAAGAACAGCGAACCGATCATGTCGAAAGGTTATAACGGAACGTCCGAAGAGCGCTACGCCTCGGGCCCTACGGTGGCGTACGACGCATCGAGGAGCTCCACCGGGTGCACCGTGCGCGCAGTGAGCCCCGCGCGACGCATCCCGGCGCCGATCTGCATCAGGCATCCGGGGTTGCCGGTGGCCACGAGCGACGCCCCAGTGAGCTCGATGTGCGCGATCTTCGGCGCGAGAACGGCAGCGGAGAGTGCGGGCTCGAGCAGATTGTAGATGCCGGCGCTCCCGCAGCACTGGTCGGAGTCGACGAGCGCGACGCGCTCCAGACCCGGAATCGCGTCGAGCACGGCCAGTGGCGCGGCGGTCACGCGCTGCGCGTGCTGCAGGTGACAGGGCGCGTCGTAGGTGACGCGATACGAGAGGGGCGCGCCGATGCGCGGGCCCGCGGCCGCGAGCAGCTCACTCACGTCACGCACGCGCTCGACGAAGCTTGCAGCGCGCGCGGCCCACCGATCGTCGGCCGCGAGGAGATGATCGTACTCCTTGAGCAGCGCGCCGCATCCCGCCGCGTTCGTCACCACATACTCGGCACCCGACTGCTCGAACGCCGCGATGTTCTTGCGCGCGAGGGTACGCGCGGTGTCGAGATCGCCGGCGTGCGCGTGGAGCGCGCCGCAGCAGTGCTGATCGGGCGCCTCGACGGCGCGGTAGTCGTTGGCGACGAGGGTGCGCTCGGTAGCGCGGTTGGCCGCGGTGAACAGTCCCTCCATGACGCAGCCGCGGAGGAGTGCGAAGGTGCCGCGGCTCCCGTCGCCCGTTGGGCGATAGGCGGCGCGTGGCAGCGGTGACTCGCTGGATGCCAGCATCGCGAACGCGAAGCCGAGGTCGCCGGGGAGCTTCGCGAGTGCGCGCGGAAGCCCGGTCGCGCGGAGTAGCCGCGCACCGCCGACCGCGATTCGCATGAGCCCGCGCTGCGCAAACAGCGCGAGAATCAGCCGCGCGCGCAACGGCGGCTTCTTCACCCCGGCGATCGTCGCGCGCGTCGCCTCGAGGAGCGCGCCGTACGGCACGCCGGACGGACACGCGGTCTCGCACGCGCGGCAGCCAAGGCAGCGGTCGATGTGCGTGTGCACCGACTCGTCGTCGAGGGCGAGCTCGCCTTCGACGAGCGCGCGCATGAGATAGATGCGACCGCGCGGCGAGTCGTTCTCGTCGCCGAGTGCGAGGTAGGTCGGGCACGCCTGGAGGCAGAATCCGCAGTGGACGCACGCCGAGATTCCGGCGCGCGCATCGGCGAGCGGAGTGCCGGGAATCGCGCAGGCGGGCGCGTCGAGCACTGTGAGCGGCTCGCTCACGCGTGCTCTCCGAGGATACCACGATTCAGAATGCGTGCGGGATCGAAGGCATGGCGGACGGCGCGCGAGAGCGGGTCGTGAACTTTCGAGGGGATCTCGCTCCACGAATCCGCGGGAAGGCGCTCGAAGATGTGCGTCCCCTCGCAGCGCGCGATTCGCGCGAGCCACTCGGCTACCGGCGCGGTACTCGTTGTCGCGCGGAGGCAGCGCACGATGCCGCGCCCGACGGTCGCGTGGGCGAGCGATGCGCCCTCGTCGCTCGCGAGGCGGCTCCAGAGCGCGTGCAGCCGCGACGGCGGCGCGGATACGCGCACTACGGCGGAGCCGGCGGGCTCGATCTCCCCGAGTGCGCTCCACACGGAGTCAAGTGCGGGCGTCTCGTCGCCGAAGGCGCCGAGGAGCTGCCGCTGTGCGCGTACCGAGTCGTCATTGCCGCCGAGCCTCGCGAGGAGGATCGCGCTGCGCTCGAGGCCGAGGGCGGCGGCGAGCGGCGCATTGAGCAGCTCGAGCGCCAGCGGAGAGAAAGAAAGCGCGCGAAGCCTCGAGAGCCACGCTTCCAACTCGGCT
>JBDTJH010000052.1:0-3763 GCA_039935955.1 Gemmatimonadaceae bacterium
GGAATTGATCCGCACGGCGTGCTCTCGATGACGATCGTGCTGCCGCCCGACCGCTATGAGAATGACGCACAGATTCTCTCGTTTTGGCGATCGCTTGTTCGAAGAACAGCGCTGATGCCGGGCGTCACGAGCTCGGGCGCGGTATCCTCGCTCCCATTCACTGGCGATCTGGGATGCACGAGCGTCGTCGCCGAAGATTCACGATTGGATTCATCACTTCACTCCAGATGCGTTCCGGTGATCACTGTTGCGCCAGGCTATTTCGCGACGATGCGCATTGCTGTCGAGGGTCAAGCGCCCGGCTGGGCAGAGAACGAAACAGGGGCCGGAACCATGGTCGTGAGTCGAGCGCTAGCGACCCGCCTGTGGCCGGGTGAAAGTGCAATCGGTCACACACTTGTCCTCCAGGATCGGCGCCGTTTGTTGTTTCACGTCTCAGGAATCGCTGCAGATGTGCGTGCAGACGGGTTACAATATCCACCGATTGAGGCCGCGTATTTTCCCATTGCCGCTCCAGCTACAGCGAACGCATCGAGCACGACGGACCTGGGCGGAAACTATCTCAGTTTCGTAGTTCGTTCGCGCGCGGATAATCTCCCCTTGCTCACCCGAGCGATTCGCCACGCTGTCGGCGAATTGGATTCGAGGGTGCCGGTTGAGGACGTCCGGCAGATGGACGAAGTGGTCGCGAAATCGATGGCACACACATCTTTCACCACGCTGCTTCTCGCCATCGCGGCCGCACTCGCGCTCACGCTCAGTGCGATCGGGCTTTATGGCGTCATTTCCTACACGGTAGCCCAGCGCCGCACGGAAATTGGAATCCGAATGGCGCTAGGAGCACGAATGGAGCAGGTGCGCCGGATCGTGGCCGGTCAGTCGGTGAAGCTCGCCGCATTCGGCGCTGGTGCGGGAATTCTGATCGCAGTGGCAACGATGCGCATCGTGCGCTCGCTGCTGTTCGAGGTCAGCTCGAGCGATCCCATCGTGCTGTTCGGCGCGGCCACAATTCTGTTACCGGTTGCGGCGTTGGCGAGCTGGTTGCCCGCGAGGCGCGCCTCCGCAATCGATCCGAGTGAAGCACTGCGCTCCGACTAGCGAACGCGACTACCAAACAGCACCTAGTTCGCCTCCCGCTCCCCCGCCCGCAACACCCTCGCAATCTCCATCGCCCACTCGCACTCCCCCGGCATCGCGGTCGCACCCTGCGTCGCGCGCCTCAGCGCCTCGCGCCCCCACGGCGGCATCGTCCGCCAGTCCGCCAGCGACGCGAGCAACGCCGCCATCGGCCCCTCCGAGTCCTTCAAAAATTCGTCAAGCGTCGACGCGCCGCTCCCCGCGAGCTCCGTCGCCAGCGGCCCGCGCGTCGCCCACCCCGTCGCGATTCCGCGCGACACGAGATGGTCGAGATCGCGCACGCCGATCGCTCCCTGCGCGACCAAGTCGAGCGCCTCGCGCAGCAGAGCAGCGGTCAACCGATTCGCTACCAGCCCCGGCAGCTCGCGATGCACGACGATTGGTTCGCGACCCGCAAGCCGCAGCGTCTCCGCCGCACGCGCGATCGTCGCCTGCGTCGTCTCGCGACCGCCGCACAGTTCGATCACCGGCACCGCGTACACGGGATACAGCGGATGCGCCACCAACAGTCTGCTGGCGAACGATCGTCCCTCGCCGAGCACCGTCGCGCCGAGCGTCGACGTCGAGCTCGCGACGATCGCATCCGCCGGCAACACGCCCTCGAGCGACGCCATCACCGTGCGCTTGAGCACGAGTCCCTCGGGCACCGACTCCTGCACCCACACGGCGCCGCGCACCGCGTCGGCCGCATTCGCCGAGCGCAGAATGCGTCCACTCTCCGCGCCCTTCCGCAGCGTCCGCGCGCACGCGAGTGCATCCCTCGCGCGATCGAGCGCGCGCGGATCGGGATCCACGATCCGCACCTCGGCCCCGTAACTCGCGAATAGCGCAGCCCATCCGCTTCCGATCTCCCCCGCGCCGATGATGGCGACGGGTGCGGCTTTGCTCATTCGCTCGTGGCCCTCAATGCTGCTGCCGCGAGCCACCGGTCCGCGTCCGCCGCGCCCGGCGCGAGCGAGCCCGCGGGGAGCCATCGCGCGAAAAGACTCTGCTCGAGCATGTCGAGCACGCGATGCGCATGCACGCTCACCGCCACACTCGCGCGCCCGCCGGCGGCCGAGCGTCGCACGGCGCCGCGTCGATCATCGTCGGAGAGCGAGACATCGAGCCGCGTCTCCTCCCACGTCGCAAGCGACGGGTCGGCCACGAGCGCGATCGCCAGCGCGTCGTTCACGATGCAGCCGTCGAAGTGCTCGTATTCCTTGTGAAAGTCGGCGTAGAAGCGAAGCGCATCCGCCCAGAAGCGCGCCTCCTGATCCTTCCTCCCTCTCTCCATCAGGATCCGCACCGCGCTTCCGGGAATCGCTATCCGCCTCGTGACGTCAAGCGGAACGAGACGCAGATCGAGGTGCGCGTGAAGGACGAAGTCCGCGGCCTCGGGGTCGGTCCACCAGTTGAACTCGCTCGTCTCCGTCTGCGTCCCCGGTACGCCGAGCGCGCCGCCCATCACGAAGACGGGCCCCATCGCGTCCGCGATGTCCGGCGCGAAGGCGATCGCCGTCGCGAGATTCGTGAGCGGACCGATGCAACAGATCGTCAGCTTGTGATGCCCCCGCACCTGCGCGATGATCGCCTCGGCCGCGCCATCGTTCTCGTGCTCCGCAACCTGGGCCGGGATCGCGTAGCCGAGTCCCTCGGCCCCATGCGTCGCGCGCGCGGCGTGCGCCTCGCGTACCAGTGGAGCGGCGGCTCCCGGGATCACGGGCACCTCGAGCCCCGCGATCCCCGACACCAGGCGCGCGTTCCGAGTGGCGCGCTCGACGTCGGTGTTTCCGTGAACAGTCGTGATCGCGACGACGCGCAGCGCTGTGAGCTTGGCCGCGAATGCGAGCGCCACGGCGTCGTCGATTCCGGGATCGGTGTCGATCAGGACGTGTGTCGGCATGGACCGTGAAGATGGACTAGGGGCGCAAGGCGCGCCATTCGTGACGATGATCTCTTCTACCGACGATTAGCTTCCATTCATGGTTGCACTGCTCCTCGCGCTCCAGCTCCGAACGATCACGATCGATCAGCGCCTCGCCGCCGACGCGCACGTCCGCATCGGCGACACCGTCGTCGTCTCGGCAGCGCCCGGAACAGATGGCGACTCGGTGATCGTCGCCGCGATCATCGGCCGGCGCGCCGACCCGAGCGAGATCGCCCGCAGCGACTATCGCGTGCACCTCCATCTCGACCAGCTTCAGCGCCTCATCGGCTACGGCGATCGCGTCGACCGCTTCGCCGTCGGCACGCACGGCGATCCCGCCGCCGATTCGGCGGTGCGCGCCATCAACGACGCCGCCTTCGGCTTTCGCGCGTACCGCTCGCGCGATATCGCCGTCGAGACGTCGGAGACCTTCGCCGTCGTCAGCCGCTTTCATCGCGCGATCGGCGTGATCACGATCGTCGCGAGCGCAGTCTTTCTCCTCTGCATCCTCCTGCTCAAGGTCGACGAGCGCCGCCGCGATGTCGCCGCGCTGCGCCTCCTCGGCATCTCGCGGCGCTCGGTGATGCTTACCGTCGTGCTCGAGGCCGCGTTCGTCTCGGTGATCGGGAGCGGCGTCGGCGTCTTCATCGGATGGGTGACATCGATCGCGGTGAACTGGCATTACCAGGCGCGCTACCAGACGCCGCTCCGCTTCGC
>JBDTJH010000053.1:0-2798 GCA_039935955.1 Gemmatimonadaceae bacterium
GCGCGGATGATTCCATTTGCAGGGTGGGACATGCCGGTGCAGTACAAGGGATTGGTCGAGGAGCACAACGCCGTGCGCGCCGCCGCGGGGTTGTTCGACCTGTCGCACATGGGCGAGATCTTCGTCACCGGTCCCGATGCGGCGGCGGCGCTCGACTACGCGCTGGTGACGGCGCCGGGAAAGCTCGCCGTCGGGCGCGCGCACTATTCGATGATCGTCGCCGCCGATGGCGGCATCCTCGACGATCTCATCGTTTACCGGCTCGGCGACGCGCGCTACATGGTCGTGCCGAACGCGTCGAATGCGGCGACGGTGGCGGCGGCGCTGAAGGAGCGCTTCGCGAACTTCGATGCGCTGCTCGATGATGCGTCGCTGCGCACATCGCTCGTCGCGATCCAGGGGCCGCGCGCGGCGGAGATCCTGCAGCCGTTCGTCGGCGTGGATCTGACGACGATCAAGTACTACTCGGGCACCGAAACGACGGCGTGCGGCGTGCCGGCAATTCTCGCGCGTACGGGATACACGGGCGAAGATGGATTCGAGCTCTTCGTGGCTTGGGACGACGCGCTACGCGTGTGGGACGCGCTTCTCGAGGCCGGCGCGGCGCGCGGGCTCGTGCCGGCGGGGCTCGGCGCACGCGACACGTTGCGGCTCGAAGCCGGAATGCCCCTCTACGGGCAGGAGCTCGGTCGCGACACGACGCCCTTCGAAGCCGGGCTCGGCCGGCTTGTCTCGTTTGCGAAGCCAGGGGACTTCGTGGGGCGCGCGGCCCTCGAGCGCGCACGCGACAACCCGCGGAAGGCGCTCGTTGGTCTCAAACTCAGCGGACGCGGCATCGCACGCATCGGGTACCCCGTTTATCTTCCCGCCGCGGCGGACGCGAGTGGCGCGATAACGAGCGGAACGGCGTCGCCAACGCTCGGGTATGCCATCGCCATGGGCTTCGTGCCCATCGATCGCGCTGCGGTTGGGGGCGCGCTCGAGGTGGGTATTCGCGATCAGCGCGCGAGCGCCGAGGTGGTGCCGATGCCGTTCTACAAACGATCGACTTGAGGAGCGACGAAATCCACGTGGACATTCCCGACAATCTGAAATATTCGAGCGAGCACGAATGGCTCGCGACGAATGGAACGACCGCAAAGGTGGGCATTACGGGCTATGCGGCCGAGCATATCGGCGACATCGTGTTCGTGGAGCTGCCGAAGGTCGGGAGCACCGTCACCGCCGGGACGTCATTCGGCGTGATCGAGGCGGTGAAGTCTGTGAGCGAGCTCTTTTCCCCCGTCTCCGGAACGGTAGTGGCGATCAACGAGCGCGTGGCGAAGGAGCCCGAGCTCGTGACGGCATCGCCGTACGGCGATGGCTGGCTGATCGAGATCGAGATGAGCGACGCCGGTGAGACCGCGGCGCTCAAAGATGCGGCAGGCTACCGCGACCTCATCGCGGGCCTTTAAACAGTCGAGTTGCATGGCTGCCCCAAATGAATTCGCGGCGCGGCACGTCGGCCCCCGCGGTGATGACGTCGCGTCGATGCTCGAGGTGCTCGGCTATCACTCGCTCGACTCGTTCATCGATGCGGTAGTTCCCGACTCGGTGCGGATGCGCCGACCGCTCGCGCTCCCGCCGGGGCGCGGCGAGAACGCGGTGATCGCCACGATGCGCGAGCTCACCGATCAGAACGAGGTTTTTCGCTCGTATCTCGGGCTCGGCTACAGCAACTGCGATGTGCCTGCGGTGATCAAGCGGAACATCCTCGAGAATCCGGGCTGGTACACGGCGTACACGCCGTATCAGGCCGAGGTCGCGCAGGGGCGTCTCGAGGCGCTGCTCAACTTCCAGACGATGGTGTGCGACCTCACCGGCTTCTCCGTTGCCAACGCGTCGCTGCTCGACGAGGGGACAGCGGCGGCCGAGGCGATGGCGATGACGCTGGCAATCGTCAAGCATACGGGGGATGGCGCGCCGGTTTATCTCGTCGATCGCGCATGCCATCCGCAGACGATCGCGGTGGTGGTGACGCGAGCGGTGGCGCGCGGGATCGAAGTGCGCGTCGACGATCCGGAGAATTTCCAGTTCGGCGAAGGGGTCGCGGGGTGCCTGGTGCAGTATCCGGCGACGGACGGCGTGGTGCGCGACTACGAGGGACTGTGTGCACGCGCGCACGAGGCGGGAGCGATGGTGACGGTCGCGACGGATCTGCTCGCGCTCGCGCTTTTGAAGCCGCCGGGCGAGTGGGGAGCGGACGTCGCGGTGGGGAACTCGCAGCGCTTCGGTGTGCCGCTCGGATACGGCGGGCCGCACGCGGCCTTCTACGCGACGAAAGATGATTTCAAGCGACATCTCCCGGGGCGGATCATCGGTGTCTCGCGCGATGCGGCGGGGAATCCAGCGCTGCGCATGGCGCTGCAAACGCGGGAGCAGCACATCCGTCGCGACAAGGCGACGAGCAACGTGTGCACGGCGCAGGTGCTGCTCGCCGTGATGGCGTCGATGTACGCGGTGTATCACGGGCCCGAGGGGATTCTTGCGATCGCGACGCGCGTGCATCGGCGCGCCGTACAACTCGCGCGCGGGCTACGCTCCATGGGATGCACACTCGAGTACGATCACTTCTTCGACACCGTGTGCGTGATCGTCGGCGCGGCGCGACAGCGTCAGATTCTCGACGAGGCGGCGTCGCGGCGCATCAATCTGCGCGCGCTCGGGCGCGAGCGGATCGTCGTCGCACTCGATGAGACCGTGCGCGAACGCGATGTGAGTGAGGTGGTGGCATGCTTCGCCGCGGCGCAGCAGACGAT
>JBDTJH010000054.1:0-22726 GCA_039935955.1 Gemmatimonadaceae bacterium
GACCCAGGGTGTCATGCTCGTAGGCTAGACGGCAGCCGAATGATTTTCCAGAGCGGTCGCCCGCTTATCTTGGGCCATGCCTGAAACCGGTACCGGCAGAGGTGCGCTGAGGGTGCTGCAGGTCGGCGTGATCGCGATCGTGCTGGCCGCTACGACCTACCGGTTGTTCGAGCTCGATCGGTATTTCGTGCCCAAGGAGCTCGCGCTCCACGTCACGGCGCTCGCCGCGATCATCGCGTGCGTGCAGGGGGCGCGCCGCCTCGAGCTCACGCGCGTCGACACGCTGCTCGGACTCTACCTCGCGCTCTGCCTCGTCTCCGCGACACTCGCGGACAACCACTGGGCAGCGGCGCGCGCGCTCGGCATCACGTTCTCCGGACTCGTCCTTTTTCGCGCCGCGCGCGCGACCGCTGCAGCAGGCTGGCGTCGGCAACTCCTCGCGGCACTCTCCGTCGCGATCGTCCTCGGCGCCGTCACGTCGCTGCTGCAGACGTACGGTGTCACGAGCGACTTCTTCTCGCTCAATCGCGCGCCCGGCGGCACCTTCGGCAACCGCAACTTCGTCGCGCATCTCGCGGCGATCGGCGCGCCGGTGCTCCTGCTGCTCCTCGTGCTCGCGCCCCGCGCACTCTCGATGCTCGCGTCGAGTACCGGCGTCGCGATCCTCGCCGCCGCGCTCGTGCTCTCGCGCAGCCGCGCCGCGATGCTCGCCATCATCGCCGGCATCATGATCCTCGCGCTCGGCATCTGGGTCGCGCAGAGGCGCTGGCGTGATCCGCGTATCGCGCGACGCATTCCGCTCGCCGCCGCCTTCGCCGCCCTCGGCGCCGCCACCGCGATCCTCGTTCCGAACACGCTCAACTGGAAGAGCGATTCGCCGTATCTCGACACCGTCACCGGCGTCGTGAACTACCGCGAGGGGAGCGGCCACGGTCGCCTCGTGCAATACGCCACGTCGCTCAAGCTCGCGATCGAGCATCCGCTGCTCGGCGTCGGGCCCGGCAACTGGTCGGTCGCCTATCCGAAGGTCGCGGCGAAGGGCGATCCGTCGATCGACCACGACGATGGCATGACGTCGAATCCGTGGCCGAGCAGCGACTGGATCGCGATGATCGCGGAGCGGGGAATTCCGGCGACGCTGGCGTTCGCGCTCGCGCTGGTGGGGCTCGCGGTGCTGGCCTTCGGCGCGATGCGCAACGCGCTCGACCTCGACGAATTTCTGCCGCCACTCGCGCTCGTGGCGACGCTCGCGGCGACGTTCGTGGTCGGATCCTTCGACGCGTCGCTGCTCCTCGCGCCGCCGACACTCTTCGTCTGGGCGCTGCTCGGCGCGCTCGCGCCTCCGACCGCGATACGCATGTCGATCCCGCTGTCGACGGCCACCGCGCGCGGTCTCGCGATCGTCGGCGGGTCGATCCTGATCGCGCTCCTGCTCTCACTTCGCTCGACGACGCAGCTCGCGTCGATGGCGATGTTCTCGTCGGCAACGACCGTCGCTGCGTACGATCGCGCATCGATCGTGGATCCGGGGAGCTATCGTATCCAGATGCGCATCGCGGCGATCGGCGCCGAACGCGGTCGCTGCGACCTGGTGAAGCGGCACGCGATGCGCGCGCACAACCTCTTTCCGTTCGCACCGGAGCCGCCGCGCCTGTTGAGCGCGTGCGGCGTGAAGCTCAAGCGCCGCTGAGCTCCAGCGCCGCGCGATCCTTCGCGAGCTCCGCGGGGATCCAGCAGTGCATTCCGACCGATCGAAGTCCCGCGCGCGCAAACTCACGCCGGTAGAAAGACGGCGCACGTCTGATGTACGTCTTCATGTCGCCCTCGATGTCATCGGCGCTCGTGAATAGGCCGAGATACGCGACGCCGCGCAGCCGTTTCGCGAGCGCTGGCGTCCCGACGCGGAGATCGGGCGTGGCGACGTAGTGCAAAACGTCGTTGCAGATGATGATGTCGAAGGGGCCGCGGATGCGGAGCGCGTCGAGCGATGTGATGTCGCCCTGGCGGATGTTGCGGCGCGCGCCGAAGCGCTTCGCGGCGTACGCGCTCGGATCGATGCCCACATAACGGAGAGACGGGCGAACGGCGCGGAGTGCGGTACGCCAGAGCCCCTCGCCGCAGCCGACATCGAGCGCGTTGCGCACACGTCGCTCGAGCAGCTGCTCCGCCACCGAGACGATGGTGCGCGCCACACGCGCGCGCTCGGCCGCCGAGGAAACGCGATGACGCGGGTGGCGATACCAGCGGTCGTAGTACGACTGGTCGAGCCCCTCGGTCAGCTGGCGCTCCGCGGAATCTCCATGCGGTCTGGCGTAGGCGGCTGCACCTTGAGCAGGTAGCGCTGCGACTCGGAGATGCGCTCGACTTCGATCGATACGGACTCGATCCCCTGCTCGATGCGCTCGAGTCGCGCGCCGAAGTCCGTGGGAAGCCCGGGCTTGATCGCGCGGCGCTCGATGATGTTGCCGATCACGCGAACGATCGGCTTGCCGATGGCGATGACCGCGATCATGAGAAACAGTGCGAAGCCGAGGTCTTGGAGACGCGGCGGAATGTCGAGAGGAATGTTGGGCGGGATCGATGTGCCGGAGGTCGGAGCCTGGGCATCCTCGCTGATGGAGATTGGCGACTCGGGCGCAACTGGCGCCACGGGGGCGCCCGGCGTGTGGATCGTGATCGTCTTCCCGTTCTTCGAGATCTTCACCCCCGTAACGCCCTGTGCAGCACCGTCAGCGGCGCTCTTCGCCGCCTGATCGCTGAGCCCGGCCTGCTTCAACTGCTGATTGACCTGCGCCCGTATCTGCGCGGCGAGATCTGTCGCGTTGACGCTGGCGTCGGTTGCCGACTGCTGTGCTTGTTGTTGTAGAAAGGGCATCAGATCCTCGTTGTTGGCTCGCGTCGTACCCCGCTACCTACGCGCGCGCGGGTCGTCCTGTTTCGAAGGGGCGAGCGTTGCTGCTCACCCTGCCAACCCTATATTCGACATTTGGAGGGTTTCCCGCACCCCCACCGCGCACAACCCGGGTGACATGGACTGGACAATCATAGCCGTCAACTTCCTCTATGCCACTCTCGGCGTCGCGCTCATGTGGCTGGCATACCGCGTGTTCGACCGGCTCACTCCCGACGTCGATTTCGCCGAGGAGTTGAAGAAGGGGAATGTGGCGGTGGCGATCTTCATCGCCGCGCTCTTCCTGTCGATTGCGATCATCGTGGGTAGGGCGCTGAATTGAGCGTCGTGCGTCGCACGGCGTTCGCCGCCGCGCTGATCGCCCTCGCCGCACCGCTCTTCCCCACGCGCGCCCACGCGCAACGCACGCCGCCCGATCGCTACGACGCGTACTTCAAAAAATACACGAAGCGCTATTTCGGCATCGGCTTCGACTGGAAGCTGTTCAAGGCGCAGGGGATGGCGGAGAGCGGGCTCTCGCCAACGGCGCAGAGCTACGTCGGTGCGCGCGGCATCATGCAGCTCATGCCGTCGACCTATCGTGAGATCACGTCGCACCGCCCCGAGATGACGGCGATCGACGATCCGCAGTGGAACATCGCCGCGGGGATCATGCACGACCGCGACATGTGGACGCTGTGGAAGGACAGCGTGCCCGACGACGATCGCTGGCGCTTCATGTTCGGCGGCTACAACGCGGGCGAGGGGACGATCTTCCGCGCGCAGGGCGTCGCGAAGGCATCGAAGCTCAACGAGCGCGCGTGGCCGAACGTCGAGAGCGTCGCGCCCAAGGTGCCCCGCTGGCGCTACAAGGAAACGCTCGGCTACGTGCACACGATTCAGGAGAATCGAAAGAAGCTGACTCCGATGGGGATCAAGCCGGACTCGATTCCGCCTTAGCGCGCCGTGCTCTGACGCGCGCAGTCGCGACAGAGTGTGCGCCGGGTGAGCACGCGCCAGAGCTTCTCCCATCGCGAGCCGTGATAGTGCCGCTCGCAGAGGAGCCGGCTGCACTGCGCGCAGTAGCCGCCTGCGCCGGGGTCGAACAATGCGCCGCACGCGTCGCATGCGGCTACGAAATCCGGGGGTCGAAGGAGGGGAACGCCTAGCACCGCGCGCTCCTACTCGTCGCGATCAGACCGACTCGTACGCACATCCGTGTTCCTGCGCGAGTCCGACGAGCATCGTGTTGGACGGAACGAGCTTCACCCCCGGATTCAAGCCGGCCACGAGCTCCTGATAGATCGCGTCCGCTGAATCTTTCGACGTTGCGGCGAACTCGCGGGCGATTCCGTGCAGCGCCTTGTTGCACTGGCAGAAAATCGTGCCGCGTGCCTGCAGCCCCTTCACGGACGCGCGCTTCGCGTCTGAGGCCGGCGCCTCGAGGAAGACGTTGTGGGTTAGTGTCTGCTTGGAGCCATCGCTGATCTGCCACTTCTCACCGATCTTGTACTTCGCCCAGACCGCGTCGTTTACGTTGATCGGGAAGCCGCCCCCCGCGATGCTGACCACCGTATTGATCTGCGGGAATTCGAGGTGAAACGCTTCGTTCCAAGAATCGAGATAATTTCCTACGACGTGCAGCGGCCCGGGGACGTCTTCCATCTTTTTCCCGACCTCAAAAAGCTGCCGATGCTTCCCCTCCAGATGGTCGAGCCAGGCGAGATCCCATGTTTCGTCGAGCAGGGCGGCGCGCGCTACGCCCGTGCGTGAGAGCAGTGGGGAGAGAAACGTGGCACCGGCGGCGGTTGCGAGCGAAGCGAGAAAAGTTCTGCGTGGCGACATGCTGTCCGACATTCGATTCTCCAACGTAAAAAGAGTGTGATCCAGGTCCTGTCCGGCCCGGCATGCACAATGCACATTGTCATCGCAGCGGTCCACACCTTGCTTCTGTTTCCGCTACTTAGGCCGAACACCGTAGGCCAGGTCCACAATATCGTATTCAGGGGGAGCTCTATGAAGATAAAACTCATCGCGATCGCGGCGATTGCCCTCTCGCCGGCCGTGGTATTTGGCCAGACGAGAACGCATATCCGTGTTTCGAAGGACGGCTCGCACAGGACGTCCACGTCCGCCACGAACGGCGACGTCACGACGACGCCCGCACCGGCACCGGCACCTGTCGCCGAGCCGGCGCCCGCGCCCGCACCGGCTCCTGAGCCGATGCCAGCTGCGACGACCACCACGACCACCACCACCACTGACTCGACCAACCAGTACGGCACGGGCGCTCCTGCGCCGACGCCGACGCACAGTCAGCAGGGTGACAGCGCCATGAAGACCACGACCTCCACGACCACCGATTCCGCGAGCATGTCGGGGATGAAGGATTCCTCCAGCATGACGGGGATGAAGATGGACTCGACGGCCGCCCCGGTCGACACGGTTCGCGTCAACCGCGGTCCTCTCCAGGTTTCGCCGATCGACAGTGTCCGCATGGGCATTCCGTCGACGAAGGAAACGCAGCGCGCCGACAGCGCACGCGCCGCGAAGACGCCGTAACGCTACAGCAGCTGCTGGTCGAAAACGGGGAGAGCGAAATGCTCTCCCCGTTTTGCGTTCGTGAGCGAGTGAAAGCTAGCGGGCGTTCGTGAGCCCGCGTTACCGAGCGCGATCATGCGGTACCGAGCGATCAGGCGGCACCGAGCGACGTCTGCAGCGTCTCGGAAAACTCGCGCAGCCGAATCGGGAGCGCCATCGAGCGGAGACCCCGCCCACGCGCGAAGTCGGCGACCTCGTCGTTCGTGCGCGCGGGAGTGAAGAGCAATACCTCGGCTCCCACCTGCGCGGCTGCGTCGTAGGCATCCTGCTCGCAGGCGCAATCGTGCTCGCAATCAAGGAGGAGCAGCTGAGGGCGCACACGCCCGATCGCGGCGGCGACGGTTTCGTCCGCGCGAGGCTGCGTTGCCCGATGTCCCGAGAGGTCGACGAGGGAGCACATGAGCGTCTCGATCAGCGGCTCTTTGGCGATGACCAGGATCGTGCTCGGATTTGTGTGCTGCACTCGCGCCTGCGCTGCTGTGAGGAACGTCTGTACTCACACAACGCAATCAGCGGTCCACGAGCCCGGCGCCTCGTGAGATGCCAACCGGCCTACGGGGGCGAGACGGTCGTGGGCGGCTTCGACGTGGGCGCGCCGTAGTCGCTGGGATAGTAGAACCGGAATGCCCGGCGATCACACTGGATCACCGCGAACTGGTCATGGCGCTCGATCAGCTCCTTATAGTCGCTCCGGCTCGGCTGGCAGCTGAAGGCGAGCGGGCCATCGGCGTGACAATACTGCATGTCGTCGGTGAGACACGTCGCCGGCGTGTGCGTGTGGAGCTCGGGGGTGCCCGGCGCACACTCGAATGCCGCGTGATTGGGGTCCTGCGAGGTGATCTGCGCGGGCACCACCGCACTTACCCGGTATATCGAATCGGTGCCGCCGCCAAGCTCCGGCTTGGAGCTGATCCGCGCGCGCTGTACACAGTACGCGCGCTCGTCCTGCGTGGAGTCATCGGACCACGCGGCGCGCAGCTCCGACTTGGCCGGATCGTCGACGACACCAAGCCGCACCGTCTGGGCGCGAAGCTGCCGCGCCCCCGCGACCAGCATCAGCGCGAGGAGCGCGGTCCATCTGATGCTGCAGGCCATCAGTACTCGTTAGCTGCCGGAAGGAAGAAGCTCGACCGTCGACTTGAAGGTCTGCTGAATGGGCGCACCTTCCGACTCGTTCATCTTCTCCTGCAGATCGGTGCGCTGCGTGGACGAGCCGCCCAGCAGTACGCCCTTGTCGGTGAAAAACTGCATGCCGGTAACGGTGCCGCTGCCGCTGACCTCGAGCGGCTGCCCGGCCTCCAGGCCTTTGCCCAGCTGCGCGATGGTCGTGTAGCGGTCGATGCGCCATGCGTGCTGCCCCTTCACGGTGGTATCGCCCGCGACCTTGTACGTCGTGACGGAGCTCGACGTCATCTTGATCGTGCCGACGTTCGGATGCTCGACCACGGTGTCCGCCCAACTGGCTCCGGCGGCGAGTGAGCGCGCTGGAAGCGGAGGCAGGAAGCGCTTGAGAGCCCTGGAAAACGCGACGAGCTTCTCGTTGGACGCTTCGCCCGTGGGCGCGAGCATGTAGACGTG
This sequence comes from Gemmatimonadaceae bacterium, assembly GCA_039935955.1. Lineage (GTDB taxonomy): Bacteria > Gemmatimonadota > Gemmatimonadetes > Gemmatimonadales > Gemmatimonadaceae > FEN-1250. The sequence goes on from JBDTJH010000054.1 coordinate 7,070, forward strand.
CCCGCGCGGCGACATCGTTCCGGCGAACTTCGCGCCCTGGTATGTCGAGAGGTCCGGTGCCGGTGCATCGAGCGTCGACGAGATCCGGATCGAGTCCACGGTCATCGCGATCTTCAGCGTGTCGCTGGACTGCGGCGTGACTTCGAGCGCAATCCACTGATTCGTCGTGGTCGTGAAATCGAAGGGCGCGCGTCCGCCGCCCAACGGCTGGGCTCGCGTATTCACCGTCGTGACGTGGTAGCGCAGCTTTCCTGGCGCGTACGCAGCGCTACCCTGCGCCGATGCGATCGAGGTCACAATCGCACCGCCGAGAATGGCGATACCGATGCGTCGGGCAATGTGCAGAGACATGCAAGCTCCTAAGTGCTCGTAAGTGGTGCTGAAGCCGGGCGTGCGGCGATTACCGGACCCTACTGAATCCTGAATACCCTGAAAGCAAAAGAATGTCCAATTGTGAGGAAAGAAGCACGTCTCTTGCAAAGTCTCTCTGCCGAGCCCGGGCGTTGCCTTGGCCCCTGACCATACGGAGGAAGACATGAATCGCACACTATCGCGTTTGACCATCGCCAGCACCGTCGCCGCGTGCACGGTACTCGGCGCCTGCCAGAAGAAGGGTGATGTCGCAGTTTCCGACACAACGGTCGCGCCCGCAATGGCCGACACCACCTCTTCGGCGGGCTCGGTAGCGACCCCGAAGAACGATTGGAGCGACGCCCAGATCCTCGCGTTCGCGCATGCTGCGAACCAGGGCGAGATCGCGGAGGCGAAAATCGCGCAGCACAAGGCGACGAATCCCGCCGTCAAGAAGTTTGCTGCGTTGATGATTGCAGACCACACGAAGATGGACTTGGAGGGCAAGGCGCTCGCGACGAAGCTCGCGATTACGCCTGATACGACCAAGAGCGACGTTTCGGATCTCATGAAGGACGGCCAGAAGGACATCAAGGATCTGAACGACAAGAAGGTCGGCAAGGACTTCGACGAGGACTACATGAACGTCCAGGTCGACACGCACCAGAAGGTTCTCGACAAGCTCAACGACGCGTCGAAGAACGCGAAGGCGCCGGAGCTGAAGACGGCCGTCGACGAGTCGATCGCGAAAGTGCAGAGTCACCTGACGCAGGCGAAGGCGATCAAGGACAACGACCTGAAGAGCTAACGCTCGCTGGCTGTAGCTTGATTGGAGAAGCGGCGCGCCCTCACGGGCGTGCCGCTTTCTTGTACGCGTCGATGATGTAGGCGTTGAGCAGGAGCGCTCGCAGCGCGTCGGCGTTGCGCGTGGCGACGTGCGACATCTTTACCCACAGCGCGCGCGCGCCGATGGCGTCGCCGGTCTTCAGCTTCGCGACGACGCCGCCCTCGCGAATCTCGTCGACCGGCGCCCAGCTCTCTCCCGTGAGCGCCAGCGGGGCGAGTGTGTCCGCGAGCGCGGATGCCGCCTTGAAGTCCCATGCGGCGAGCGCATGCCGGAAGGCGATCGACTGGCGCGCCTCCGGTGGCGCGTGCGCGCGCTCCATGTATTTCTCGAGCGATGCATAGTACGGCTCCCACGCGACGCCAGCGGTGCCCGCGTGGATGAATCGCTCGACCTCGAGCGCGGAGCTCGTCCACCGCTTCCAGTCCGGCGGTGGCGCGCCAGCAGCGAGGCCGATATCGAGCTCCCATTTGCGCTGCCGCGCGTCGCGCGCATCTCTGCCGCCCCCGGTATCCGCCGCGACGTACAGCGCAGGATTCCGCAGCGCCGCACCGACGGTAAGGGCGTGCAGTTGCCAGATCTCCGGCACGGTCGTGAGCGCCGCGTCGTCGAACGGCCGACGACGTCCGAACATCGCCGCGAGCATGTCGAAGCGCTCAACGCGCAGCGTGCCGAAGCCGGAAGCCGTCATCCGCTTGAAGCGCGTGCGTTCCGCGCCGAGGTCGAGCACCGGGCGATAGTCGGAGTTGGGTGTGCCGAAGCGATCCAGCAGCGGTGCGAGCTGCTGCCGGTCGATCAGACGCGTGGCGTTGAGCGATGGCTCCGTAAATGGAACCACACCGCCGAGGTCCGCCGCGATCCCGGGCTCCGTGAGCACCCCCCAGTCCGGGTTCGGCATCTCAGGAAGATTCGAAGCGACGATCAGCATGTCGTCGTTCGACGTGAGATACACCGAGTACGACGGAAAATTCTTGTGGATCGCGGAAAGCACGCTGAGGACGAGTCCATCGTCGATCTCGTACAGATGCAGCCACTGGCCGAAGACACCATTCGGCGTGAGGTAGCCGCGCACACGATGGTAGAACTCATCGGTGAACAGCCCCGCGACTCCGCTCACCCACGGATTGCTCGGCTCCGAGATGATGATGTCGTACTTGCGCGCGTCCGTCGCGAAGAACGACTTGGCGTCATCGACGACGAAGCGCGAGCGCTTGTCGTCGAACACGCGACGGTTCGCCGGATAGAACATGCGCGAGCCGGCGATCATCTGCGGCTCGATCTCGATCGTGACCACCTGCTCGAGCTTCCGGCTCGAGAGCAGAAAGTGCGACGTCATCCCCGAGCCCTGGCCGATCACGGCCGCGAGACGCGCGTTCGGCATGTGCGCGAGCGTGACGACCGGGATGAGCACCTGCGTCGAGATATCACCGTTCAGGACGCGGCGCATCGACGTGTCGCGCGGCGAGAACCAGGCACGATCGACGGAGGCGTCGGGCTTTCCGTTCGTCGAGATCCACGTGAACCCCTCGGGCTCCGCGCGGCCGACGGCGACCGTTGCGGTGCGGCCATCGCGGTAGAAGATCATGTGGCGGCCGGTCGTATCCGGGAGGCTGCCATAGCGATAGACGCCGCTCGAGAGCATCACCTGGTCGAAGTGGTTGAATGCGACCGACGCGATGATCGCGGCTCCCATCGCGAATACCGCCTGCTCGGAGAAGCGCAGCGCGGGCCGCGATCCCGCCGCCGCCGCGCGCAGCAACACCACGCCGAGCACCATGTCCACCGCAGCGCCGGAGATGAGCAGCGCCTTCAGGCCAATCAGGGGCAGGAGGACGAGTCCCGCGAGGATCACCCCGACGATCGAGCCCAGCGTGTTCGACGCGTAAACGATGCCGATCGCACGCTCGCCGTCGCCGCGGCGCAGCAGCATACGAGTGATGAGCGGAAGCGTCATCCCCGCGCAAAACGTCGACGGGAGCATCACGAGTAGACACGCGACATACCGCGCGAAAGTGAAGAGGTCGTAGCCGCCATCGGTGAGCTTGAGCGCGCTGATGAACGACGCGGCCCACCCGAACGCGGCGAGATAGACGGGGATCGTCGCGAGCGCCGCGAGCCCCATCGCGCACTGCACGATGCCGAGTGCGCGCACGGGTTTGGCGAATCGATCCGCGCGCGAGCGCACCCACCGCGCGCCCAGTGCGAGGCCGAGGATGAAGGCCGAGAGCATCAGCTCGAACGAGTGCGTGGCACTGCCCAGAAGGAGCGACAGCATGCGGATCCACGAGATCTCGTAGATGAACGACGCGACCGCCGTCCCGAAGGCGACGATCAGCAGGAGTCGCGCGATGCCGTCGGAGATCTTCTCCGCCGCGGCCGGCGTATCGCCCACGCTCGTCTCCTCGACGATCGGCGTCGCCTCCACCGCCGCATCGTTGCGCCCTCCCATTCTCGCAGCGCCGAGCGCGATCACGAACACCACGAGGTTCACCGACGCCGCGGCGACGAGCGTGAACGGCAGCCCGCCCGCAGCGAGCAGCCAAAACCCCGCGAGCAGCACGCCGATCGCACCGCCGAGGGAGTTCGCGAAATACAGCTCGGCCAGCACCTTCCCGGGATGCCGCGGGATGAGTCGCAGCACCCCCGCGCTCATGAGCGGAAAGGTGGCGCCGAGCAGGATCGATTGCGGGAGGATGAGCATCGCCGCGATCGTCCACTTGACCGCGACGACGGCATTCGGCGAGCCGGCGAGCGACGGGAAGAGATGATCGTACGCGCCGTTCGTGACGGCGACGAAGATGTCGTGAAAGAGAAAGCCGATTATCCCGATCGCGAGCTCGATCATCGCGTACGTCGCCAGCGGGTCGCGCAGCCGCGATGACACCAGGCCCACCACATAGGCCCCGACCGACATGCCGCCGAGGAAGATCGTGAGGACGATGATCTGGGCATACGCGCCATGCCCGACGAACAGTCCGAGGTATCGGGTCCAGATCGACTCGTAGATCAGCCCGGCGGCGCCGGAAAGGACGAAGAGGAACGAGAGAAGAGTCGGCATCAGCGGGGAGTGGAGGCGGCGCTCAGCAGCACATCTATGGATTGGGACGATTGGAACCCGAAGATGGGTAGCCGGTTTGCGGGTCGACGGGCCGCAAAGCTATCTTTCACAGGGTAGACGGGGCCGCCAGGGCGCCCGCCGAAACCGGTCGCCGTCGTTGCGACGGCCGAACGCGAGGATCGAGATGTCGAGAGGAACGCAGGGGATCGTGCTCGTAGGCGGCTGGATATTTTCGATCGCGCTGTTCGCCTTCATGTGGGTGACCTACAACGGCACCAAGCTCTCGTACTCGCAGAAGTTTCCTGGCATGCCGCTCTACGGGGCGATGACCTGGTGGTTCTTCTTCACCATCCCCGTCATCGGCTTCACGTGGGGCTACTTCAACGACCTGAAAAACCGCGGCTGATCTCCGCCGGGCTGCACCAGATGCATCCAATGGCGCGAAGATGACTTCGCGCCATTGTTGCATCCATGCACGAAGGCACGTTCTCGTCTTCTCTCCGCATCTGTTTCCCGTCGGTACGTGCCTTGCAACTATCGACGGCGACAACTGATGGCTGCGCAAGTCATCGCGCGACACGCCGATACAGGACCGGCCGATACGGCCCGCCGAGGAGATCGCAAAAATGAAAATGGAATCGCTGAGAGCGCTGTACGTGGACGAGCTCAAGGATCTGTGGAGTGCAGAGAAGCAGATCACGAAGGCGCTGCCGAAGATGGTCAAGGCCGCCACGCACCCGAAGCTCAAGAAGGCGTTCAAGACGCACCTCGCGCAGACGGAGCGTCACATCAAGCGCCTCGAGCGCATTTTCAAGGATCTCGAGGAGAGCCCGCGCGGCAAGAAGTGCGTCGGCATGGAAGGTCTTCTCAAGGAAGGCTCCGAGCTGATCGGGGAACGGCCGGCATCCGATGTCCTGGATGTAGGGCTCATCGCCGCGGCGCAGCACGTCGAGCACTACGAGATGGCGGGTTACGGCTGCGTTCGCACGTGGGCTCGCCAGCTCGGCGAAGAGGGTCACGCCGATCTTCTGCAGCAGACGCTCGACGAAGAGGAGCTGACGGACAGGCTGCTCACCGATCTTGCCGAGAGCTCGGTCAACATCGATGCGGAGAGCGGCGACGACGAGTAGTACGGACATCGTCGCAACTTTCACGGTCCGCGAGGCGTAGGGACTGCGTCGCGGGCCGTTTTCATCGCACCACCTTCACCTTACGGTTACTTTCCTCTCCGTGACGAAAACCCGGAGCGTCTTGCTTTTGGTCGCGCTGGTCGCCGTCGCTACGCCCTTCGCCGCCACGCGCGCGAGCGCGCAGCGCAGCGATTCGCTCGCGAGCCCGCAGGTACGCCGGCTGTCGCTCGACGAGGCACTCTCCAGCGCGGAAGCGAAGAGTCCCGATCTCGCCATCGCGCGCGCCAGTGTAACGCGCGCGGAAGGACAGCGCAGCAAGGCGCGTAGTCAATTCCTCCCGCAGATCTTCGGCAGCGCGGGCTACACGCGTACCCTCAAGTCGCAGTTTTCTGGACTGAGCTTCGGCAGCGACAGCGGCGGCCCGCCGGCGTGCAGCACCTTCACGCCGGACCCCAACGCACCCACCGACACACGGCTCGCGCTACTCGAGTCCGCGCTCGGCTGCGGCGCGGGAAGCAACCCGTTCGGGTCGATCCAGAACCTCGGTTTCGGCGCCGCGAATCAGTGGAACCTCGGGCTCTCGCTGCAGCAGAACGTCTTCACCGGCGGTCGCGTTACGGCGCAATACCGCGCGGCGAACGCAGGCAAGCGGAGCGCGGCGATCGGGCTCACCGCCGCGAAGGCGCAGCTCACGCTCGATGTCACGCAGGCCTACTACGACGCGCAACTCGCGGATCAGCTCGTGGTCATCGCCGCGGCGACACTCGCGCAGGCGGACACCACGCTCTCGCAGACGAAGCTCGGGCGCCAGGTCGGCAACGCCGCCGAGTTCGACCTCCTGCGCTCGCAGGTGACGCGCGACAACCAGGTGCCGGTGCTCATTCAGCGTCGCTCAGACCGCGACATCGCATACGTGCGACTCAAGCAGCTGCTGCATCTCCCGCTCACGGATTCCGTCGCGCTCACGACATTGCTCGACGATTCGACCGCGGCGCCCACGGGCTCCGTGGCGACGCTGCTCGCGGAGACGCCGGACACGGCGGCCGAGAGTCGCGCGCCGGTGCGGCAGGCATCGGAGAACGTGACGGCGCAGAAGAGCGCGGTGACGGTCGCGCGCGCAGAGCGAATTCCGTCGCTCGCATTGACGTCGGCATTCGGGCGCGTCGCGTATCCGTCGGGAGTCTTTCCTTCGTGGTCGGACTTCCGCTCGAACTGGACGGTCGGCGGCTCGCTGACGCTCCCGATCTTCACCGGCGGCAACATCCATGGTGACGAGCAGATCGCGAGCGCCGGGCTGCAGACGGCGCGCGCGCAGCTGCAGCAGACGCGCGAGCTCGCGGAGCTCGACGCGCTGAACGCGCTGAACAAGCTCCGCTCCGCGCAGGCGCAAATGGATGCGAGCCGCGGCACGGCGCAGCAGGCGTCGCGCGCGTACCAGATCGCGACGGTGCGCTACAAGGAAGGAATCTCGACGCAGACGGAGCTCAATGATTCGCAGATCCAGCTGCAGCAGGCGCAGGCGAATCGCGCGACGGCCGCGCGCGATCTGCAGGTCGCGCGCATGCGGCTCGCGCTGCTGCGCGATCTGCCGCTGACGGGAACCTCGGCGCAGGCTGCGCAGGCACAGACGCAATCCGGCGCGCAGCAATCGTCGCTGACGGTGCCGCTCGGCACGCAGATCGGGGGCACGACGTCGGGGCAGTCGGGCTCATCGAATCATCCGGCAGGCGTGCCGAGTCAGACACCGGGGACGCCATGACGGCACCGAACGGCAGGTCGCACGGCAGAGAAATATCGTGGAAGTGGTGGCTCGCCGCCGTCATCCTCTTGATTGCCCTCGGCATCTTCTGGCAGCAGTACAAACAGGCGCATCCGAAGATCTCCGGTGTGGCGATCGAAGTCGCGAGCGTGGGGAGGGAGGGGATCGTCGTCGCGACGAGCGGGCTGATTCGCACCGGACCGGCGATCTCGGGCACGATGACGCCGCAGCAGTCGGCGACGCTGCGCTCGGAGATCTCGGGGTCGGTCGTGCAGGCGAACGTGGAGCAAGGACAGAGCGTGAAGCGAGGGCAGGTCCTCGCGCGCATCGACGACACATCGCTGCGCGAGGCGCTGCTCTCGACGCAATCCGCGCAGCGGTCGGCGAAGCTCACGCTCGACAACGCGACGCGCGATGCGGAGCGTGAGCAGCGGCTCGAGACGGCGGGCGCGGTCGCGCCACGCGATGTCGAGGCAGCACAGCGCACGCTCGCGTCGGCGCAGGCGGGGATGGCGGATGCGCAGTCGCGGCTGACGGCAGCGCAGCAGCAGCTCGACAAGGCGACCTTCCGTGCGCCGTTCGAAGGCCTCGTGAGCGAGCGTCCGGTGAACGCGGGCGATGTGGTGCAGCCGGGCACGGCGATCGTCACCGTTGTGAATCCGGCGAGCATGCGGCTCGAGGGATCGGTGCCGGCGGAGCAGCTATCGTCGCTCAAGATCGGGACGCCCGTGTTGTTCACGGTGAACGGCTACGGCGCGCAGACGTTCACCGGCAAAATCGATCGTATCAACCCAACGGCCGATCCTGCGACGCGTCAGGTTCGCGTGTACGTGACGATCCCCAACGAGAAGAGCACGCTGGTCGGCGGGCTGTTCGCGGATGGGCGCGTCGCGACGGAGAGCCGGCAGGGAATTATGGTGCCGGTGGCCGCGGTGGACGAGCGCGGCGTCTCGCCGCTCGTGCTGCGCATCAAGGGCGGGGTGGTGGAGAGCGTGCCGGTGCAACTGGGCATCCGCGACAATGCGTCCGAGCAGGTCGAGATGAGCGCCGGCGTGACGGCGGGCGATACGCTGCTCGCGAGCGCCGCGCAGGGTCTCGCACCCGGAACGAAGGTTCGTGTCACTGCCGCCGGCGACGGGCCGACGGGCACCCGCTAACCGCCGAGAGGCGGGCAGGAGCAGCGCATGTTCATCTCCGACTTTGCAATCAAGCGACCGATCATCACCGTCACGGCGATGGTCGCACTCGTCGCCTTCGGAGGTGCGGCGCTGCTCAATCTTCACACCGATGAGTTCCCGGACATCCAGGCGCCAATCGTCGGGCTGACGATCGCCTACCCGGGCGCATCGCCGGCAGAAGTCGAGCGGGAGATCGTGAAGCCGGTGGAGGATGCGATCTGGGGCATCAGCGGGCTCGATGGCGATCAGTCGACGTGCTTCGCGATCGATGGGCTCGCGCAGTGCACGCTCTTCTTCGATTTCGACAAGCCGATTCAGCAGGCATCGCAGGATGTGCGCGACGCGATCTCGACGAAGCGCGAGGATCTGCCGCCGGAGATGAAGGAGCCGATCCTCACACGCTTCGATCCGTCGGAGGCGCCGGTGTTCACGCTGGTGCTGACGTCGCCGACAACGCCGGCGCCGGTGCTCACGCGGATCGCGGATCCCGGACTCGCGAGCGATCTCCGCTCGATCGCGGGCGTGGCGCAGGTGAACGTCGTCGGCGAGGTGAAGCGCAACATGGTCGTCGAGCTGCGCCCTGCGGATCTGCAGTCGTCGGGGGTGGGCGTCTCGCAGGTCGTTTCCGCGCTGCAGGCGCAGAATCTCGCGTCGCCGGTTGGATGGCTCAACGGGAAGCTCGACGAGAAGCTGATTCGCCTGAGCGGTCGGCTGCAGAACGCGGCGGACTTCGGGAATCTGGTCGTCGCCAATCGCGGCGGGCAGCTCATCCGACTCAACCAGATCGCGAACGTCTATGACGGAACCGAGGAGCCGCGCTCGATGGCGCTCTTCAACGGAAGGCAGGCCGTCGGCATCGAGATTCTCAAGTCGAAGGGCTACAGCACGACACAGGTCGCATCCGCGGTGCAGGCGAAGGTGGAGGAGCTGCAGAAGACGCTGCCCCCCGATGTGAAGTTCGCCGAGGTGCAGAATGCGGGTGAGCGGGTGAGCCACGCGGTGCGGAACGTCGAGGAGGCGCTGGTGGAGGGCGCGCTGCTGACGGTGCTCGTCGTGTTTCTCTTTCTGAACTCGTGGCGGTCGACGGTGATCACCGGCCTCGCGCTGCCGGTATCCGTCATTGCGTCGTTCGTCGCGGTGTGGGCGTTCGGCTTCACGCTCAACACGATGTCGCTGCTCGGCCTCTCGCTCGCGATCGGCATTTTGATCGACGACGCGATCGTCGTGCGAGAAAATATCGTGCGACACATCGAGCTCGGCGAAGACCACGTCACGGCGTCGCACACCGGCACGGATGAGATCGGGCTCGCGGTCACGGCGACGACGTTCTCGATCGTTGCGGTCTTCCTGCCGGTCGGCTTCATGTATGGGCAGGCGGGGCAGTGGTTCAAGCCCTTCGCGCTCACGATCGCGTGCTCGGTGCTCGTATCACTCTTCGTGTCGTTCTCGCTCGATCCGATGCTCTCGGCCTACTGGCCCGATCCGCAGGTCGAACATGGCGGCGAAATAAAGCGGGGCGCGATCGGTCGCGTGCTCGCGCGCTTCAACCTGTGGTTCGACAAGCAGGCGGACAACTACAAGCTCATCATCGCGTGGGCGCTCGATCACCGGCTCGCGGTTTCGCTTCTCGCGCTGGGATCGTTCGTGCTCGCGGGGGTGCTACAAGGGACGATCGGCGGTGCGGGCTTCGTTCCGGTGAGCGATCGCAGCGAGATCAGTCTCATCATCGAGGCGCCGGGCGGGAGCAATCTCGAGTATACGCGACTGCGCACGGAAGCGGTTGCGGAGCTGGCGCGCAAGCACACGGAGGTCGCGTACACGTACACGTCGATCGGTGGGGCGATTCCGTTCCGCGCGCCGGGAGTCGATCAGGCGCTGGTTTACGTGCGTCTCGTTCCGAAGGCCAAGCGCCACATCAGCCAGGACGCACTCGGCGCCGAATTCCGGCGCGAGTTTTCGCACGTCGCCGGCGCGACGGTGTCGGTGTTTACGAGCGGCTTCGGCGGCGCACGGAAGTCCGTGCAGGTCGAGATGCGGGGGCCCGATCCCGCGGTGCTCACGCGACTTGCGGAGCAGGCGATCGTGTCGGTAGCGAAGGTACCGGGCGCCGTCGACGTCGGATTGTCGACGCGCGGTGAGAAGCCCGAGCTCGATGTCAAGCTCAACCGCCCGCTCGCCGGCTCGCTCGGCATCACGGTCGGCGCCGTCGCGCAGTCGCTGCGTCCTGCATTCGCGGGACTCAAGGCGGGCGACTGGACGGACCCGAGCGGTGAGACGCGCGACGTCACGGTGCGGCTCACGAAGGAAGCGCGCGAAAACCTCTCCGATCTGCAGGGGCTACCGCTCGTCGTGATGGACGCGCAGGGACATCCGACGACGCTTCCGCTCGGGCAGATCGCGAGCATCACGCAAGCCGTCGGTCCGGCGCAGATCAACCATCTGGATCGTGAACCCGTCGTCGCGGTGGAGGCGAACGTACAGGGGCGCCCGCTCAGCGAGGTGACGAACGCCATCAAGAAAAAGCTGTCAACGCTGCACCTGCCGCCCGGCTATCGCATCACGCAGGGCGGCGACGCGAAGGATCAAAACGAGATCTTCACGAAGATCTTCACCGCGCTCGGCATCGCGATCCTGTTGATGTATCTGATTCTCGTGATGCAGTTCGGATCGTTTCTCGATCCGCTCGCCATTCTGATCTCGCTGCCGCTCTCGCTCATCGGCGTGGTGCTTGCGTTGCTCGTAACCGGCGACGACCTCAACATCATGAGCCTGATCGGCGTGATGCTCCTGATGGGGATCGTCGCGAAGAACGCGATCCTCCTCATCGACTTCGCGAAGTGGGCGCGCGAGAGGGGGATGTCGCGGCGCGATGCGCTCATCGAGGCGGGGCGCATACGCCTGCGTCCGATCATCATGACGACGCTCGCGCTGATCGCGGGGATGCTCCCGGTGGCGATCGGACACGGCGAGGGCGCGGACTTCCGCGCGCCGCTCGGCCGCGCGGTGATCGGCGGCGTGATCACGTCGACGCTGCTCACGCTCATCGTCATTCCGACGGTCTACGAGATTCTCGACGAGTTCAAGGAATGGCTTGGCGTGAAGCTCGGGCGAAAGATGGCGACGTCAGGCGCGCACGCGCCGGAGCTCTCCGCTGGCGACTAGTCACGCCTGCGTCGTCGCACGCAGCGCGCCGTGCCTGTGAGCGCAGGCGTCCGCACGTGAGCGAGCTCACCGGTCGCCCGTAGCCGTCACGCACCACGGGATCTCCAGTGTCGTCCGCACGGTTGAAGGGCGGCGCAGGTAACGCAATCGTCGCCCGCGAATCCTCTCGTGTACTGGGGAAATACACTGCAGTACACCGCGGTCGGACGAGACATCCACGGCACCGTAGTCCCGATCACGATTGATGCCGACGGTCCTTTCACCCGGATAGTCACGCCGATGGGAGCTACCCCGGTGCCATCACCGCCGTCGAGGGTTCGATCATCGGCCATGCGAGTGTGACGGTCGATTGCGGCTGCTGACGGCCGAACACGCCGCCTGCGAGCATTCGTAAGAGGTGCGCGCGTTAGCGTTCTTTCTGCCCCATCGTAATCAGCGCCACCGCGCCCACGATGATCGCCGCGGCGACGATCGTGCGCGTGTTGAGCGGCTCGTGTGCGAACACCCAGCCGAGTAGCACCGCGACCACTGGATTCACGAACGCGTACGTCGACACGAGCGTCGGCGCGACGGTGCGTAGCAGCCAGACGTACGCCGTGTACGCGATGATCGAGCCAAATGTGATCAGATAGAGCAGCGCCAGCCACGACTTCGCGCTCGTCGCCGCCATCGAGAAGTGACTCGCCTCACCGGTGACCAGCCCCGCCGTGGTCAGCGCCACGCCCGCGACGAGCATCTCCATCCCCGTACCGATGAACTTCGACTGGGGCTGTGGCGCGTACTTCGAATAGATCGAGCCGAGCGCCCACGACAGCGCGGCGAGCAGCAGGATCCCTTCGGCAAGCAGGTTTCCCTGCTCTTTGCCCGCCGCCGGATTCACGAGCAGGAAGAGCCCTCCGATTCCGATCGCGACGCCGGCGATCACCATCCAGCCCGGTCGCTTGCCGCCGCGCATCCCCCACTGGATGAGTACGATCCACAGCGGCTCGATCGCCACGAGTAGCGACGCGATGCCGCTCGGCACCTTCTGCTCGGACCAGACCACTACCCCGGTACCCAGCACCGGCATCAGGAATCCGACGATCACCGCGCTGCGCCAGTCGATCGCCGTCGGCTTCGGTGCTCCGCGCACGCGTAGCCATACGTACATCAAGGTGCCGGCGACGAGGAACCTCGTGCCGACCATGAGAAACGGGGGCAGCGTCTCGATCGCGAAGAGAATCGCGAGATACGTCGAGCCCCAGATGATGTAGACGGCGGCGAAAGCGAGGAGGATCTGCGATCGCGTGGCCTTGGCGAGAGTTCGTTCGGTCACGCGACAAAGGTAAACAACGCTGTCGCGTTCAACTATCCAATCGTACGGTTGCTGACACGGCGCGTTCGATGCATCTTCGCCGCCTCACCCCGAACGGAGAATGCGTGTGCATCTGCCCCGTCACCTGACCTGTGTCTCTCTGATGTTAGCCGTCGCGACGCATCTCTCCGCTCAGGCGAGCACGCGGGCCAATCCGAAGCTCGCGGCGCTCAAGGCCGAGGCGATGAAGGACATCGACTCGCGCGCTGTGTTCACGCAGCAGTTCGTCGATCAGCTGTTCAGCTTCGGCGAGCTCGGATTTCAGGAGTTCGAGACGTCGAAGTACATCGTCGGCGTGCTCAAGGCGAACGGCTTCACTGTGCGCGAGGGCGTGGCCGGCATCCCCACCGCGTGGGTCGCCACCTGGGGCTCCGGCAAGCCCGTGATCGCGCTCGGCTCCGACCTCGATGGCATTCCGCAGGCATCGCAGATCCCCGGCGTCGCGTGTCACCTCGCGCTCGTCCCCGGAGCGCCCGGGCACGGTGAGGGACACAACTCGGGACAGGCGGTAAACATCACCGCGGCACTCGCGATCAAGAAGATCATGGAGCGTGATCACATCGCCGGCACGCTCAAGATCTGGCCCGGCGTGGCCGAGGAGCAGCTTGGCAGCAAGGCGTATCTCGTGCGCGACGGCATCTTCAAGGACGTCGACGTCGTGCTCTTCTCGCACGTCGGCAGCAACCTGCAGACAGGATGGGGCGCGGGGCAGGGCTCGGGGCTCGTGTCGGTGCTGTACAGCTTCGAGGGGCAGGCTGCGCACGCTGCGGGCGCGCCGTGGCGCGGGCGCAGCGCGCTCGATGCCGTCGAGCTGATGGATGTCGGCTGGAATTTCCGTCGTGAGCACATCCGCCCGCAGGCGCGCTCGCATTACGTCATCCGGAACGGCGGCGACCAGCCGAACGTCGTGCCACCGACCGCCTCGGTGTGGTACTACTTCCGCGAGCTCGACTACAAGAGTATCAGGGCGCTCTGGACCATTGGCGACTCCGTCGCGCTCGGCGCCGCCATGATGACCGGAACGAAGCTGGCGTCGGAGCGCGTGCTCGGCACCGCGTGGCCCGGCTACTTCAACCGGCCGATCGCCGAGGACATGACGGAAAACATCAAGCTCGTCGGGCTGCCCAAGTGGACGGCGGCGGATCAGCAGTTTGCTCGCGCGATTCAGAAGGAGGCCAAGGGCGACTCGACGGGGCTCGACACCGTGGTCGCGCCGATATCGCCGGACGTGCCGGACTCGCTGAACTTCGGCGGCGGCTCGGATGACATCGGCGACATCTCGTGGAACGTGCCGACGATCGTGCTGCTGTATCCATCGAACGTGCCGAATCTCCCCGGGCATCACTGGAGCGACGCGATCGCGATGGCGACGCCGATCGCGCACAAGGGCGCGACCGCGGGCGCGAAAGCGCAGGCGCTGACGATGCTCGACATCCTGTTGACGCCGAAGCTCGTCGACTCGGCGTGGAGCTTCTTCAGGAACGTGCAGACGAAGACGCAGAAGTACGAGCCGTTGATTCGCCCGGAGGATCGACCGGCGATCGATCTCAACGTCGATATCCTGGCGAGATACCGTCCGGAGATGAAGAAGTTCTACTACGATCCGAAGAAGTTCCCGACCTACCTCGCGCAGCTGGGCATCACGTACCCGACGCTCCGCAAGCCGGACGGCAGCTGCGCCGCGACGCCGAACACGCTGCAGTAAGTCGTTGGCGGAGAGGGGCGAGTATTACCTGGAAGAAACGCCAAAAGACGGATTGAACGGACAGGAAACGGACATTGCATTTTTGCAGTTGTCCGTTTTCTGTCCGTGCAGTCATCCGGTCGTCGTCGCTTCACCAATTGTTGTTGTGGGTGCCTCGCGATTGGCGACAGTCAGTCCCCTCACTGCACGTAGCGCAGCACGTCGTATAGATACTTCACGCCGAATGCGACGTTGCTCACCGCCAGTCGCTCGTTGTTGCCGTGCATGCCGCTGTGCATCTCCTCGTTCTCCACGAGGAAGGGATCAAAGCCGTAGGTGATGATGCCGAGCGCGCGGTAAGTGGGGCGGTCGGTGGCGGCGGTAAACATCGGCGTCGTCACGATCACATCGGGATTTCGTTCGTGCGATGCCTTCTCGATCGCGCGGAAGAGGTCCGTGTCGATGGGGCTCTGCAGCTTGGTCTTCGGCTCGATCTGATTCACCCAGTGCACCGCGGTGTCGTTCACCACCGCCTTCAGCGTATTGAGGAAGGTGAGCGGGTCTGTGTCCGACAACAGGCGGATGTCCATCTGCGCCGACGCCTCGGCTGGAATGACGTTCGTCTTGTTCGATCCCTGCAGCATCGTGAGCGAGATCGTGTTCCGCAGGATCGCGTTCCAGTAGATGTTGTCCGTAAGCCATTTGCGCGCGCGGGGAATTCGAATCGCGCTGCGCACGTTGGCGAGCCACGCGCGCTGCTCGCCCTTGTACTCCGGCGAGATGTCGTGCAGAAACTTCTGCACGTCGGGGAGCACGTGCAGCGGTGTCTCGAACTTCGCGATGCGGTCGAGCGCCGCGATGAGCCGCGGCACCGGATTCTGCTTGGTCGGGCGCGAGCCATGCGACGGCACGCCAGTCACCACGATCTTCTGCCAGAACGTCTGCTTCTCGGAGACTCCCACTCCATAGTACTGAAGCTTCCCGTTGACGACGAGATTCTCGCCGCCCTCCGTCATCAGGAACTCGACGTCCTTCAAGAGATCGGCGTGGTTCTTCACGAACTGGACGGCGCCGTCCCCGCCGAACTCTTCATCGGCGTTGCCGATGAAGACGATGTCGCGGTTGAGCGGAACGCCG
>JBDTJH010000055.1:0-8216 GCA_039935955.1 Gemmatimonadaceae bacterium
GAGAAGCCGTTCACCGGACTGAAAATGTCGTGCTGCCTGCACGTCACGGCCGAGACGGCGAATCTCATGATCACGCTCAAGGCCGGCGGCGCGGACGTCGCGCTCTGTGCATCGAATCCGCTCTCGACGCAGGACGACGTCGCCGCGCACATGGTAAAGGATCATGGCATCAAGGTCTTCGCGATCAAGGGCGAGGACAACGAGACGTACTACGAACACATTCGCGCGGCGATCGCGCACGGTCCCGACGTCACGATGGATGACGGCGCCGATGTCGTCGGCGCGCTCCACATGATCGCGCTCGGCCGCCTCGACGATCTCCCGCCCGCGGTGCGCAAGTGGGTGGAAGGGATGGATGCGGCGTCGCGGAAGGCGCTGCTCGACAAGGTCATCGGCAGCACGGAAGAGACGACCACCGGCGTCATCCGCCTCAAGGCAATGGCGAAGGAAGGAATTCTCAGATTCCCCGTGATCTCCGTGAACGATTCGTTCACCAAGCATCTGTTCGACAACCGCTACGGCACGGGCCAGTCCACGATCGACGGAATCATCCGCGCGACGAATCTCCTGCTCGCGGGCTCGACCTTCGTCGTGGCAGGGTACGGCTGGTGCGGACGCGGTGTGGCTTCGCGCGCACGCGGCTTGGGCGCGAACGTCATCGTGACCGAGATCGATCCGCTCAAGGCACTGGAGGCCGTGATGGACGGCTACCGCGTGATGACGATGGAAGACGCAGCGCCGATCGGCGACATCTTCTGCACGCTCACCGGCAACATCCACGTGCTGCGTGGCGAGCACTTCTCCGCGATGAAGGACGGCGCGGTGGTCTCGAACTCGGGACATTTCAACGTCGAGATCAATATCGACGAGCTGAAGTCGCTCGCCGGCGGCAAGTCGCGCGAGGTTCGTCCGTTCGTCGAGGAATACGTGATCGGCAAGAAGCGCGTCTTCCTGCTCGGGGAGGGGCGACTGATCAATCTCGCGGCGGCCGAGGGACATCCGGCGAGCGTGATGGACATGAGCTTCGCGAACCAATCACTCGGCGCGGAGTATCTCGTGAAGGAGCGCGAGTCGCTCACGAATGATGTACATCGCGTGCCCGAGGTCGTCGATCGCGAGATCGCGCGGCTCAAGCTGCAAGCGATGGGCTCGAACGTCGATATCCTCACGGCGGAGCAGACGAAGTATCTCGCGTCGTGGGACATGGGTACCTGATCCGGTGCAGGGCGGTGCCGCAGCGGCGCGAAACGGCCTCGAGCGGGAGATGAGATGATCGAAGTGAGCGTTGCCCGACTCGGTCTCGACAGCGTGTCGAGCTCGTACGTGGTGATTCTGCAGGAGAAGGGCGGCGACCGGCTGCTTCCGATCTGGATCGGGCAGCCGGAGGCGGAAAGTATCGTCATGGAGATGAACCACATCCGGCCGCCGCGGCCGCTCACGCACGATCTCTGCAAGCGGCTCATCACGGGGATGGGTGCGGTGCTCAATCGCGTGCAGATCACGAAGGTGCAGGACAATACGTATTTCGCCGAGCTGCATCTGCTGCGCGGCGAGGACACGTTTCAGATCGATGCACGTCCGTCAGATAGCATCGCGATCGCACTGCGCTTCTCGGCCCCGATCTTCGCGCAGGAGTCGCTCCTGACGGCGATCGAGGTCGAAGATGCCGAGATCGGCGGTGCGACCGAGGATGACGACGCTGCTAACACGCCGATCATCCCCGAGGAGCCGCGCGATGTGAGCGTGGAATCGCTCAAGGAGTATCTGGAGAAGATGCGCCCCGAGGATTTCGGAAAGTTCAACTTGTGAGAGTCGCGCAAATGACGCGTGTGGAAGCAGTGGGGGCGGTCGTGCGAAGCGGCCGCCCTTCGCGTGTCGCGCGGCGGATGTTCGTCGTCGCGGTGTTGAGCGCGACGGTCGCGCCGCTCCCGGTTCGTGCGCAGGACGACGTGGTGCCGGGTCCTGTCGCGAGCACGGTCGACGGTCGCGTGATGCGTCCACGACTCAAAACGCTTGGACCGGTGGGCGGCGTGTGGGTGACGATTCACCGCGTCGCATCCGACTCCGCCGGCCCGCTCGACTCGCTGCGCACCGGGAACGATGGCCGATTCCGATTTCGCTATGCGCGGAGAGGGACGGGCGCGGTCTATTTCGTCTCGGCATCGTACGACGGGGTCGCGTATTTCTCGCGTCCGCTGACGTCTGCACATGTGACGGGCGACGACGCCGAGGTCATCGTCTTCGACACGACGTCGATCCACTTCCCGCTCGCGATCAAAGGGCGGCACATCGTGATCTCGTCGCCGACGGTGAATGGTACCCGCGAGATCGTCGAGGCGTACGAGATCGAGAACGAGAGCGACCAAACGCTCATCTCCCCCGACGATGCGCATCCGACGTGGACCGCGCCGCTCCCCGCCAACGCGACGCGGATCCAGGCCGGTGAGAGCGACGTCTCGCCCGCGGCGATCAGCGCGGACAAGGGGCGCATCCGTGTCACCGCACCGTTCGCGCCGGGGCTCAAGCAGCTCTCGTTCTCGTACACGCTGCCGCAGAAGTCGTTTCCGCTCATGATCCCGCTCGAGCAGGGGGCGACGGTGCTCGAGCTGTTGCTCGAAGAACCGAAGGCGGAGGCGCGCGGCGCGAAGCTCAAGCCGCAGGCGCCGGCGACGGTGGAGCAGCGCATCTTCCAGCGCTATCTCGCCGCCGATGCACCGCAGGGCTCATCGATCGAAGTGCGCGTGCCCGTGATCGTGGCGGCGGCGAACGTGCGCGTCTACTGGGAGATTGCCGGCGCGCTCGCGGCGCTCATGGCCGCGGGGCTCGGTGCGTGGTACGCGCGGGCACGGCGCAGGCGCCCGGTATTCGCGACGACACCCGCCGCGCGCGCGCCGACGCAAATAGAGACGCTCGGCCGCGCGATCGCGCGGCTCGACACGGACTTCGAGCGAATCGGCTCAAACGATGCGGGCGCCCGTGCTGCGTACGAAGAACGTCGTCGCGTATTGAAGCACGAGCTCGCGGCCTCGCTTGACTCGGGCGGACGTTCGATCTAGCTTCGTTCGCAGATTCTGATTTCCAGCGGAAACGGGTCACGGAAGCCGGTGTAACTCCGGCGCGGTCCCGCCACTGTAACGGGGAAGTGCAGCGCTCGATCGCCACTGGCATATGCCGGGAAGGCGAGCGCAAAGCCCGAAGCCAGGAGACGCCTCGCGTCCGCGCCACACGTTCAGTCCCTCGGAGCAAGGGCTGGTGGCGATGCGCGCGTGCACCTCATACGCTCCGTCGCAGCCGGGCATCTTCTCCACGGAGACAGGTGTCCGTTTTTTGCGCGCTACGGCTCGATCGCTCGTTGCTCCTTCACTCAGGCTCATCGCGCTCATCGCGGTCGTCACGCTCGGCGCGTGCGGAGAGTCGCGAAGCGCGAAGCCGACCGCCCACGTCGACGACTTCGGCGCGAGCATCGAGGCGGGAACGGTCGCCGCGCCCGCGCGCATCGCCTCGCTCAATCCGGCGACGACCGAGCTTCTCTTCGCGCTCGGCGCCGGCCCCCGACTGGTCGCGCGTACGACGTGGGATGTGTGGCCCGATTCCGCGCGCGCGGTGGCCGACGTCGGACCGGGGCTGCGTCCGAACGTCGAAGCGGTGCTCGCTCGGCATCCCGATCTCGTCGTGCTCTACGCGAGCGAGGAGAACCGTGTCGCGGCCGACCAACTGCGTGCCGCCGGCATTCGCGTGATCGCGCTTCGCACTGATCGCCTGTCGGATTTCGCACGCGCGACGCTCGAGATCGGCCGGGCGGTGGGTGAGAGTGCGAGCGCGGTCACCGTGATCGACACGATGCAACGGACGCTCGCGCGCGTTCGCGCAGCGACGCTCCCGCTCGACCACCCGACGGTGTTCTGGCATGTGTGGGACTCGCCCATCTACACCATCGGCGCAGGGAGCTTCCTCGACGAGCTGCTCAACATCGCCGGGGGCACGAACGTGTATGCCGATCGCACCGAGCCCTCGCCCCAGGTTTCGCTCGAGGACGTGATCAGATGCGATCCACGCATCATCCTCGCCGGCGCGGCCGGCGAGCGCTCGCTCAAGGCGAGCCCTCTCTGGCAAGGGGTGCGCGCCGTGCGCGAGGGCCGTGTCCTCGTAGTCGACACAAATCTCGTGGGGCGACCATCTGTACGTGCGGGCGAGGCTGCGGTCTCGATCGCACGCCTGCTGCATCCGGGAATCGTGCTGTGACGTCGACGTGAAGTCATCGCTGCTCTGGCTTGCGATCGCGATCGCGGTGGCGCTGCTCGTCGTAGCGGCGATTGCCTACGGCGCCGTGCCGCTCGAAGCGCGCGCAGTGTTCGACGCGCTCTCCGGACGCGGCGATCGCGACACGGTGGCGATCGTGCGCACCCTTCGCCTGCCGCGTGCGCTACTCGCGCTGCTCGTTGGCGCGGGGCTCGGCATGGCGGGCGCCGCGCTCCAGGGCGCACTCCGCAACGCGCTCGCGGAACCGTATCTCCTCGGGGTATCGGGCGGAGCTGCGGTCGGTGCGGTCGCCGCAGTCGCGTTCGGCGCATCGGGTCCGTTCGTGCTGCCGCTCGCGTCGTTTGCGGGTGCGGCGCTGGCCATCATCGTTACGCTCGCCGTCGCGCGCGCGAGTGGTGGACGTGCGGATCCGCGCGTCCTGCTCATGGCCGGCGTCATCGTCGGCGCGTTCGCGAACGCAGCGATCATGGTCTTGCTGGCGAACGCGCCGCCGAACGCCGTGCGCAATGCACTCTGGTGGATGATGGGGTCCGTCGCCGACGCCGGATGGCTCACCGTCGGATGGCTCTGCATCTACGTCACGATCGGTGGTACGCTCCTGCTTTGGTTCGCCCGCGACATCGATGTGCTTGCGCTCGGCGAGGAATCCGCAGCCGCCCTGGGCGTCGACGCGAACCGATCGAGCCGCACGATCTTTCTGATCGCGGCGCTGCTCTCCGCGGCCACCGTCGCCGCCGCTGGTCTCGTCGGCTTCGTCGGGCTCGTGGTGCCGCACCTCGTGCGCTCACTCGGCGTCCGCCGGCATCGCGGAATCATCGCGGGCGCCGCGCTGGTCGGCGCGGGGCTCGTCGTCGCGGCGGATCTCGTCGCGCGACTCGCACGCCCGCCGGGCGAGCTTCCGCTCGGCGCGGTGACCGCGCTCGTCGGCGTCCCGT
The DNA here is from genome assembly GCA_039935955.1 of Gemmatimonadaceae bacterium. Lineage (GTDB taxonomy): Bacteria > Gemmatimonadota > Gemmatimonadetes > Gemmatimonadales > Gemmatimonadaceae > FEN-1250. Next base: position 5,196 of record JBDTJH010000055.1, read on the forward strand.
TCTTCCTCGTGCAGATGCGGCGGCTCTCGTGATCGTGTTCGATCGCGCCGTTATCCGCTATCCGCGCGCGTCGTGCGCGGCTGTCGATGCGGTGTCGCTCGTCGCACCGCGCGGCGCGCTGACGGCGGTCGTCGGTCCGAACGGCAGCGGCAAGAGCACCCTCATTCGTGCTCTCTTGCGCCTCACGCCGCTGGTTCGCGGCGGCATCGCCATCGATGGCACCCCACTCGCGGCGCTCGACCGCCGCACCTTCGCGCGGCGCGTCGCCGTCGTTGCCCAGCGCGAGGCGCTCGTCTTCGCGCTTCCGGTGTGGGAGTACGTCGCGCTCGGCCGACATCCGCACGACAATCCGTGGGGCGCCGCGCCGGTGCGCACCGACGCCTCGGTTACCGATGCGCTCGACCGCGCAGGAATCTCCGCGCTCGGCGATCGGAGCACCGATGAGCTGTCGGGCGGCGAGTGGCAGCGCGTGCGCGTCGCACGGGCGCTCGCGCAGGGAGGGGAAGCGCTCGTGCTCGACGAGCCCACCACCTTCCTCGACATCGCGCACGAGATGGCGATGTTCGAGCTTTTCTCCCGCCTCGCGCATGACGGCATGGCGGTGCTGCTCGTGAGCCATCACCTCAATCTCGTCGCGCGCTTCGCCGACACGATGATTCTGCTGCACCGCGGGCGCGTTGCCGCGGCGGGGACGCCCGCCGAGGTCATGCGCGTCGGCATTCTGGAGGAGGTCTATGAATGGCCTCTGCTCATCACTCGCGATCCTGCGGTAGGCGCACCGGCGCTTCTGCCACTCCGCAATCGCACTCCACGCGCCCCAACTCCACTACCGTGAAATACGCTTTGAAGACCGCGCGCCCGAGCGTGATGGCGCTCGCACTCCTCGGCGCCATTACCACTGCGCATGCACAGGCGACGACGCGCGACACGGCTGCGCACGACACGGCGGCGCACGACACGGCGGCGCACGACACGACGGCGCTGGCGCCCGTGGTCGTGACCGCCACGCGGCTGCGCAGCGCAGCCGGCGCGGCGACATTGAGCACGACGGTGATCGCCGGCGATGATCTCCGCGCGCGGGGAGTCGTCACCGTGCTCGACGCGCTGCGCGAGACGCCGAGCGTTGCGGTGGTGCAGGGAGGCTCGTTCGGACAGCAGACTTCCGTCTTCCTGCGCGGCGGCCAGAGCAACTATACGCAGGTGCTCATCGATGGCGTAGTCGTCAACGATCCCGGCGGCGCGATCGACTTCGCGAATCTCACGACGGACAACATCGATCGCATCGAGATCGTGCGCGGCCCTGCAAGCGTGTTGTACGGTGCGAATGCGGTCACGGGTGTGATCCAGATTTTCACACGTCGCGGCGGCGGTGCACCGCGGCTCAGCGCATGGGCGCGCGGCGGCACCTACGGTACGCGCGAGGGCGACCTCTCCGCGCTCGGCGGCAACGAGAAGGTCGGGTACTCGCTCGCTGCCGCGCAACACAACACGGATGGCATCTACGCCGTGAACAGCGCTGCGCGCAACGGCACTTATAGCGGGCAGCTGCGCCTCACGCCCGACACGCGGTCGGATATCGGGCTTTCCCTCCGCTACATCGACGCCGGAGTGCACATCGCGACGAACGGCAATGGTGTGCCAAACGACAGCAACCAGACGCATACCGAGCGCCGCTTCATTGGCGCGCTCGACGCCGGTCGCTTCCTCACCAGCCGACTCGAGGGGCGCGTCTCGCTGGGTGCGACCGATGCCGACGTGCGCTCGGAGAATCGGCCGGATTCTCCCGGCAGTACGGACTATGCCTACGACACGCGCACGCGTCTGTACCGGCGTAGCGCGGATGCGCGTCTCAACTTCACGATCGTTCCCGACGTGATCGTCACCGGCGGCGGATCGTACGAGTCGGAGCGTGCGCGATCGACGGGCGCGGGCGCGGAGCATCGCACCGTCGGCGCGGGGTACGCGCAGATTGCCGGAAGCTCGTTCACGCGGCTGTCGTACACGGGCGGTGTGCGCGTCGATCACAACAGCGTCTTCGGCGACTTCACCAGCTATCGAGGCGGCGCCGCGTATGACCTTTCGTTCGGCGCGCGCGTCCACGCTGCGACCGGCTCCGCCTTTCGCGAGCCGACGTTCGAGGAGAGCTCCTCCACACAGCCATTCGATACAGGAAATCCCGATCTGCGTCCCGAGCGCACGCGAAGCTGGGAGGCGGGCATCGAGCAGAGACTCGCGAGCGGTCGCGCGTCCATCGCTGCGACGTACTTCAACCAGCACTTTCGCGACATGATCCAGTACAACGGCTTCGTCGATGGGGGCGCGCCCAACTATTACAATCTCGCTGCCGCCACCTCGGATGGCATCGAAGTCATGCTGCGCGTTACCCCCGTCGCGCGCCTGACGCTGAGCGCTTCGTATACGTACACGAAGACGCGCGTCACCAATGCCGGCATCGACAGCTCCGCAACCGCGAGCTTCGTGGAAGGGCAACGGCTGCTGCGCCGCCCGTCCAATCTCGGCAGCGTCACGGCTTCGTACGCGTTCAGGCGCCCGGAGACGTCACTGCATCTCGAGGTTAACACCATCGGAGAGCGCGACGACCGCGACTTCTCCGACGAGGTCACTTTCATTCCGAAAGCGGTGACGCTGCCGTCGTATACCGTGGTCGGGCTGGCGGGCGAAATTGGCGTCTTCGCAGGCGCGGGCTCTCGCTCACCGGACCTCACGCTGACGGCGCGTGTCGAGAACCTGTTCGATCGGAGGTATCAGCAGGTGTTCGGCTACGCGTCGCCGCGCCGGACAGTGCTCCTGGGCGCAAGGATAGGCGTCTCGAAATAGCTCCGCATGGGGCGAACGGACTAGCTTTCCGCATTCCCCTCGTCGAAACGGACGCCATTGTGCTGCACGTCTTCGATTACTCGGAGACTTCCCGCATTCTGCGTCTTGCGACGCGGGATGCGGGGCTGCAATCGGTGCTCGCGCGAGGGGCGCGACGCTCGAAGAGCCGCTTCGGCAGCGCGC
>JBDTJH010000056.1:0-3411 GCA_039935955.1 Gemmatimonadaceae bacterium
TCAGCTCGCTGGGTTGGTTCGGTAGCGGTATTCTGATCTCGCTTCTCGTGCAGCGCCGCCTGCCGCCGACGTATCGACTCATAGCGTATGGGGGAAGCGCCGCGTTTCTGCTGATGTCGATCGGCAGCGGCTCGGTGGCGAACGCTGCTTTTTATGGCGCCGTCGTCATCATGTCGGCGTGGATCGGGAAGGGATATGTGAAGACCTCCTGGATCGTCTCTGCCGCTGTCGGGCTCGTCTTAATCGTCGCTCTGCGGGGAGTTTCCGATCAGTATCGGAAGATTGTCTGGGTCGCCGGCGAAGGCGGCGGGGTCGTGTCGCGGACGAAGCTCTTTTTCAAGCTTCTCTACATGCGCGTCGAGCTGAATGGAGTCGATGGCGCAATAAAGATGGGATTCGAAACGAGTGCTGGACGTTCGGCAAATCTCGATCTGCTGGCCGACGTGATCATCCGCACGCCGAGTGAGATTCCATACTGGGGCGGCGAGACATACCTCTCGCTCGTCGGCGCATTCGTGCCGCGCGTGCTCTGGCCGGATAAGCCCACCAAGGAGCTTGGGCAGGCATTTGGCCATCGATACACCTACATCGGCACCAATGATCTCGGCACCGCGATGAACCTTCCGGTGCTTGTGGAGTTCTACGTCAACTTCGGATTTCTCGGTGTGATATTCGGAATGGCGATGGTGGGTGGTATCTACTATATACTCGAGCGCATCGTGAACAACGCGGGGCAAGATGTGATGCTCTCGCTCATCGGCGTCGTCATTCTCGTTCCGCTCGCGAACATCGAATCCGACTTCTCACTCGGTTTCGGCGGCTTGATCCTCAATGGCGCTGCACTCTGGTTCGTGTTGCGAACGATCCGCCGCTCAGGCATGCGCCGCGAGATGCTGGCCTCATCGAGTCCCCACCCTGTCGGACTCGTCACGACCCCGCGGAGAGGTTGATGGCCGAGGCGGGAGTCTTCTACGGGCACCCCGCACTCGCGGCCATCACATTGAACCAGGGAGGAGACGGCATCGCATACGCGGGATTGCTCCTCGAGCGAGCGCTCAGCAGGATTGCGAACGAAGATGTGCCCGTACTCGAGCTCGCGCCGGCGAGGCCGATGCATCCGACCGCGCTGGAGCAGCTTCGATTTACAGCACGGCTCGGCTACGCACAGCTGCGCGAACGCGATCGCATCTGGATGTTCAACCATGTCGGTATCGCGCGCGCGCAGAATGTCCTCCCATCGTTCGTGCGCAGGCCATACGGCGTGCTCCTCTGCGGCATCGAGGCGTGGGATCCTTCGCTCTCGTCGGAGCGCCTGACGACGCTTCGTCGCGCGACGGCCCGCATCGCGATCTCCCGTCACACTGCGAATCGCGTCGCGCAGGCACATGCGAGCATCGGCCCGATCGTCGCGTGCCCGCTGGCGCTTCTCCCGACGACACCGTATGCCCCGACGCTCGACCACGCCCTCCTCGGGCAGATCCGCGATCTCAGCGTGCTCATCGTCGGGCGAATGAGCGCCGCGGAGCGCTACAAGGGACACGATGAGCTGCTCGAGTGCTGGAGCGCGGTGAAGATGGAAGTCCCCGGTGCGCAATTGGTGGTCGCCGGCCAGGGCGACGACCTCACGCGGCTCAAGGCTAAAGCCGAGTCGCTCGGGCTCGCGCACGATGTGCTCTTCCTCGGATTCGTGAGCGACGCGACACTTGAGGCGGTGCGCGAGCGAGCGGCACTGTTCGCGTTGCCGAGTCGTGGCGAGGGATTCGGGCTCGTCTACCTCGACGCGATGCGCGCCGGGCTCGCGTGTATCGGCGGCGCGGGGGACGCGTCGGCGGACGTGATATTGGATGGCGAGACGGGGACACTCGTGGATCCTGAGGATCGCGCGGCGCTCGCCGCTGCGATCATCGCGCTATTGAAGTCTCCCGCGAAACGAGGCCAATATGGCGAGGCAGGGAAGCGGCGCTTCGAGGCCGAGTTCACTTTCGAGCGGTACTGCGATCGACTGCAACCGATCCTCGCGGCTGCATTCTCGTGAAGGTGTTGCACGTCGCGCCATACATCTCGCGCGCGTACGGCGGTCCAACCTATTCGCTCGCCGCATACGCGCGCGCTTCGATAGCTGCAGGTGTGAAGGTCTCGATTGCCGCACCGCGCCCACCTGCCGATGATCGCTGGCTCGCGGGTGAGTTGCCTGATGTCGCGCTGCAGGAGTTCTCGGCATACGGCCGCGGCGCCTTCCTCGCCTCGCCCGCTCTGCACCGGTGGCTCGCCGCGAACGGGCGCGACTTCGACGTCGTGCACGTGCACGGACTGCTCAACCCCGTAAGCTCCCTCGCCGCTCGCGCGTGTGTTCGTCACGGATGGCCATTCATCATCCGGCCGTTCGGCACATTGTCCCGGTACACTTTCGCGCATCGGCGCGGCGAGCTCAAGGAAGCGTATAGCGAGCGCATCGACCGGCCGAATTTGCGCCGCGCGTCAGCGGTGCACTTCACGACTACAGTGGAGCGCGACGAGAGCGCGTGGCAGGGGATCGATTGGGGTTCGCGCGCATTCGTCATTCCGCCACCGTGGGTCGCGCCGAAGACCGCCGCGCCGCGCACCATGCGCACGACGCGACGCACGGTACTGTTCCTGTCGCGGCTGCATCCGGTGAAAAACGTCGAGCTACTGCTCGCGGCGTGGCCGCTCGTACGGATGGAGCATCCCGATGCGCGACTCCTCATCGCCGGCGAAGGCGATGCGGGCTACGTGCACTCACTTCGAGCGAAGGCCTCATCTCTCGGCGACTCAGTCAACTTTCTCGGATTCGTCGAGGGACTCGAGAAGGCGAAGCTGCTCGGCGAGTCCGACCTTTTCGTTCTACCGTCGCTCCACGAGAATTTCGGCATCGCCGTGCTCGAAGCGCTCGCCTGCGGCCTTCCCGTCGTCGTGACGCGTGAGGTGCAGCTCTCGGGCTTCGTTGCCGAGCACTCGTTGGGAGTGATTGCCGAGCAATCGGCGGAGGCGCTTGCGTCGGCGATCGTGGAGGCGCTGGAGAACGATGTGTTGACTGTTCGTTGCAGAGAGCACGGTTCGGCGCTTACCGCGAGCTATTTTTCGGTCGACATCGTTGGCCGGCAGCTATTGGACATGTATCGCTTTTCTTCGAATCGTCCTTCCCAGTGAGTATATAGAGCATCATGTACGTTCTTGGCATCAACGCATATCACGGTGACGTCTCGGCGGTGCTACTCAAAGACGGCCAGCTCGTAATCGCGCTCGAGGAGGAGCGCTTCCGCCGGATCAAGCACTGGGCTGGCTTCCCGACGATGGCGATCCAGCGATGCCTCGAGGTCGCGGGCATCACTGGTGATCAGGTCGCGCACGTCGCGATCAGCCGGGATCCGCGCGCGAACATTCTGCAAAAGG
>JBDTJH010000057.1:0-8439 GCA_039935955.1 Gemmatimonadaceae bacterium
TTGGTCTGGAGAGGATGATGATTCGCCCGACACTACCCTTGCTCGCACTAGCCACGCTCGGCGCGGCGCTCGCGTGCTCGAAGCCTCCCGACTCGCAGACCGCGGGAGGGTCCGTCGCTGCGGCGGCATCGACGCCGGCCAGCCATGCTTCATTTGAGAACGGGGGCGCCGCAGCCTGCGACAAGTACCTGACTGCCAATGTCGTCAAGAAAATCCTCGGTACCGATGTCGACGAGCGAAAGACGCTCAGCGCCCAGTCCTGTGAGGTGAGTAATAAGGCGAGCGGTGGGTCGCTCACGATCACGCTCAAGGCAATTACGCCGGGGAGCTTTCACGCCTTTCGGGATTATCTCTCGAGCCCTGAGCCGCTTCCCGGCGTAGGCGACAGCGCGCTCACATCGATCGCCCCAACCGTGACCGCGCTCAAAGAGAACATGGGGTGCGACTTCGATGCCTCGAAGGGGTCGAATGCCGCCGCACTCTCCGGCGCCGCGCGCGCGAAGGTGCTCGGCGAAATCTGCAATCACATTTTCGCGGACGCAAAATGACGATACACCATCTCGCTCGCGGCATTGCGATCTGTGCGCCAGGAATCCGTGAATGGAATTCCAGCCACCGTATACGCTGTGACGACCAAGAGCGAGGACGACAGGAGCGCTGGGGAGATTTGGGTTTCGAAGGGAACCGGATTGGTGCTGCGCGAGGACACGGACACCGGGCTGGACGATCCTTCGTCGAAGTCCCACATGTCGCTTACGTACGACTACTCGAATGTGCAGTCGCCGGCGGGGGTGCAGTGACGGCATTCTCCTGAACGAGACGCGTTGTGAGGCGCTCGGTCGAAGTCGGTGCCGCGCGCGAGCGACTCCGCGCACTGAATCAGATCGCCGAGTCGTGATGGTGGATCGAGCGTGCCCTCGAAGCGCCCGCAGAAATCGCGGATCGGATACCCGGTCCAGTCGGTGTAGAAGAAGAGCAGCATGAGGTCCGCAGGTGAGCGACCGGTGCCATCGTCGAGGAACTCCTCGACGATGATCTGGCGCGGAATGTCGGCGGTACGTCCGGTCGTAGCGACGAGCGATGCGAGCGGCGAGAACGGCCATGGATGGCATGCCCGCGATGTAACCGCTCCCGGTCATTTGCCAACAGCGGCGAGCGCCGCGACCGCAAGCTTCACGTAGCCCTCGACCGCCGCCTCGAGCTCTACGCGCGTGATGTGCTCCCCTGCGGTGTGCGCGACGTGGATCGAGCCCGGACCGTAGAGATAGGGCGTCCCCCAGCGCGTGAGCGCGGGGATGTCGGTCGCGAACGCCGCCACCATCGTCTCGAATCCGTCGACTGAGCCGAGACGGATCGCGGGGACGAGTGAGCCGCGCTCGATCGTGGCACGTCCCGCGATCCACTTCTCGAGGAGCGCCCAGACCTCTTCGACATCGGACACGAGCCGCACCATGATGCGCGCCTCCGCGCTCGGCGCGATGACGTTGTCCGCGACGCCGCCGGAGATCTGCCCGATGTTGATCGTCGTGGCGCCAAGCAGCGCATCGTGCGGCAAGTCGAGCTGCGGGAGTTCCGCGAGCAGCGAGATCAGCTTCGCGATAGCGGAGTCGCCGAGGTGGGGGTAGGCGGAGTGGGCGGCGACGCCGGCAGTGCGGATGGTGGCGCGCACGGCTCCCTTGGTGCCGAGGGCGAGCTTGCCCTCCGTGGGCTCGCCATCGATGATCGCGCGGCTCGTGGTGAAGGTCGCGTTGGCGGCCTTCGCGCCGTCGTGCGTGACCTCTTCGCCGACGACGAAGAGCAGCGAGATCGGGACGTTGCGCTCGCGCAGCTGCTCGGCCGCGAGGATCATGGATGCGGCGATCCCCTTCGCGTCACAGGAGCCGCGGCCGCAGAGCGTGTCACCGTCGATGTGCGGCGCGATGTATGGTGGAACGGTGTCGAGATGTGTCGACAGCGTGACCAGCGGCTCGCGGACGCACGTCGCGAAGACGTCGATGCGTCCGGGACTGACGGGAATCCTGCTCACGCGCCAGCCGCGGCTTTCGAGCATGAGCGCGACGTGCGCCATTAGCTCGCCCTCCTGGCCACTCGTCGAGTCGATCGCCATCAGTTCGGCCGTGAGCCGCAGGACATCACTTGTCATCTTCCGTATGCCTCCGAGTCGCTCACAATGTAGGGCGTCGCGTGCTAGATTTCTTCTCTCCCAGACACCTCAGGCACGCATGTCATTCGATTCCTTCGGCAGTCGCGCGACGCTCACCGTCGATGGCCGCGCGTACACCATCTATCGTCTCGACTCGCTGAACTCGCTCGCGGGATCGAAGGCGGCGAAGCTGCCGGTGACGCTCAAGGTGCTGCTGGAGAATCTGCTTCGGAACGAGGACGACGCGTTCGTAAAGGCTTCCGACATCGAGACGCTCGCGAAGTGGGACACGAAGGCCGGCGTCGAACGAGAGATCGCGTTCCGTACGAGCCGCGTTCTGCTTCAGGATTTCACCGGCGTTCCCGCCGTCGTCGATCTCGCTGCGATGCGCGACGCGATCGCATCGCTCGGCGGCGATCCCGCGCTGATCAATCCGCTCCAGCCTGTCGACCTCGTGATCGACCACTCGGTGCAGGTCGATGAGTACGGCACCGACGCCGCATTTCTAATCAACGCCAGCCTCGAGTTCGATCGCAACCGCGAGCGCTACGCCTTTCTGCGCTGGGGGCAGACGGCGTTCCGGAATTTCCGCGTCGTGCCGCCCGATACCGGCATCGTGCACCAGATCAATCTCGAGTATATCGGCCAGGTCGTGTTCACCGGGAAGAAGGACTCGACCACAGTCGCATATCCGGACTCGCTGGTCGGCACGGACTCGCACACGACCATGATCAATGGTTTGGGCGTGCTGGGCTGGGGCGTGGGCGGGATCGAGGCGGAGGCCGCGATGCTCGGCCAGCCGCTCTCGATGTTGATTCCGGAAGTCGTCGGCTTTCGTTTGCACGGCAAGCTGCCCGCGGGCGCGACGGCGACCGATCTGGTGCTCACCGTCACGCAGATTCTGCGCAAGAAGAAGGTCGTCGGAAAATTCGTCGAGTTCTATGGCTCCGGACTCTCGTCGCTATCGCTGGCTGATCGCGCGACGATCGCGAACATGGCGCCCGAGTACGGTGCGACGGTCGGGTTTTTCCCTGTGGATGCGGAGACGCTCAAGTATCTGCGGCTGAGCGGTCGCGATGAGCATCAGGTGCGCCTCGTCGAGGAGTACTGCAAGGCGCAGGGGATGTTCAGAACGGACGAGACGCCGGACCCCGAGTTCACGGACTCCGTGTCGCTCGATCTGTCGACGGTCAAGCCGAGCATCGCGGGACCGAAGCGTCCGCAGGATCGCGTACCGCTGTCCGCGTCGAAGCAGCTCTTCAACGATGCGTGGTCCGCCGAGATGAATCGCATCGGCACGATGGCGGGAGTGATCGCGGTGGAGAAGGCGATGGCGGTGAGCGCGAGCACGCAGCTCTCGCCCTCGGCCGTGGCGACGGATCCGTCCGAGGTGATGGCGAAGTCGGGGAGCGCGAAGGTGAAGTACAACGGAGAGGAGTTCGCGCTCAAGCACGGCGCCGTCGTGATTGCGGCAATCACGAGCTGCACGAACACGTCGAACCCGAGCGTGATGCTCGGCGCCGGACTGCTCGCGCAGAAGGCAGTCGCGCTCGGGCTCAAGTCGAAGCCGTGGGTAAAGACGAGTCTCGCGCCGGGGTCGAAGGTCGTCACCGACTATTACGAGAAGGCCGGCGTGATGAAATCGCTCGAGGCGCTCGGCTTCTATCTCGCGGGATACGGGTGCACGACGTGCATCGGCAATTCGGGTCCGCTGCCGCCGCCGATCGTAGATGCGGTGGAGGCCGAGAAGCTGATCGTGTGCGCGGTGCTGTCGGGGAATCGCAACTTCGAGGGGCGTGTGAATCCGTACACGCGCTTCAACTATCTCGCGTCGCCGCCGCTGGTCGTCGCATACGCGCTGGCTGGCCGCATGGACATCGATTTCGCGACCGAGCCGCTCGGCATCGGGACCAGTGGTCCGGTGTTCCTGCGCGATGTGTGGCCGACGCCGAAGGAAGTAGAGGACACGGTGCTCTCGTCGATCACGAGCGCGATGTTCCACAAACAATACGGCAACGTGTTCGACGGCGATGCGCAGTGGCAGGCGCTCCCCTTCCCGACCGGCAGTCGCTACACGTGGTCAGCGGATTCGACGTACGTGGCGAACCCGCCGTTCTTCGAGGGGATGACGGCGGAGATCAAGCCCGTCGCGCAGGTGCGCGGCGCGCGCGTGCTCGCGATGCTCGGCGACTCGATCACGACGGACCACATCTCGCCGGCGGGCTCGATCCCGGCGGCGAGTCCCGCGGGGAAGTGGCTGATCGCGCGCGGCGTGCCGACGTCGGAATTCAATTCGTATGGTGCGCGCCGCGGACATCACGAGGTGATGATGCGCGGGACCTTCGGGAACATCCGCCTTCGCAACGAGCTCGCGCCGGGCACGGAGGGAGGTTGGACGTCGACATCGCCGGGCGCGAAGGCCGTCACGATCTACGATGCGGCGATGGACTATCAGAAGAACGGGACGCAGTTGATCATCATCGCCGGAAAGGAGTACGGCACCGGCTCGTCGCGCGACTGGGCCGCGAAGGGGACGCTGCTGCTCGGCGTGCGCGCGGTGATCGCCGAGTCGTTCGAGCGCATCCATCGCTCGAATCTCGTGGGGATGGGGATCGTCCCGCTCGAGTTCGCGGACGATGCGTCGCGTCAGTCGCTCGGGCTCACTGGCTTCGAGAGCTATGATCTGGAAGGCTTCGACGATTCGACGAAGCCGCGCGCGTTGCTAACGGTGAAGGCGACGGCGAGCGACGGGAGCGTGAAGCGCTTTTCGGTGCGCTCGCGCATCGACACACCTGAGGAGGCGACGTACTACCGCCATGGCGGCATTCTGCAGTACGTTCTGCGGAGCCTCGTCAAGCGGAAGTAGTGGGCTAGTATCCGCCGGGAAAGGAGTGGCTTCCCGGCTCGTCACGTTTGCTCATGTACGCGATTCCCATCGGCCCGGTCTCGTAGGTCACAATGATGTCGACCTCGCCCTCGGCGATCGACCAGTGCGGTACGCCGGCTGGGGTCGATACCGAGTCTCCGGCCGAGAGCAGCACCGAGCGTGCGCGATCGATCTTCTTTCCGAGGCCCACGCGCAGCGTGTCGCTCTTGAGCACCACACTCTCAACCTGCGGATGCGTGTGCGGCGGCAGCACGTATTTGTCCGGCATCCGGAATTCCACGCTGCACTTCTCGGGAAGATAGGGATTCCCGCTCACGAACGTGACGCGCGCGCCTCGGGGAAGAATCGTGGGCACGAGGTAGAACACGCCGTTGCCTGGGACCGCTAACGCGGCGCTCGCCGCGATGGTGATGAGGCATCTGCCCGACAGGTTCATCGAACTGCGTCCATTGAGAGTGCGCTAATTCGGCATGCTTCAACTGTATCGATCGCCGCGCCGCACACTATTACCCAAAGGGCGTAGTCGACCATCGTGGCGGTCGCCTCCGCGTCGCGAAATACACGCCGTTTGCAGTTGGGAAAACCATTTCACGGCTGACACGTAAAAAAAAACGGATAACTGCATTCCGCAGCTCTCAGTTTCTTGCCCGTTGCACCTTGCGTTTTTGTCGTCTTTCACAAGCAGCCGTTTCTCTCGCCCCGTATCACACCGAAGCCGAAGCCGCCACCTTCGCCGCCGCCTCGATCTCCATCTTCCGCAGCGCCTTGCTGATATAAACGGTCCGATACACCGCCGTGCCCAGCGATCCGAGCCCAATCAGCGTCACTGCGCTGAGCAGAATCACGCCGGGAATCCAGCCAAGTGCCGTCGTGATCGGCGTGTCGATGAGCGACGCGATCGCGAGCGTGACGAGTCGCTCCGCACGCTGCATGATCCCGCCTCGGCAGTCGACCCCCACCGCCTCCCCCTTCGCGCGCGCGTACGAGACCATCATCGACCCGCCGCTCGCGAGCACGGTGGCGGACATCGCCCACCACGTCGGCTCGAAGTAGAGCGCGATTCCGAGGAAGGCGAACATCTCGGCGAAGCGATCCAGCATCGAGTCGAGAAACTCGCCGTAGTTCGAGCCGATCCCCCGCGCGCGCGCGATGCGTCCGTCGAAAATGTCGGAGAGACCGCCGATGAGTATCAACCAGCCGCCGAGCGCGAGCTCGTTCTGCGAGTACGCGATGCCGGCGAAGAGCCCGAACGCGCCGCCGATGTAGTTGAAGAGGTCCGGCGAGAGCTTCCATTCGACGAACTTCCGCTCGATTGGCCCGATCATCCACATCAGCCAGTCGCGCACCCACGTGCCGAGCAATATGGTCGTGGGCCGCCGCGCGACATCCGCGTCGACGGCGCGATTGCGCGTCATCACGGCGTACACCGGCATGGTCAGGATCGCGAGCGCCATCAGGCTGAGCGCGACCCACGTTGTCGTGGACATTAGTGATCGGGACGGCGTTGAGGACGGGAACGAAGATACTGGATGGCTTTCGGCCAGAGAAAGATGAGCGGCCAGCGACGTTCGCGCGCGGTGAGCTCGATCGTCACACCGCTTCTGCGCGCGACCTTGCGTACCACATAGTCGAGCCAGTCATCGTAGAGCACCACATACTTCGCCCACCGCGCCGTCGCGCGCATCTTGCTCCGGCGAAAATACCAGCCGATGCCGATCGCCTGCAGCGCATGTGTCGGCGCCGTCAAACGGTAGACTTTTCCCTCTTTCGAGACTATTCTTTCACGTGCAAGTTGTTGAAGCAACGCATCATAGATGCGCAGCACGACCTCGCGTTGCGCACCGAGCAGGGCGTCGATTCGGCCGCCGCGCTCGGGGCGGATCTCTCCCGAGAACGACCGTTCGAGAAGAGCCCGGAAGTACTGCTCCGCATCGAACATGGGCGGCAGCGCTGCGAGTCCCCAGGCGAATGAACCGACGCGGGCGTCGATGATGGCATCGGTCACGGCACTTCGCGCATCGGAATCGCGGGTCCAGGCCAGCTGCACGTATTGAAAGAGACGTCCTCGAACAAAGTGATCGCGCGCGGCCGGTCCACACTCGCGGCGCAGAGCTCGCAGCGACAGCACGACACATTTCGCGGCGAGCGGCGGCACGTGGGCGCTGTCGGTCACCGCGATGACATTTGGTGGCAGAATGCGGTTGAGCGTTGCCGCGGTGCGAGGCGAATAGCTGGTGCCCATCGTCCGGGCGAGCGATTCGTACGCATGGCGATAGCGATCGACGATGACGAAGAAGTCGAAGGCGCTCTCGCGTCGCGCATCCGAGTGTTGCGCGTGCGAGCCGTAGTGGATGATCGCGACGGTACCCGCGCCGAACGAGCGGGCGAGCGTCTCGGCAAGCACGGTCGCATCGGGGCCTGGCGCATTGTCCAGCCCTGCCGCGAGATCGGCACGAAGCTCGGCGTCAACCAACGGCGGACGTCTCGCGGGCACCAGCCAATTGCGTGGACGACTGATGGCGAATGTCGGCGAGCGTTGCAGTCATCCGCGCGTGCAGATCATCGATGAACGCGTCGATGTCCTCCTTCGCGGGTGGCGGAAAGGGACCGCGTATCACGACCTCGACTGTGCTGTTCGCGAACGAGTGCACCGTTTCCTTGATCGTTCGCGCGTGCCAGAGGCCGTCGGAGACCACGTAGTAGATCGGTCGGTTCGCTCGTGAGAGCAACAGCTTCAACCCGCTGCGCATGAAGGGCTGAATCGAACCATCGGTCGTTCGATGCCCTTCGGGGTAGATGATGAGGGTCGTTTCGCCGTTCCTGAGATCGGTGGCAGCTTGCAGCAACGCGGCGACCTCAGCCTTTGTGGCTCGCACCTGTTGCGCCACGAGGGGGAAGCCGCCGAGTTTTGTCAGGGAGGATATGCCGGGGATGCCATGGCCGTATCTTTCACGCGTCGGAATCACGGCCTGCGGGCCTTCCGCCGCATTGACCGAGATCGTGATGTCGAGCAGCGACTGGTGGTTCATGACCAGCAGACAGCTCTCGGTAGGGGCCGTACCTTGCACTGTCACGCGAACGCCGCCGAAGACGCGGGAGATCCAGAGCGATCCTTTTGCAAGAAAGCGAAGCCAGCCGCGAACGATTGCCCGGCGCTTCGCAGGAAATAGTAGCACGGCAGGCCAGATCACCAGGCGCTGTCCGAGATCGAATAAAGTAAGCGTGAAAATAGAGTACACGACGAAAAACATGCCGCTCCGCAGCGTACGCGCGAGTCCAGTCACGCGAGTCGCGCTGTGAGCGCGAGAGGTGGACGGCGATGAGCTGTCGGCATTCATGTGGAGGTCACCAATGGCAACACGAGTCGAAGCGCGGACGAGCATGAATCCACTGGACTACGATTACAGCA
>JBDTJH010000058.1:0-21392 GCA_039935955.1 Gemmatimonadaceae bacterium
TGATCTTCGAGAGCGGCATCGAAGATGTAGACCACCTCATACTTGCGAGGCATTGCTGTAATTCCTCCCTGTGGACTGCCGCCTCCCGCGCGGACGGCGGGAGGAGGGGGGCAAGTCTTGTTAGCCCCGGAAGTTAGCCTCGTCGAGGGGCGCCACGCAACCGCTGCCGCACGGCGCGCGCGGTGGCGCGGAGGGCAGCGCCAAGGGCGGGCTCCTGCGGGGCCGCGGGGCGGCGCGCGTCGGAGGCGCTCGACCCCGGCTGAAGCATCTCGCGGGTCTCGGTACAGAAGACCGAGCGGCCGGAGAGCTGGGCGATGTGCGCGGAGAGCGCGGCGTCGCTCTCGACGAAGAGCCACGCGCCCGTCTCGAGATAGATGTCGGCCTTGAATTGCGCGTACTGCTTCGCCGCGCGACGGGCGGCCATGTCTGGATACTGCATCATGCGCAGCTCGCCGTAGACGACGTTGTGCCGCTTCAGCCACTCCTCGGTCTGCGCACGGTATTTCTCCAGGCGGGAGGTGACGAGCCAGCCGACGGGCGCAGTCGGGAGCATGAGCGGAGGCGTCTCGCGAAGGAAGCGCGCGTAGCGCTCGCCGTCGTCATTCTCCTCGTTCGTGGGATCGATGCAGAGCACACCGTCGATGTCCATGCAGCTGTTCGCGAGCACGGTGCCGTGCATGAGATTCCATTCGAAGACGCGCGGCATCTCGACGACTTCGCGATAGAGATCGACGTGCGAATCCAGGCGAGCCTCGGGCGCCATGTAGACGGCAGCATACGTGAAGCGATGCGGCAGCCCCGCATCGGCAAGCTGCGCCTTGACGCTCGCCATCGCCGAGCCTGAGCAGACGCTGTCGTCGACGACGAGCGCGTGACGCGGCTTCCAGAGAAAGCGGCGCGGATCTTCGCCCTTGAAGCGCGCGCCGGACTGGATGACGCGTCCCTCCACGAGTCCCGCGACGTCCGTCATCGGGAGGTTGAGGTGGAGCGCCATGAGGTTGGCGACGAGAAGCCCGCTGCGCGGCACCCCGGCGACGATGTCGATGTCGCGCGGGAGCTCCGCGAGCCAGCTGACGACGGCGTCGTCGAGTTGAGCGACGGTGCGGTATTCCACGCTACTTCGCCCGGGCGGAGAGGATGCTCATCTATCGATGGACAATCGCGTGAATCGTCGCGCAATTCGCCGCGCTGTCGGCCACCGGCGCGCGCCAGCGCCAAGCCATGAGGCGCGTCTGCGGCGCGAGCGGCACCGAGTCCATCGTCGCCGCGATGTAGTCGGCGACGGCGGGCTGAATGCTCCACGGTGTGCGCCACTGCCCATGCTCGGCGATCACGAGCCCGGTTGGATAGCACGCGCGCAGCTCCTCGAGCGACGCGACGGTGCTGACC
The DNA here is from genome assembly GCA_039935955.1 of Gemmatimonadaceae bacterium. GTDB lineage: Bacteria > Gemmatimonadota > Gemmatimonadetes > Gemmatimonadales > Gemmatimonadaceae > FEN-1250. The sequence continues at coordinate 1,390 of JBDTJH010000058.1, forward strand.
ACCGGGCGCGCGAGCTTGCGGAAGACGAAGTACTCCTGCTTGCGCGGGTTGCCGAGGTAATCGACGCTGAGGAGGACGTCGGCGCGGTGGAGATAGTAGAGCGACTTGAGCTCGGACGACGAGATGACGACGGCGGCGCTCTCGGCGGCGGGGGCGAGCACCGCATGCGCGGCGTCCCAGTTCGGCTCGCCGCGGTAGAGGAGTGCGAGCTGCCAGTCGGCGTCGCTCGTGCGGAGCATCTTGATCGCGTACGACGTCGCGCCGTTGCCGATGAGCGCGAAGGCGGCGACGAAGGCTGCGAGCACGGCGAGGGCGACTGCGCGCGCGCGGGGAGTCGTCGCGTGGCCGGCGAGCCAGTCGAGCGTGCTGTCGACGATGGCTGCGAGGGCAGGGCGGAGGCGCGTCGCGCCCTCGGCGATGCCCATCCCTGCGATCGCGAAGAACATCGGCATCACCGAAAAGAGATATCGCTCGGCCTTCCATGCCGCGAGCGAGTGGGCGACGAACGCGATGAGGAAGGGAATCAGGCAGAAGAGTGCGGCGCGCGAGTTTCGGTAGATCGCGAGGAGAGCGAGGAGCGGGAAGAGCGTCCAGATCGTCGCGTACTGATCGAGGAAGAGCTCGTGGTAGAAGCGAACGTTGTGGCGATTCTGCGACGCCCACTGGTCGACGTAGGTAAACATCGCGAGCTGATTCGCGAAGAGCCCGCTGTGGAGCGCGAAGAGCGCGATCGCGGCGACGACGCCGAGCGCGCCGATTGCGGCGGGGAGATGCTTCCGCGCGAGCGTATAGCGCGCGCGGTCGGAAACCGCCCACGCAAGCACGCCGGCGATGCCGACGATCGTGATGACCTGGAGGTGGAGCGCGAGCAGAAAGAGAAGGAGCGCGCCGATCGTGAGCTGCGCGAGGCGGGTGCGCGAGCGTTCGGGAGTGGTGACGGCGCGGTAGAGCAGCACGGCGCCGGTGAAGAAGAAGAGCGTCTGGATCGTGTAGAAGCGCGCGAGCTCGGAGAGATAGAGTGACTCGGGCTGGAAGCAGAAGAGCATCGCGGCCGTCCATGCGGCGGCCCGACCGGCGGTGGAGCGCACGAACACGAAGAGAGCGGCGACGAGCGCCGCACCGGCGAGCACCGCCGGGATCCGCGCGACCGCGAGGCTCTCGCCGAAGACGCGGAAGAGCGCGGCAATGAGCCACGTGAAGAGGCGCGCGCGAGTGTACGGCTCCCCGCCGGGAGTGAGCTCGAGGGTGCCGCGCGCGAGGAGCGAGTGAGCCGCCATGGCATGGTTCAACTCGTCGACGTACGGCGTGTGGTGCAGTCCCACGAGTCGGGCAACCAGCGCGATCGCGAACACCGCCAGCGGCGCGACGATGGCCGCCGAGTGGAGGCGTGACGGCGCGGTCGTGCCCGTGGATGTCATGAGGGAAATCTACTGTCCAACGGAAGACGCCCGCGACGAGGATCATCGCGGGCGTCGGCCGAGCTGTATAGAAACGTGCGAGCGGTGCAGCGCGCGATGCCCTTGCTCAGCTGACCATCCACTGGGCGACGCCGCCGTGACGGGAGCAGGCGCCGGTGCGATGGGCCGCGTGCGAGTACATACCATCCTTGCACTTGGCGATGGCGCCCGCGGCGTTGTTGTCTTCGCGTTTGCCGGAGCCGCCCGTGTTGTTCGACGCCGGGGTGGAGGTGCTGGCGTGCGACGACGTGGTGCTCGTCGTCGTGGTCGCGTGAGTGGTCGGTGGCGCGGGCGCAGGCGCGGCCGCGGGTGCGGGAGCGGGCGCGGGGGCGGGGGCGGGTGCGGCCGCCGGCGCGACAGTGGCGGAGGCTGCAGTCGCTACCCCGCCGTGGCCCGAGCAGGCGCCGCGGCCGCCCTTCGAGGACGATCCATCCGTGCAGGTGACGGCGGACTTCGTCGACTTCTTTGAGTGGGTCGCTGAGGTGGCCTTCGCATCGACACCGCCGTGGCCCGAGCAGGCGCCGCGGCCCGTGGCCGTGGAGGTCGAGCCGTCGGTACAGACCGACCCTGTCGCGCCCTGAGCCGACGCTGGGGTCGAAATCGCGCAGAGTGCGGCGATAGCCGCGGTGGCACAGAGCAAACGAACGCGCATGACATGACTCCGGAAAGATGGGAAGACGGTCGGAAGGATGATCGCGTCCGCAAGGCGCGATCCCGTGACGTTGCACACCGTATCATTTCCGCGCCAGAGCGGGGGGTTAGCGGACTCTGGGGTGACTGACAGCGAGGCACGGGCGTCGATATAACGAGCTGAACGGTACCATACTCTCCCGCGATGCCGATACCCCCGGAGCCCTGCATGCGATTCAACGGACGTCACCTCGCCGCCGCGCTTTTCCTCGCCCTCGTGATTGCGGTCGAAAGCTCGTGCCACTCCGATAGCTCGTCGCCCGTTGCCGTGGCGTCCGTCGAGGTCACGCCGGCAGCCGGCACGGTGAACGTCGGGAGCACGTTCGCACTGACGGCGCACGCGATGGACGCGGGCGGCACTGTCATCACCGGGCGCCCGATTGTCTTCGTCTCCTCCGACACTAACATCGCGACGGTCGCATCTTCCGGCATCGTCACAGGCGTCGCGCCCGGCGCGGTGACGGTGACCGCCACGGTCGATACCAAGAGTGCACCAGCGCAGATCACGGTGCTCGCCGTGCGCGACGACTGGACGACGTATGGGCACGATGTGCGACGCACATCGGCATCGCTGGGGAGCGTGACCGGCCCGCTTTCGGTGGCGTGGTCGTATACCCCGCAGGGAACGGCGGGGCACGATCTCGTCACCGTGCTGAACGCGATCGGCACCGTCGACGGGCTGTTCGTGCGCACCTCGCTCGCTTCCCACTACGGCTACGGCACGTCGTCCGCCATCGAGCGCGTTTCGTCCGCGGGCGCGCACGTGTGGACGTTCAACATGGGCACCGATGCGGACTTCGGCGACTGGGCATCGCTCATGGCGAACCGCATCATCGTCAACTCCGACGGCACGCGCTACGTCGATCAGAGCTCCGGTCTCTCGGTGCACAGCAACGGTGTCGACACGTGGGGTGAAATCCTGAGCGACTCGTCGACACTTTACTATGCGAACGACGTACAGATCGACGGGCCCGGCGTGTTCGCGGCCGCGTACGACAGCGCCTTCAAGGCGCGTTGGACGGCGAACAAGTTCCAGAGCTGTCGCGGATCAGCCGCCGCTACGGCGGGTGGACTTGCACTGAGCAACGGCACGCTCTTCTACGCTCCCGCATACAACGTCGGCAAACCGGCGACCGTGCTACCGTTCGCATCGGGTGTGTTCGCGCTCAACGCATCGACTGGTGCGCAGGCGGCATATCATGCAAGCACGCCATTCAGTCGTATCAGCGCGGATGATTCGCGTGTGTACCTCATCGAAAATCAGAGCACGCTCGTCGCGCTCGCGCAATCGGATCTGCACGTGCTCTGGTCCGCACCGATCACGGGTCCGGGCGAGCAGTCCCCCGTGCTCGCCAACGGGCTGGTCATCGTCGGCACGGCGTCGGGCGTCGTCGCCTACAATGCGTCGAGCGGTGTGAAGAGCTGGAGCTCCGCGACGCTGAGCGGCGCGGCCGCGCACTGGTATTCGACCTATCAGGGCGGCAACTGCGGCAACGTGCAGATTCCCGTCGCGTACGGTGCGACTGCGACGATCGCTGCGGCGCTCGGCAGCCGAACGCTCGTCGTCACCGCGAGCGACGGTGTGCACGTGCTCGCGCTCGCGACGGGCGCCGACCTCTGGCATGCGCAGATTCCCGGCATCTCCGGAGTCGCCGGCAATCCGGTCATCGTAAATGAGCCGACTCGCGGCGCCACGGTCTATGTCGAGACGACGTCGAAGGTGTACGCACTGACGCCGCCGGCAGCGCTTGCGATCGACGGCAGCGCGCGCGCACGCAGCGCGGCCCACACGCGACCGCGCCCCTAGCCAAACGACGAGAAAAGGGCCCGCGCTCTTCCGCGCGTGTGGAAAGCGTGCTACGATGCGGCGCTCACCCGCCCTCGCTTCCTTCGCCTCTCTCGTGATGCGCATTCGCTCCGCCGCCTCCGCGATGCTGGCGGCACTTCTCTCCATCGGTACGCTGCGCGCGCAGACGATTTCCGGAACGGTTACCGCCCCGACGGGCGCCGTCGTCGGCGCGTCCGTGCGCCTGCTGGAGCTCGAGCGCATCGTTCACACGGGCGCCGACGGCCGATTCTCGTTTGGCGACGTGCCCCGCGGGACGTACCGGATCTTCACGTCGGCGCGCGGCTACGCGTCGTCGACGGATACGATTCGGGTGACGGCAGCCACCAGCGCCGTCTCGGTGACCCTCCGCGAATCTGCGGTTCGTCTCGAGGAGGTCGTCGTCTCGGCCTCGCCGGTCGCCGGGCTCACCACCGAGCAATATCAGTCGACGGCGTCGAAGACCCGCGCCGATCTGCACAGTAGCCCGGGGTCGACCTTCGCTGAGAAAATATCCGATCTTCCCGGCGTCTCCGTGCGCAGCCTCGGCTCCGCGCCCAGCCGTCCGATATTGCGCGGGCTCGGCGACAACGAGGTGCTGGTGCTCGAGGACGGGCTGCGCATGGGCGATCTCGCCACGTACGATCCCGCGCATGCGACGCCGGTCGATGCGATGGAGATCTCGCAGATTGATGTCGTACGCGGGCCAGCGACGATTCTGTATGGGCCGAGCACGATCGGCGGGATCGTGAACGTGATCACGGACATCGTTCCCGACATCTCCGATCGGCGCGTCTCGGGAAGTCTGTCGGGCGAGGGAAATACCGGGAGCAACCAGGTCGCTGGATATCTCAGCAACGTGTTCAGCAACGACCATCAGGCGTTCAAGCTGTCGGCCGGCGGAGTGCACGGCGAGGACGTCCGGATTCCGCGTCGTAGCTACGAAGATCCGGGGTCGGGCGAGCGATACGATCTCGATCGCATGCCGCAGAGCTTCTCCCGCAACTGGGAGGTTGGGGCGGGCTATGCCTATCAGGCGCCGTTCGGCACGATCGGCATCGGCGGAAAACATTTCGAAACGAACTACGGTATCACGGGCGCTCCTCCCAACGAGAACTTCATAGACTTTCCACCGACGACGTCGCGAATCACGCAGGGCCGCAACACGCTCGAGCTTCGCAGCCTGTTCCCCGTCGGCGGCGGCATATTCGATCAGTTGCGCGTGACCGCGGCGTACAACGCCTACAACCAGTCCGAGTTTCCAACGGCGCAGGATTCGTCCGGCGTATCGGATCCGCAGGCCAACCACTTCGACAAGAAGTCCGTCAACGCCGTCGTGCAGTTGCAGCAGCGCGCCTGGGGACGGTTGCGTGGCACCCTCGGATTATGGAGCAACTTCGAGCATCTCGACATCAGCGGCGATCAGCCGCTCGGGCCGAACTCGCTCACCAGCGGACTCGCGGCGTACGCGTATGAGGAGTTCATCGCGACCGGCAGCACGCGCATCCAGGCCGGACTGCGCTTCGACTACAACCAGATCCAGACGCATCCCTCTGCGCAGTCGACGGATTCGGTGTTCCAGACGCTCGACGAGTCGCGCAACTCGAACGCGGTGACGGCGTCGCTGGGCGCCGTGCAGCGGCTCGATCCGCATCTCACCGCGTCGCTCAGCGTCGCGCGCTCATTTCGCGCGCCGACCGTGCAGGAGCTTTTCGCCAACGGGCTCGATGCCGCGAGCGGCACGTACTCGGTGGGCGATGCGTCGCTGCGACCGGAGACCGGCTTCGGCGTCGACGCGGCGCTGCGCGGGAGCTACGACAAGGTGACGTTCGATGTGTCGCCCTTCGTGAATTACATCCACAGCTACATCTACGGCTTTCTTCGTGGCGACACGATCCAGGATTTTCCCGTGCGTCAGTTCGCGCCGACGAACGCGCGGCTATTCGGCTTCGAGGCTGGGGTCACGGTTGCGCCGGTGCCCGAGCTCGCGTTGCGTGCCAGCACGGACTACGTGAATGCGCAGGACACACGGCTGGATCAGCCGCTGCCGTTCATCCCGCCGCTCCGTGGATTGCTGCGCGCGACCTACCAGCGGCGCCGCTGGATGGGGATGGTCGAAGAGCGTATGGCCGCGCGGCAGAGCCGCCTCGGCGATGGGGACACGCCGACCTCGGGGTATGGCATCACGAATCTCGGCGCGGGCTTCCGATTCGCGAGTGGCGGGGTGGTGCACGATCTCACGCTCTCCCTCGACAACGCCTTCAACCAGGTGTATCGCGACAACCTCTCAGTGGTGAAGGACTTCATCCCGCAGCCCGGGCGGGCGCTGCGACTCGGCTATGAGATGGCGTACTGATCTCTCGCCGCTCGCTCAAGGGTGGGACTTGCCGAGCAGGGTGAAGGCGGCAACGGCGATGACGAGTATGACCAGGATGATCGACATCCGACGGCGCTGGCGCCGCAGCGCCAGCCAGCTCGGCATGTCGATGTACCATTTTCCCGGCGACGCTTCGCGGACGACCGCCCGGTCGACGAGCCTGCGCCAGCCGATGCCGTGCATGCGGACGCCGATCTCCTGGGGATCGCGAGCACGTTCCGGCGCCGTGATCCCCCCGCGCTCGAACGCCTCGGCGACGTGGCGTTCCTTCATGAGTATGATTGCTCCGCCCGCTGCACCCATTGCCGATCCTCGCGGAGAGGGTTGTGCGCGCCGTGCTCAGGTTGGCAATCCGTACGGCACGAACGGCAAGAAAGTTTGCACACAGGCAGCGGTGGGCGCGAGTAGCTTGAGCATGGTGCAGGTCGTCATCCCCGACATGCGTGGTGCGGTGAGCGAAGTGGCAGTCCCCGCGCTACTTTTTGGAATCATGATGCTTTACGCAATCGGCCATTCTGGAGGCGCAAGTGGATGATTCGCACTCGACCGCCGTGGGCGGCGTGGCGGTCGACCCCGACACGGGCCTGCCGGAATTCCTGACGCAGGATTATTCGCTCTACACTGCGGAAGATCACGAGACGTGGCGCATGCTGTATTCGCGCCGCATGGACGCGCTGAAGGACACGGGAAGCGCGATCTACCTGAGTGGCGCGAAGCTGATCGGCCTCGAGCCCGATCACATTCCCAACCTCGCGGATGTCAATCGTCGCCTCGCGGCGCGCACGAAGTGGGCGGCGGTGGGTGTCGGCGGCTTCATGCCTCCGGTGGTGTTCTTCCGCTGTCTCGCCGCGCGCCGATTTCCGACGACGCTGACGGTGCGTCCGCGCGCGAAGCTCGACTATCTCCCGGAGCCGGACATCTTCCATGATGTCTTCGGCCACGTGCCGCTGCACGCGGATCCCGTGTTCGCGGACTTCCTGCAGCACTTCGGCGCGCTCGCCGCGGTATCGCCCGGCGAGAAGGAGACTGCGGAGATGGCGCGACTGTTCTGGTTCACCGTCGAGTTCGGGCTGATCAAGGAATCCGGCAGCGTGAAGGTCTACGGCAGCGGCCTGATCTCGTCGCATGGCGACGCGGCGAATGCGCTTGGACCGAAGTGCGACCGTCGCCCGTTCGACCTCGACGCGGTGATCTCGCAGGACTACGAGATCGACCGGATGCAGGACGTGCTCTTCGTCGTGGATTCGTTCGAGCAGCTCTTCGCGGCGGTGGAGACGATCGCGGCGCGACGAGGCGTCAGCGTCTAGCTGATCGCGGGCGCGCTCCGGATCGACAGCGATCCGGGGCGCGCGTCGTCGAGCTCCACCTGCACATCCGCACCCTCCTCGAGCGAGCGAAGTGCATCGCTCTCAACGAAGTGATGGGTGTGCTGCCCGCTCTCGGCGGCCTTCGTGCACGTGCACGACAGCTCGTGCAGTCGCGCGGTGTCATCGATGGCCGTTTCGACATCGAGGTGCAGCGGGAACGATGCGCCGAGGGTCGCGAGTCGCGATGCGGCGGCCGCCGAGATCTCGAGCTTGCCGTCGAGTGGCGTCTTACGCGAAACCGTGCGTCGTTCGATGAACATCGTGCGCTAGCTCCGGTGCTGGCGGTGATCGGCCGGGAGCGGGCTTCGCATCTTCGCGACGCGCTCGGTGAATCCGTTTCGAGCGGGATCGGGGAGCACACTGGACGGCGGCGTCGCGTGCATCGCGACCGCGGAATCGCGCGACGGACGGAAGGCGAGCCATAGCAGCCAGAGCGCGAGCGGCGGAACGGCGATCCAGAGCGCGACATCGAGCATGGCAGCGCGCGCGAAAGGAGTGAGCGTCGCGGCTGCGAGGCCGAGCCAATACGCGGCGGACGCGCCCACGAGATGCGCAACGTTCCAGCGTCGAATGTCGAGTGAGGTCATGGTTCGCTCCTGGTGCATCTGTTACGCGGCGCGCGCGCAATACGTGGCAGGCCCTGCACTATCGCATGCTGGACATGGAGAAAACGCCGGTGCGGGCGAAGTCACGAAGCCCGCTGACAACCGAGTCTTCGATCCAAAAGCGAAGCCTGAGTCGCAATTTAGGCAGGAAGCGGATCCGGCTTCCGAACGGCGAGGGCTCGCGCAGACGAATCGTGATCGGGCGGATGCGGTCCCAGGTGTTCCGTGAGTGAACTGTCGGGCATGCGCCCGCCGGCAATCATCTGTGCGACTTCAAGGATCCAGGCGTAATAGAAAATCCCGGACCGAAAAATCTGAAAAACCATGCGGCACGCGACGAGATGTCCGTACGCACGTCGATCTACGGCGCCTTCGCCGTAGACACCTTCAACGACTGCGCCACCGCCAGCAGCTGCGCCTTTCGCGCCGGGCTGTTCGTGAGGATGATGAACTGCAGACCGACGCCGTTGCGGATCACCGTGTTCGGCGTGTCGACGTACAGCGTGTCGCCGTGTCCCGGGCGCGTGAGCATCAGCGTGTGCGCGGGCGCCGGCCGTCCCGCGAGCGTGAGGGCGCAGGTGGTCGTGCCGAGCGGACGGCCGATGTCCATGCCTCCCATCCCCATGTTGCCGCGATAGAGCGCGTGCGTGCCGCGCAGCTCGATGGTGCTCGAGTCGGCGCCGATCCATTTGGTGCCCTCGCCACCACCATTCAGCGGAGCCTCGCGAAAATCCTTCGGCAGCGAGAGTGTGCCATCGAGCGAATCGGTCTTCCACTTGAGGTCGACGACATCCGCGCCAGCCGCGCCTATCTCGCACTTGGTCATGCCGTCGGCGTTCGAAGCCCACTTCTCGGGCGTGAGCCCCTGACGAAACTCGAGCTCCTGCAACGAGACGCCGGCCGCCTTTGGCGCATCGGACTGCGCGCTTGCGCGCGCGGAGATCAGCGTGGATCCGAGTAGTGCAGCGGTGAGCACGTGTTCGAGTCGCGATACCATATGTCCATCTCCATGAGCGATGCTGATTGCCGGCTGCGAAAGTGCCGGCGTACTCCGGAAGACTATCGCAACTTCGGGGCTCTTACAGCCCTGCGAGATCAGCTTTTCGCGATTGCAGGCGCGGCTGGTCCGGGGCCGAACATCAGATAGCCGAAGCCGAGCGCAAGCGCCGCGTAGAGGGCGCACGCGCCCCACAGAGAGCCGGCGCCGCTCGATGCACGCACCGCGTGGAGCAGCGCGAAGACACCGACGAGCGAATGCCCGAAACCGCCGGCGACCACGGCTTTACCGTAGATCCCGCCTAGAAGCATCGTGCGCGCGAACCATGCGGTGAGCGCGAGTCCGAAGAGCGCGGCGCCGTACAGCTGCGCGAGCAATGCGGCCGCGCCAAATGGCTCGGCGGCAAAGCGCGCGAGCACGACCTCGGGCGCGAAGATCAGCGCGAGCGCGACGACGCCGAGAAGGAGGCCAGTTGCTTCCATGAAACGCTGGACGGGCATGCGGATCACTCCGTGTTGGGTGGCGCAGGAATGTAGCGCCGATGCGACCGGCGGGAGTCGCACATATTATCTGTTCAGACGAATTCGCCGACTCCTTCGCGAGCAGATACATCGGATGCAGAAGACACGAACGCCGGTGCGCCGTGCCAGGCGCGCGCCAAAGCAGAAGAAGCGCAGCGCGCCGAAGGCTGACTCCACGCGCGAGCGCATCTACGCGGTCACGCGACGAGTGCCGCGAGGCAAGGTGGCGACGTACGGGCAGATTGCGGAGATCGCAGGGCTACCCGGTCATGCACGGCAGGTCGGCTACGCGATGGCCGCGATCGGACGGAGCAGCACCGTGCCCTGGCATCGCGTCATTAACGCAGAGGGGCGCGTGAGCCTGCGCAGCTCTGGGGCGGGGAGCACGATCGTCCAGCAGCAGCTGCTCGAGCGCGAAGGAGTGATCTTCGACGACGGCGGTCGTGTCTCGCTGACGCGCTATCGCTGGAAGCCGCGCGGCGGTTAGCCGCAACCCTCCACCCACTCGACCTCGGGCTCGCGTCCGACGCGAAAGCGCGTAACCTTGGTCGAGCTGTCGGTCTCGAAGACGATGCGCCTCGAGGAATCGGCGGGGGGCGCAGGGCGCACCACGAGATACTTCCCGCGGGGATCGTACTTGGCGGGCATCGTTGAGATGCGGCCGCGGTAGAGCGACTCGATCTTCGCCTGCTTATCACCGATCTTCGCGCCGCGATCGGTCTGCAGTTTCCTGTCGCCGATGTCGATGCGCGCGAGCGTCGCCGCGACCCACATCGTGCGCATTCCCGGAGGAAGTCCAGCGACGGCGAGATACGCGCAGCCGCTGTCGGCGCGCGTGTGTTTCGGCACGGGCGCGTGGAGGTCGAGGGCGAGCTGATCGCGCGTCATCCCGATCCTGAGCACGCCGGCGCCGGAGTCGGTGACGGCCCACCGTGATTTGTTGGTGGCGGGGGGAGTCGCGATCGCGGGTGCGGGCGCAGCTTCGGGAGTTGGCAGGACGGCCGTCGTCGTCGTGTCGACGATCTTCGCCGCGGGAGGAGCCGAGGCCGAGTCGACTTGCGACTTGTCCGGCGCACGGCAGGCGCACGCGATGAGCACCGTGATCACGGCGAAGCGCGCGGGCGTCATGCGCTCGCTCCCTTTAGTCCCAGCCATACGACCTCATCGTAGCGCGCGTCGAGCTCGACGAGCGCGACACCAGCGCGCGCTTGGTGCGGAGCACGCGACGGTCCTCGCGCGGCGCGAGTGCGCTCGCGGCAGCCTTCACTTTCGGAACACGGATGGCGGATTTGTTCGGCATCGAAGCCACGGGGCTGGAATGCGGTAACGGAGGGCCGATTGAGGCTTACAATCCGGATGACCTTCCACGTGGAGCACAGCCAATGAAGCATGGTGCAATGTATGGAGGCGCGCTGATCGCGGGTACGCTCGGCTCCTTCGTGATGATGCTCGCGGCGGTCGCGAGTGGATTGCTCGCGCCGGGGCTGTTCGGCAGGATCGCGCTCGAGCAGATAGTCGTCGTCTTCGGGGTAGTAGCGTGCACGCTCGACGTCGTCGCCGGTGAACCGTCTGATCGAGTCGTACGAATCCCAGAGCGTCGTGAGCAGAAAGTGCGTCACGCCATCTTCCGTGCGAATTCACTGGATTCGGCGAAGAGCTCAGAACACGAAGGGCACGAGCCGTTTCGTGCGCTGCGCGTACGCGGCGTACTCCGGCATCGATGCGCGCAGGAGAACTTCCTCCGAGACGATGCGCACCACGGTCATCGCGGTCGCGAGTATGGCGAGCACGACCGCGATGACCTTCGGCATCATACCCTGTGAGAGCACTCCTGCCCAGACCAATAACAGCACCGCCGCGTAGATCGGGTGGCGCCAAAATTTGTATGGGCCAGAGCACACGAGACCCCCCGCTGTGGGATTGGCGGCCGCGTGGAAGCTGCGCATGCCGAAGGTGACGCGCGCCCAAACCATGAGCGCTATCGCGAGTCCCTGTAGTACGAGACCCACGGTAGTTCGCGCGATGAGCGAATGCTCCGCGTACAACGCGCCCACCGTTCCCACGAGGATCACGAAAGACACCAGCGAGAGCTTCGTCGGGTTCATGATTACCAGTCCGTCGGCGTGTAGTCCTTGAGGAACTTTCCCCAAATATGCTCGCCCGTATTGATCCCGGAGATGATTGGATCGACGATGCGTGCCGCGCCGTCGACGATGTCGAGCGGTGGATGGAAGCGATGCTCCGCGACCTTTCGTGCCGCAATCTCCGCCGGATCCTCGTCTGTCACCCAGCCGGTATCCACGCTGTTCATGTGGATGCCGTCGGTCCAGTAGTCCTTCGCCGCCGTGCGCGTCATCATGTTCAACGCCGCCTTCGCCATGTTCGTGTGCGGGTGGCGCGTGGTCTTGAATGGACGATAGAACTGTCCCTCGACGGCGGACACGTTCACGATGTGCTTGTCACGATTCGGCGTACGCAGCATCAGCGGCTTGAGACGTGCGTTGATGATGAATGGCGCGATCGCATTGACCAGCTGCACCTCGAGCAATTCCACGGACGATACCTCGGCCATCAACAGTCGCCACGAATTTCGTCCGCGCAGATCGACCTGCTGCAGATCCTGATCGAGGCGGCCCTCGGGAAAGAGATCCTTCTGTGCCTGGCGCTCTTCGGGGAGGAGGGCGATCTGCGAGAGCTGCGCCGCGTGCGTGAGCCCAGCGACCTCGGAGATGCGGCGGTCGAGCGTCGCCGGCGCGAGCGTCGTCTCCTCCGCCTCGGGGAGCATGTGATAGCCGCGCAGACCCTCGTACGCGCCGAGCAGCTTGCGGGCGTGCTCGGGCATCTCACGAAGCGACGCGCTCTCGCCGGCCATCATGTGCTCGTAAAAGTCGGGCGGGCGGCGTACGGTCTGACACGCGTTGTTGACGATGAAGTCGAGACGATCGCGAGTCGTCAACAGCTCGTGACAGAATGCCTCGACGCTCGGCGTGTGGCGCAGGTCGAGTCCGAAGATCTCGAGACGGTCGCCCCACTCGGCGAAGTCGGGCTCTTTCGCGTAACGTGCGGCAGAATCGCGCGGGAAGCGCGTGGTGACGATCAGCTGCGCGCCGGCGCGAAGGAGCTTGAGGCCGGCCTGGTAGCCAATCTTCACGCGGCCGCCGGTGAGTAGCGCGACGCGTCCGCGCAGGTCGGCGAGCTCCGTTCGCTTCGCGAAGTTGATCTGCGCGCACGACGGGCAGAGCTGGTCGTAGAAGTGGTGGATCGAGGTGAAGTGTTGCTTGCAGACGTAGCAGTGGATCGATTCGCTCAGCTCACCCGCCGCCGGCTCGGCCGCGTCACCGTTGGCGTCGACGCCTGATGGCGGGAAGACGTTCGGCGTGGTGAATACGGTCTCGCGACGCAGCTTCCGGATGCCCGTATCCTCGTAGACGCGATCCTCGTGACGCACGACGGACGCCTTCTGCTGCTTGACCGCCTCCTTGCGGAGCCGGCGCCGGGCGGTGATGTCGGGGCTGAAGACGACGCCGATGGCGGCGAGGAGTCGCTTGCGATCTTCGTCGGGGACGCGCGCGAGCACGCCGCGGTCCTCGCCGATTTCTTCGAGCAGCTCGGCGGCCGCGCGGAGTCGCGCGAGCAGCCGCTCGTTGGTGTCCTCGGGCTTGAGCATTCCTGTCGTCTTCATGGGATGAAGGCTAACGCGACGGCCCGCGACTTTCAGGCGCGGGGCCGTGGTGCACGCGAGAGGGCCAATGTGGGGATGCTCCTGCCTTCGGCGCAGCACGCGATCAGCTCCGCGAGCCGCCTGGCGCGCGTTTCGGGGCGCTTGGCGGAGATGATGCGCCAGATCGCGGTGCGCCTGTACCATGGCGGGCAGGACTCGAAGAATTTCCAGGCGGCGCGATGGCCTCTGAAGTCGCGTTCCGACTCCGCGTCGAGCACGGCCGAGTTGCGGTTTTCGTACGCGTAGATCGCGCTCTTGACGGCGGTGCGGCGCTCGAAGGCGCGCATCCCTGCCGGCGAGACGAGGCCCGCGCTCGTGAGCTCCTGCATCTTATTCACGTTCACCGTGCTCCAGATGCTCGACGATTTGCGCGGCGTAAAGCGAATGGTGTAGCTCGCGTCGTCGACGCGTCGTCGCACACCGTCGATCCAGCCGAAGCACAGCGCTTCGGACACCGACTCGGGCCACGTCATGCTGTCGCGACCGGAGTCGCGCTTATGGAAGCCGACCAGCAGCTCGCTCTTCGACTCGTGATTTGAGGCGAGCCACTTCCGGAATTCGACCGGGCTCCGAAAGTAGCGCGACGACGAGGACTTTGTGGCTGCGGATTTCTTCGCGGCCACTACCGTCGCTCGGCGAGCTGGACGGAGCGCTCGTGCGTTTGGCCGCTCTCGACTTTGCGGATCATCGCTCTCCGGTGTGCTCTGCTGAGGTGACGCTCCAGCGTACGCGCACGAGCAATCTAGTTCGGGGGATGAGCAGCGCGCGATTGCGGGGCGCATGCTTCCCGAGCCGATCGTCGTCGAGCTGCGTGATGCGAAGGGAGCACCGCTGGTTGGCGCGCATATCGCGTGGATGGTCGAGGCGGGGGCCGCGGATGTCGTCGAGCCATCATCGAACGTGACGGATGGGAATGGCGCTGCGAGCGAGAGCTGGAGCCTCGATGCGACGACGGGAACGCACAGTATTCTCGTGACCGCGGATGGCGGTGCGCCCGTGCGGGTGACGGCGATCGCAGATCCGGGACCTCCGTCGAGTGTGCAGCCGCTCCCGATCGTGACCTACGACGGATCGGGGCAGGCAGTGCGTCCAGACTTCGTGCGGCTGCCGGTGTCGTGGGCGGGATATCCACTCCGGCTCGTCGCGACGCCGTATCCGGGCGGGGACGCCAATTACGAGAATCCGTAGCTCTATGCGGCGAGCACCGGCGCGAGCTGGGTGTGCCGCATGGCGTGACCAATCCGCTCGAGACGCCGCGGGGAGGCAGTTATCTCTCCGACCCGGACATGGTCTACGATCCGGACAAGGATCAGCTCCGCATCTACTATCGACGTGTCACGAACGAGAACGAGATCTGGATGATCAGGTCATCGGATGGTGTAGTGTGGAGCGCACCGGCGCTCACGGTGCATGCGCCGAATCACATGATCGTCTCCCCGACGATCGTGCGGCGATCGGCGAGCAGTTCACGGTCGATGCGCTTCTGGCGCGAGTGACAGCGCCCTTCGCCGCGACGGCGAGCATCGCGGTGCGCGCGCGATCGACTGGTCTTGAGCTGACGAACGAGAGCGCTCCGTAGGGGTGGGGCGGAGCGGATGGGATGACTAATCCGGTTGCTCCGTGTCCGGCGCGAGATGTACGATCTGCAGCGGGAGCGCGGCCGCGAGCAGCCCCGCGACGATGTCGCGGTGGCAGTGTTGGTGGTCAGCCTCGAAGCAGAGCAGGCACGTGCGTTTGCCCGAGGACACGATCTGCTCGAGATCGTCGAGCGCGGCCTGCGCGTCTGGCGAGCGCATGTGCTCGAGGAAGATGCGGCGCATCTCCCCGTGGCGTCCCGCGCGCGCGGCGGCGCGACCGTCGGCCGGCGTGCCGAGCGCGCGCATGTGCAGATACTCCATGCCGACATCCTGCACGCCGGCGGCAAGTCGGCTCTTGGAGAATCCGGGACGCCGCGAGCTGGCGACCGCGCGGATGTCGACCAACCGCTCGATGCGTGCGTCCTCGAGCGCACGACGAAACGTTTCTGGCGTGGCGCCCTGATAGCCGATCGTCGCAAGGGTCAGCGTGTGCGCGCTCGGCACCGGCATACCGCGATTCAGGGAGCGGGAGCCGCGGGAGCGGGCGGCGCCTGCAGCGTCACCGTGCCTTCGATGTGAAAGTCGCGCAGGATGCCGTCGACGAGCAACGTCGCCCGCACGGGAACAGCCTCGTCGCCGCGAAGCCGCCCGTCGACGATGGCCTTGCGCACGGCGTTCTCGATCTCGCGCTGTGCCGTAACACCGAAGTGCTTGAGAAACTTTCGGATCGAAAGGTTGAACGCATCTTCATCCATCGGATTGCTCCTGCGGTTGAGAGTGGTCGCGAAGGGCGACGCAATGCGTGGTCACCGCTTCGTGGCGCGGCGCGGTCGCTGCTTGGCGGAGATCGCCTTGATGATGAGCCGGCCTTTCCCCGCGCGGGGAAGCGGGACGGTGCCATGCGCGTCTGCCGCGCGGATCAACGCCCGGACGGGGGGCGCCGTAAGGCTCTTTGCGCCTTCGACCTTCACGAAGCGCACCTGCGTGCCACCGCCGTACATGATCTTCTTCGGATCCGGGAGATGAGCACCGTAGTACATGCAGAGCGCGACTCCCTTTGGGCTCACGGCGAGCGATAGCAGCGAGTCGGAGGCGCGCTCCGTAGAGCTGTAGCCGATCGCTAGGAACTGATAGTTGTCGTATACGAGCTCGTTCGCGGTCGGGAGAATCTTTCGCATTGTCGCGCGGCACGCGCGTGCGAGCGTCGCCACGCTCGGATCGTATTTCGCGATGAAGGCGGCCAGCTGCTTCGATGCAGATTCGGTGCTCCCTGCCTTCCTCGCGATCGGCATGGCGGAGTGTTCTCCCTCGACTCACTTGTCGGCCGTCGGTCCGTACATCTCGGGAACCTTCTGATCAGTGATGCGGAGATACATGGCGAGCTGCGCGCGATGATGGATCTGATGATTCAGCACCATCGAGCGAAGCATCTGGTAGCGGCTGTCGGTCTGGACCACGGCGCCCGCTTTCCTGAGCGTCCACGTCTGCTCGAGCTTCTCGTCGGTGGTGCCGAGCAGCGCGGCGCGTCCCGCCGCGGCGTTTCTGTCGAACTCCGCGAGCAACTTCGCCGTGGGCTCCACGGAGTAGCCGGGGAATGTCGGCCCACTCACCGGCTGGATGTCGAGGTCATCGCGCTCGAACATCATCGGTACCCAACCCGGAAGACGGGCGACGAGCTGCGCGAGATGTGCCATCGAGAACGCCTTGGGATGCGGCTTCCACTCGGCACAATCGTCGGGCACGCGCTTCAACACCTCGCGCGTGACGGCGATCTCGTGGTCGTACTCGGGGACCAGCAGCTCTGAAATCGACATGGCTCGACGTCGGATGTGAGTCGGTGCTCGTGGTGTCGGGCTCGCATGCGCAAGTTAAATGCGAGTACGACCGAGAGAGACTTCGAAGGCGGGCAGGCGATCGTTACCTGGCTGTTCGCGCTCGGTTGATCAACCTGGCGCCACCGCGGCCTCGCACAGCGCGCGGAGCCCCGCGATGTTCGCGCCGAGGGCGGCGGGGAGGTGATAGCGCTCGATGAGCGCCTCCGGCGCCTCGTAGCTCAACCAGCTGTGACCGTCGGCATCTTCCCAGGCGAGGGCGCGCAACGGCAGCGCGAGTCCGGAAACGGGATTCGCTGCGAGCAGCGCCGTGCCCGCACGCGGATTTCCGAAGACGAGCTGAATCATCGGCGCGAGCGTGAGCCCCGCGGCGGCGGCATCGCTCGAGAAATCGATGCGCGCAAAGAGTGTCAGTCCCTTCGCGCGCACGAGCTCCGCAAGCCGATCCGCGGTCGCGCTCGCGCGCCGCTCACTAGGCAGATGCACGACGCCCAACATCGCAGGCGGATCGATCATCGCGCCCTCACCGGGAACGGGAGACATACACGAGGCACGAGGTACGCATCATTCAACTTCCCGGGTGGTATGTACGCTCCGTATGCCCCACCAGCTGCGACGGATAGAAGTAGACCTCGCGCAGATCGCCGGTGCTGTAGCGCAGCGCCTGATCGTCGAAGTGCTTCGACGCCATGTCGCCACTCTCGCCGCCCGCGGTGATCGCGCGCGCGTGCACGCTGTCGTTGCCGAAGTCGACTACCGCGACGAAGCTGTTGCCGCCAGTGCCATACAGCTTCTTCGTCGTCTCTTTTTCCCATGGGCCGAACGACGCGAGCGATCCCCACCGCGCCGACGCGAAGCCGACCGGGATGCTCGGTCGCGCATCGTCGAAGGGCTGCACGAAGTCATCCGTGAGGCGTTGAAAGCGATTGACGTCGCCCCACGGAATCTTCCAGCTGCCGAAATTCTTCGTCAACGAATCCGATGCGACCGCAAGCGCGTCGAGCTTCTCGTGCGCCGTTGTCTTCTTCGCCATGTACTGGTAGATCGACATGTCCTCGCCGTCGGCGTCGGCGTGCACCCGGCGGCCGAGCTCGTCCCCCCAGTAGCACGCGAGCGTCGTCGGAATCGACTGTACGGACCACCGATAGTCCCACGCACGCAGCAGTGCGATCTGCGCCGCGACCTTCGCCTTCACGGGATCGGACGCGGGAGTCTTGTCGTACGCGTCGATCAGCGTCGGGACGAGATCGGCGAATGCCGGCAGGTAACTGTCATACGCCGCGTCGATCAGCGATTGTAGCGTGAAGTCCTTCTTGTTCGAGAGCACGCGGATGGCGTGAATGCCCCGCGGGCTCTCGATCCCCCGATCCATGTACGCGGGGTAGTCGGCTTTCTTCGGGCTGTACACGCCGGCGGCCGAATACGGCCAGTTGTTCGAGTTGTAGAGCCAGCCATTCGGCGGATTGAGCAGATGCGGGCTGCCGTCGATCGACGTCACGCCCTGGTAGTCGGTGGCGGGATTGCTGCCGTCGACCGGCTTGCGCCAGTCGAAGTGCGTATCCCGAATAGGGACGTGATTCGCGTGAAAGTAGGCGATGTCGCCATCGGCATCCGCGAAGATGGTGTTGTTCGACGAGTTGGTGTGCAGCTCCATCGTCTCGCGAAAGCTCTTGTAGCTCGTCGCCTTCGTACGCGTATACGATTGCGTGAGCGCCTTGATCGGCTCCTGCATCAGCCGAATGCTGATCCATTTGCCACTGTCCGCGCGGACGATCGGGCCATGCATCGTGCGGAAGACCGTGAACTGCTTCTGCTGCATGCCGCCGCTCGTGCGATATGGAACGGTGATCGCGTAGGTCGTAACGGGCCGCAGCTCGGCGCCGTACTTATAGTAGAGGCTGTCGCCCTTCTTCACGATCGTTTCCGCATATTCGTCGACCACATCGGCGCCGCTCGTCGTGTGCATCCAGCCGACGCGCGGGTTGAAGCCCTGATAGACGAAGAACTGCCCCCACGTCGACGCCCCATACGCGTTGAGTCCTTCATCGCTCGTCATCTGGAGCTCGGCGCGAAAATAGAAGGACGTGTGCGGATTGATCAGCAGCAGCGCATGATGATCCGCGGTATTCGAGGGCGCGATCGCAAACCCGTTCGACCCCGACGGCTCGGCGAAGTGGAACGCGGCCATCGCGAAGGCACGGCTCGCGGAGGAGTCGCCGTAGAACGCCTGCAGGCTCGGCAGCGAGACCTTTTCGATGTCTCCGCCGATGCTTCCCTCCGTGAAGGAGAGCGCCATCCACGGCTCGAAGCGGGTGATCACGCGAGCTTTCACCGATGGGTGCTTGTACATGTAGAAGTTCAACCCATCGGCCCACGCGACCATCAACGTTCGGAGAAACTCGGGGCTCGACGCGTACTGTGCCTTCAACGAGTCGGGATCGATGAAGAGCTTCATCCGCAAGTCGCGGTAGATCGCGCTCTCCCCCTCGGTTTCCGCGAGTCTCCCCATCGCGTTGATGTAGTTCGTCTCGACGCGCTTGAAGTCGTCCTCCGACTGCGCGTACACCATTCCGAACACGGCGTCGGCATCGGTCTTTCCGTGGATGTGCGGAATCCCCCAGTCGTCGCGCACGATGGTGACGTTCGCGGCCTGACGCTCCCAGCGCGGAGCATCCGGATTCGAGGCAGTGTCGTGCGCGCAGGCGAGAGCACCAGCAGCGAGCAGGAGAGAAAGCTTCTTCATTCGATGAAAGATTGGCTGGAGTTCGTCGTGCGGAAGACGACTGGCGTACGACAATAAGACTCTCCGTACGCGGCTCTCACAAGCATTCGCGCGTTATGGCGATTTCGCCGTAATGATCGTGCGCACCCGCGCACCATGCTTGATCAGGAGGTAGTTGATGAAGTCGCCGACGAGCCGGCTCGGCGTGGCCGATCCTCGTGTGATGACTCGCGCACTCAACACCAGCGATTGCGGATCCCATTCGATGTTGAGAACGCCCGGCGTTGCGATTGCGCTGCGCACCTTCATCCA
>JBDTJH010000059.1:0-49079 GCA_039935955.1 Gemmatimonadaceae bacterium
ACATCGAGAACCTGCTCGTCTCGCAGCCGGACACGGGCGAGCAGGCACTCGAGATCTGCGAGATCCTCGTGCGCTCCGGCGCTGTCGACATCGTCGTGATCGACTCCGTCGCCGCGCTGGTGCCGAAAGCTGAAATCGAAGGCGAGATGGGTGATTCGCACGTCGGTCTGCAGGCGCGCCTCATGAGTCAGGCGCTTCGCAAGCTCACCGGCGCGATCGCGCGGTCGAAGACGTCCGTCGTGTTCATCAACCAGCTTCGCGAAAAGATCGGCGTCATGTTCGGCAACCCCGAGACGACCACCGGCGGCAAGGCGCTGAAGTTCTACGCGTCGGTTCGCCTGGACATTCGCCGCATTGGCCCGGTCAAGGATAAGGAAGAGGTCATCGGCTCGCACGTCCGCGTAAAGGTCGTGAAGAACAAAGTGGCGCCGCCGTTCAAGCAGGCCGAGTTCGACATCATGTACGCGGAGGGGATCAGCCACACGTCTCTTCTGGTCGACATAGGGTCGGAGTCGGGAATCATCGAGAAGTCGGGCGCCTGGTATAGTTACAACGGCCAGCGCATCGGGCAGGGGCGTGAGAACGCGAAGATGTTTCTGAAGGACAACAACAGCATGATGCTCGAGATCGAGGAGAAGGTGAAAGTCGTGCTCGGGATCAAGGATCCGGGTGCGCTGGTAGCCGAAGAGGTCGAGAGCGACGATTAGCACCAGCACGTCGGCGAAATCGTGCCGAAGGGCGAGGTGGAGTGGCGAAGGCACCCGGAAACTGTCTTCGTCGCACCCTTCCCCTTCGGCACTTCGTGCATCTCGGGGGGTCGGTATCCGCACTACTGCGTGGCTTGCTGAATGAATGAGCATTCAGCCCCCTCGTTGGCGCTCGGCGACCCGCTCGGCGGCGCCGATGCGCCCGGCGCCGAATCGCTCGCGAGCCCGCCGCGCATCACGGCCATCTCCGGGAGCGCCCGGCACCCCGGGCGCTTCGAGATCCTCGTCGACGGCTCCGTTGTCGCAACGCTGTCGCTCGACGGCATCGAACGGCTCGGCGTCCGCATCGGTGTGGCCTATGGCGAGGCGTTGGCGAATCGCGTTTCGGTTGAATCGGCGGCGCTCCACACCTTTGACCGAGCGCTCGCGATGCTCGCCGCCCGCCCGCGCGCCGCGCGCGACCTCGAGCGCATGCTGGTGCGCAAAGGCGAGCCCGCCGAGCACGTCGCCACTGCCATCGAGCGCCTCATCGCCCTCGGTGCGCTCGACGACGCTCAATTCGCGCGGTCCTTCATCCGCGCGAAGATCGCCGGAGCGGGGCTTTCGAGACGCCGCCTCCAGTCGGAGCTCTGGCGTCGAGGCGTTGCGCGAGACGTCATCGATGCGGCGCTGACCGAGGTCCTCGAGGAAGACGAAGTCGACGAGGACGCGCAGATCGCGCAGGTCGCGGCGAAGAAGATGCGGACGCTGCGCACCGCTGATTCGGCCACCACGCGCCGCAGGCTCTATGCGTTTCTCGCGCGCCGTGGTTACGACGGCTCCGCGATCCGCCGCGTGATGGACGCACTCCCCGGCGAGAGCGGGGGCGACATCCTCGAATAGCCCGTGCCCCGGAGTACCGGGCGCGGTATATTTTGAGGCTTATGCGCGCATCCGAGATTCGCCAGCGTTTCCTCTCGTACTTCGAGCGCAACGCCCACGCAGTTCGCCCCAGCTCGTCGCTCGTCCCCGCGGACGATCCGACGCTCCTCTTCACCAACGCCGGGATGGTGCAGTTCAAGCGCATCTTCCTCGGTCAGGAGCGCGCGTCGTTCGGCGTCCGTGCGACCACCGCGCAGAAGTGCGTGCGCGCGGGAGGAAAGCACAACGATCTCGAACAGGTGGGGCACACCGCGCGGCATCACACCTTCTTCGAGATGCTCGGCAACTTCTCCTTCGGCGACTACTTCAAGCGCGACGCGATCCGCTTCGCGTGGGAGTTCGTCACGGTGGAGCTCGGGATCCCGAAGGAGCATTTGCGCGTGACCGTCTACGAGTCGGACGACGAAGCGCGCACGCTCTGGAAGGAGATCACGGGGATCGCCGATAGCCGCGTGTATGGGCTCGGTGAGCGCGACAACTTCTGGCAGATGGCGGACACGGGACCGTGCGGGCCGTGCACGGAGATCTACGTCGATCTCGCGCACATCGCGGGCGACTGGGCGTTTCCGGAAGGCGCGACGGGCGAGTGGACCGACACGAAGCGCAGCGAGTTCTCGCGCGACGCGTTCGTCGAGGGCGCGGAGGCCGGGCGCTTCCTCGAGATCTGGAATCTCGTCTTCATGCAGTTTGATCGTCAGCCGGACGGTGTGCTCAAGCCGCTGCCGAAACCGTCGGTCGACACGGGCGCGGGGCTCGAACGTATCGCGGCGGTGCTCCAGGGCGTGACGAACAACTATCACACCGATCTGTTCGTCCCGCTGATCACGAGGGCCGAAGAGGTGCTCGGCATGTCGTATGACGATCGGCCGGGCGCGGAGGTGGGCACCGCGGTGTGGCCCGCCATTCCGCCGAAGGGTAACCGCCCGGTGACGTACGATGCGGTCTCCTTCCGTGTGCTCGCCGATCACGCGCGCGCGATCACCTTTCTGATCGCCGATGGCGTCTTTCCGTCGAATGAGGGACGCGGCTATGTGCTGCGGCGCATCCTCAGGCGCGGCGTGCGGCACGCGTGGCTGCTCGGCCGCCGTGAGCCGACACTCGACAAGCTCGTGAGCGTCGTCGTCGATCAGATGTCGGATGTGTATCCCGAGCTCGCGCAGCGGCGCACGCTCATCGTCGATACGACGCGCGCCGAGGAAGAACGCTTCCTCGCGACGATCGAGGAGGGGATGCTGCGCTTCGATCAGATCGCTCCGCTGAATTCGACGCAGGGCTCGACTGCAATCCGCGGGACGATCAGCGGCGGCGACGCATTCCGCCTCTACGACACCTTCGGCTTTCCGATCGATCTCACGGAGCTGATGGCGCACGAGCGCGGTTACACGGTGGATATCGCGGGCTTCGAAAGCTCGCTGCAGGCGCAGCGCTCGCAGTCGCGCGAGGAACGGAAGGGGCGCGATCTCGGCGTCGCCGACGGAGGGCTCGCGGATTTTGCGTCGTGGGAGAAGAAGCCGGGCGCCGCAGCGCAATCGACGAACTTCGTGGGCTACGGAGTGACGGATGCGGAGACGGACGTCGTCGCGATCCGAAGGCTTCCAGCGGGACGGCTCGCGCTCGTACTCGAGGAGACGCCGTTCTACGCGGAATCCGGCGGACAGATCGCCGACGCAGGCGAGATCACGGGCGAAGGATGGAAGGTCGACGTCGACGAGGTGAAGAAGGTCGACGGGCGGCACGTCGCCATCGGCGAGCTGACGGGCGGGTTCCACTTCGGGCGCGTACACGCGCACATCCCGCCGGATCGCCGGCGTGACACCGAGCGCAACCACACGGCGACGCATCTGCTGCACGCCGCTTTGCGCGGGGTGCTCGGCGAGCACGTGACGCAGGCGGGATCGCTCGTCGCGCCGGATCGACTGCGCTTCGATTTTCATCATCACGGTCCGATCAAGCCGGAGCAGCTGTCGGAGATCGAGGAGATCGTGAACCGCGGCATCTGGGCGAACGTCGATGTGAGCACGGTCGAGCGCCCGTATCGCGACGCGGTCGCGTCGGGCGCGATGGCGCTATTCGGCGAAAAGTACGGCGACGTGGTGCGTGTCGTCAGCATTCCGGGGCTGTCCGTTGAGCTGTGCGGCGGCACGCATGCACGCAGCACGGGGCAGATCGCGCTCTTCAAGATCGTGAGCGAGAATGGCGTGGCGGCGGGGATCCGACGTATCGAAGCGGTGACGGGCCCGCGCGCGTACGAGCTGATTCGCGGCGAGGAGCAACGGCTAGAGAAGCTCGGCGAGCTGCTGCGCGCGCCGTCGGATGGAATCGTCAAGCGCGTCGAAACGCTGCTCGACGAGCGGCGTAAGCTCGAGAAGCGACTCGAGGAAAGTCTGCGCGGCGGCGGCGATCAGCTCCAGCAGCTGCTCGCGGGCGCGGAGACGATCGGCGCATCGCGGCTCGTGTCATCGAGCGTGAGCGCCGGCGACGTGAAAGAGCTTCAGCTGCTCGGCGACGCGCTGCGCCAGCAGCTCGGCAGCGGCGTCGGCGTGCTGGCGACGTCGTTCGGCGAGGGCAAGAGTACGCTCATCGTCATCGTCACCGACGATCTGCGCGACAAGGGTGTGCGCGCGGACCAGCTCATCAAGCCGATCGCGGAAGCGGCGGGCGGACGTGGGGGCGGGAAGGCGCACATGGCGCAGGCTGGAATTCCGGACGCGTCGCGCATCGGCGAGGCAATCGCGAAGGCGCCGTCGGTGGTGCGCGCTGCGCTGGGCGCTGCCGCGTGACGGTTGGCGAGTGGCTTTTGGCCCGCACCCCCGAGCCGCCGGCGCCGCTGGTCGCGAGGCTTCGCCTGCTCCTCGGCACGCGACTGAGTGACCGTTCGTCGAGCGCGTACGATGCGGTGCTGTCGACCGCGGAATCGCTGCTCGCCGAGCTGATCGCGCTCGACTGCGCGGGACGCGATCGCGCACTCGATCTACTGGCGGTGGATGCGATGGTGACCTACGCATTCGAGGCGGCGAGCGAATCGCCCGACACGCTCTCGGCGCGCGCGACCGCCGCCATGTCGGCGATCGCGATGTTGGCCCCGCCGCCGCTCGGCGCATGAGCAAGAGCATCCTCTCCGGACGCTCGGGGCTCGCGGTGCTCATCGATCCCGACCGCACGACCTTGGCGGGGGCCGAGGAGTTGGCAAGACGCGCGGCGGGTGAGGGGGTGGCGCTGCTGTTGTTGGGGAACAGCTTTGGTCCCGCGCGCGAGGATGGCGAGCTGTCGTCGCGCATCAAGCATGCGGCGCCCGAGTTGCCGCTCGTGCAATTTCCGGCGATGGCGTCGCAGCTCGATGCGGGGGTCGATGCGGTGCTGCTGCTGTCGCTGGTGTCGGGGCGGAATGCGCAGTATCTCATCGAGGAGCACGTGCGCGCCGTGCCGTTCTTTCTGCAGCATCCGGAGGTTCAGGCGATCAGCACGGCCTATTGCCTCGTGGATGGCGGACACGTGACGTCGGTGGAGTCGGTGAGCCAGACGCGCCCGCTGCCGGCGGACAAGCCGGAGGTCGCGGCGGCGCACCTGCGAGCGGCGGCCCTCATCGGGATGCACGCGGCGTATCTCGATGCGGGGAGCGGTGCGTCTCGCTCGGTGGACGCGTCTATCGTTCGCGCGGCGCGGGCGGCGTGGACCGGCCCGTTGCTGGTGGGCGGCGGTATCCGGGGAGCGGAGTCGGTGCGGAGCGCGCGCGATGCGGGGGCGGACATCATCGTCGTCGGCGGCGCGCTCGAGGATGGCGGCGCGCGAGTGGTGGGTGCTTTGGCGCTGGCGGCGCGCGCATGATCGACATCCACACGCATCTGCTGCCGGGCGTCGACGACGGGTCGCCATCGGTAGAGGTATCGGTGCCCGTGCTCGAGCGCTTCCGAGAGGAGGGGGTGACGGTGCTCGTCTGCACGCCGCACCTCAAGGCGACCGACGCGCATCGCGCGCCGATCGAGCGGCATCGCGCGATCCTCGCGAACCTCGTGGAGCATGCGCCGCCGGTGCCGGAGCTCGTGCTCGGATGGGAGATCATGCTCGACGCGCCTGGTGCGGATTTGCGCGCGCCGCATCTGCACCTCGGCGACTCAGGCGCGGCGCTGGTGGAGTTTCCGCGCATGCACGTGCCGCCGGGGGCGACGGCGGAGATCCTTCGCATTCGCATGAGCGGCGTGACGCCGGTGATCGCGCATCCCGAGCGCTATCACCAATGCACGCCAGACATGGTGCAGCAGTGGCGCAGCGTCGGCGCGGTGATCCAGATGGATGCGGTGATGGTGTTCGGGAGCGCACCGACCTCGCGTCTCGCGCGCAAGCTGCTCGAAGAAGGACTCATCGATTGCATCGCGAGCGACACGCATGGCGACACACGTTCGCTGGCGATGGCGCGCGACTGGCTCGAGGCGATCGATGCGCACGAGCAGGCGGAGCTGCTCTGCACGATCAACGCGCGGCGGCTGCTGAACAGGGAAGCGGTGTTGCCCGTGCTACCCATACCGGAGACGGACAAGGGAATGCTGGCGAAGCTCCGGGGCATGTTCATGAGGCGGTCATGAGTGACGATACGCGCGACAGCGTCGGCGTTGCACGTGCCCTGCGCGAGCTTTCCGACACGGCGCTCGCCGCGGCGGCATCGCTCGAAGTGGAGTTCGATCGCGCGGCCGCGCTGATCCGCGCAACCGTGCAGGCTGGACGCACATTGTTTTTTTGTGGCAACGGCGGCAGTGCGGCCGACGCGCAGCATCTCGCGACGGAGTACGTGGTGCGCTACATGCGCGCGCGTCGAGCGGTCGCGGCGATCGCGCTCACGACCGACACGTCGCTGCTCACGGCCGCCGCGAACGATCTCGGCTTCGAGCAGGTGTTCGCGCGGCAGGTGGAGGCGCTCGCGCGTCCGGGCGACCTGCTGGTGATCCACTCGACCAGCGGCGAGTCGCCCAATGTGCTGCGCGCGGCGGAGGCGGCAACGCGCGTCGGCGCGAAGGTGTTGGCGTTCACGGCACGGGACGGCGGCGCGCTGCGCGCACACGCCGATGTCAGCGTCGTCATCCCGACGCAGCGCACCGATCGCGCACAGGAGCTGCACCTCTGCATCGAGCACGCCATCTGCGAACTCATCGAGCGGGAGCTATGATCGATCTCAAGGGAAAGCGCGCGCTGGTCACCGGCGGTTCGCGCGGCATCGGCGCGGCCACCGCGCTGTTGCTCGCGGAGTGCGGCGCGGATGTCGGCATCGGCTACCGCAATCGCGAGAAGGATGCGGAGGACGTCGTGCGCCGGATCGCGTCGTTCGGGGTGCGCACGTTCGCGCACGGGTCGGATCTGAGCGCGCCCGGTGGAACGGACTCGCTGTTCGCGCGCGCCAAGCGCGAGTTCGGCGGCCTCGATCTCTTCGTCGGCAACGCCGGGATCTGGCCCTACGAGCACGTCCCGCTCGGCGAGATGAGCGACGACCGCTGGCATACTACGATGCGCGCGAATCTCGACTCAATGTTTACTACATCCCGCGCGGCGATCCGTGCGATCTCGGATCGCGGGCGTATCGTGCTCGTGTCGAGCACGGCGGGACAGCGCGGCGAAGCAGGGCACTCGGACTATGCCGCATCGCGGGGCGCGATGATCTCGTTCGTGAAGTCCGTCGCCGTCGAGCTGGCGCCGCGCGACATCACGTTCAACAGCGTCGCGCCGGGGTGGGTGGATACCGAGATGGCTGCGGCGTCACTCGTGGGCGACGGTCGCGCAATGGTCGAGAAGACGATTCCGCTGGGGCGCGTCGCCACCGCGCGAGACATCGCGGGGCCGATCGTCTTTCTCTGCTCGGATTTCGCGCGGCACATCACGGGCGAAATCCTGAACGTCAATGGTGGGGCGGTGCTGTGCGGATAGCGGCCGGCGCGGGGGGAATGATCACGCAGGAGCGAATCGATCGCTGCGGCTCTCGCCCACCGCTTGCCAGCTCTTGAAGCAGCGCCAGTCGTACTCGCGGGCCGCACGCATCTGGT
The DNA here is from genome assembly GCA_039935955.1 of Gemmatimonadaceae bacterium. GTDB lineage: Bacteria > Gemmatimonadota > Gemmatimonadetes > Gemmatimonadales > Gemmatimonadaceae > FEN-1250. Next base: position 7,655 of record JBDTJH010000059.1, read on the forward strand.
CGGGAAACCCGAAGCAGTCCGTCCATCCCATCTCGCTGGCGCGCCAGGCGCAGTCCCAGGCGAACGAGAAGCGTCGCGCGCCGTCCGTGCACGACACGTCGATCACGCCCGTGAGATCCGAGCACCCCGAGTCCGCGCTGATCCGCACCGATGCGATCTCGAGCTCCGACTCGACTTCCAGCAGATGCGTGAGGAGTCGGACGATCTTCACGTGCGGGACCGGTCGCGCGGCGGTGACGAGCGGCGTGCGGACGCGTTCACGCACCGAGAGCACGGCTGCCTTGAACTCAGCGGTCGCGGCGCTTTCGTCGAGAATGTCGGTGAGATGCATAGGTGAGTAAAGATAGCAGTTCTGATGACGATACGGGGCGCGGAGCGCTGCCGCAGCCCCCCGCATCTGTGCTGGGCATTGCACAGACGCTGCTGCGCGCGGGACACGAGAGCTGGTTCGTCGGCGGTGCGGTGCGCGATGCCCTACTGGGGCACCGCAACCTCGATTGGGACATCGCGACGGCGGCGACGCCGCAACAGATCCAGCGTCTTTTTCGCCGGACGGTTCCCGTGGGCATTGACTTCGGTACCGTGGGTGTGTTGGACGACGCGGGTGCGATGCACGAGGTCACGACCTTCCGGCGCGATGTGCAGACCGACGGTCGCCACGCGGTAGTAGAGTTCGGGGCGAGCCTCGACGAGGATCTCGCGCGGCGCGACTTCACGATCAACGCGATCGCCTACGGGCCCGAAAGTCGGCAGCTGCATGACCCCTTTCGCGGCCAGGATGATCTCGTGCGGCAACTGGTGCGCGCGGTGGGAGTCGCGGCGGACCGCATGCGCGAGGATCGACTCCGCGCGCTGCGGGCGATGCGCTTCGCCGCGCGCTTCGGCTTCGCGATCGAGAGCGCCACCTGGGCTGCGATCGTCGAGTCCGCGCCGCATCTCGGCCGGCTCTCGATGGAGCGCGTCCAGCAGGAGCTCGAAAAGACGATGGCGCAGGTCGAGCGCCCCGGCGATGCGTTCAGACTCTGGCGAGACGGCGGCGCGCTCGCCGCGCTGGTGCCAGCGCTGTCGTCGATGAGCGACGTCGCACTCGCCACGCTCGATTTGCTGCCGCGCGCGACAGCTGCTGACGAGGAGCATCGCACGATCAACCGGCTCGTCGCGCTGATGCTCGACGTCGCGCCTTCGTCCGCGCGCGCGGCGCTCCGCGAGCTGCGCTTCTCGAATGATCGCGTGCGGTGGATCGGCGATCTCGTCGAGCGGTGGCACGCGCTGCACGCTCCCGTGCGTGAGGCGCTCGCGCCCGGCAGGGCTCCGTCTGATGCGATGGTACGTCGCTGGGTTGCGGCGATTGGTCGCACACGCGTCGCTGCGTTTTTCGCTGTTCTCGGCGCGCGTTTCCAGGCGGAAGCTCGCGATTCGTGGAGGAGCGAGTCAACGAAAGAAGCGCTCGCGTCGCTGCACGGACGGGCCGAGTCGGTGGCACTTCGCGATCCGATTGAAACCGGCGATCTTTCCGTCGATGGCGGCGACCTCATGAAGGTCGGCATCAGGAGCGGCCCGCAGCTCGGAGCCGCGCTCCGGACGCTGCTCGACTGGGTGCTCGACGACCCGGCACGCAACACCGAAGACCAGCTGCTCGCGCGCGCGCGCGAGCTCGCTGGAGATCAGACACCGTCCCGAGAGAGCTAGCGCATGTGGTTTCGCGGTCGCCAGCCGGAGACGTCGGTGTGGAAGCGTTTTCGCACCGCCGCCGATGGTTTCGTCTTCACGAAGGAGGAGGAGTACTACAGCGCGCACGTCGTCGCGCACGCGGAGCGCATCGTCGACCTCTTCCTGGCGCTCATGGATCAGCTGCCGCCCGCCATCGATCTCGCCGTCATCGATGCGCGTGCCAAGCGAAAATGGCGCGGCGACCGGCTCCCGCTCCCCGATGTGCGCGAGGCGCTCACCCGCATCAAGACACTCGTCGCTGCGGCGGGCGGCGTCGAGATCGCGGTGTACTCCGGCGAGGACCAGCTCACGCTCAATCCGATGCTCGAGCTGTTCATCTACGCGCGCACCGATCGCTGGCTGTATCTGCTGCAGGGGAAGGGGCTCGAGGAGCGGAAGATGGTGCGCACGAATAGCTGGAAGCTCTCTCGCCACGAATTCCCGCCCGCGCCCGAGCTCGAGTTCGCACTCGACACCTTCGTCGACTCGCTCGGGCTCCAGGTGGAATGACGCACACGCCGATCATCTACGCCGTCGTGGCCGCGGCGGCGAACGTCGTCGGCGCGCTGGTGGTCGCGGGGCGCGCGAAGTGGAGCACGCGCGCGCTCGACGCCATGATCGCGCTCGCCGCGGGATTCATGATCTGCGTGTGCCTCACCGATATTTTTCCCGAGGCGATCGAGCGCTCCGGCGCGCGCGGCGCGATGGCCGCACTCGCCGGCTATCTCCTCGTGCACCTCACGCAGCACATGCTGGCGCCGCATTTTCACTTCGGCGAGGAGACGCACGAGGTCACGGAGCTCGTGAGCGTCTCGGCGCTCGCCGGGCTGCTGCTCCACACGTTCGTGGATGGCGTCGCGATCGCGAGCGCATTCCACGTGAGCGCAGCGCTCGGCTCGCTCGTGTTCATCGCGATCGTCCTGCACAAGCTTCCGGAGGGCTTCGCAATCGCGAGTCTCTTCCTGGCAGCTGGCGCGGGGCGTGCAAGAGCGGTGCAGGCGGGGCTCGCGCTCGGTCTGTCGACGATTGCCGGCGTCGTGGTCACCGATGCTGCGCCTGCGCTGGACGCGATCGGTCTCGGACTCTCTGCAGGAGTGACGTTATACGTGGCTGCGTCGAATCTCGTTCCGGAATTTCAGGGAAAAACGGACTGGCGCCCGCAGCTCGCATTCGTCGCGGGGTGCGCGCTCTACTTCGCGACGCGCGTCGTCGCGGGAATCTGAGCATGTCGCCGTCGAAGAGCATGCGCGGTCGCCCCGGCGGCACTCCGGCTCCGTCGCTGTTCACGCCACCCGTTGGCTCCCAGCCACTCGCGGCGCGCATGCGGCCAGCATCGCTCGATGAATTCGTCGGGCAGGAGCATCTGCTGGCGCCCGGCATGGCGCTGCGCGAGTCGATCGAACGTGGGAAGGTGACGTCGATGCTCTTCTGGGGTCCGCCCGGAAGCGGCAAGACGACGCTCGCGCTGCTCATCGCGAACTACACCGAGCGCGAGTTCGTCCCGTTCTCCGCGGTCACCGAGGGCGTACCGCGCGTGCGCGAGATCATCGCGGCGGCGGAGGAGCGTCTTGCGATGAGCGGGCGCGGCACCGTCCTCTTCGTCGACGAAATTCATCGTCTGAATCGCGCGCAGCAGGACGCCTTTCTCCCGCACGTCGAGCGCGGTACCGTCACCCTCATCGGCGCGACCACGGAGAACCCTTCGTTCGAGATCAACGGCGCGCTCCTCTCGCGCACGCGCGTCTTCGTGCTCAAGGCGCTCACACCCGACGACGTCACGAGGGTGCTTCGTTCCGCGCTCGACGACGAGAAGCGCGGACTTGGCGACCAGGAGCTCGTCGTCGACGACGACGCGCTCGCGGTCGTCGCCGCGGAGGCCGATGGCGACGCGCGCCGCGCGCTCACCGTGCTCGATGCCGCCGCGTCGCACGTCGGCGCCAAGGGACACATCACCGTGCCCATCGCCCGCGAGGCGCTGCAGCTCCGCTTTGCGCATCACGACAAGTCCGGCGAGGAGCACTTTAATATCCTCTCCGCGTATCACAAGTCGCTGCGCGGCTCGGATCCGCAGGGCGCGCTGTACTGGATGGCGCGCATGATCGAAGGCGGTGAAGATCCCATGACGATCTTCCGCCGCGCGATCGCGATGGCCGCCGAGGATGTCGGATTGGCGGACCCGAATGCGCTGCAGCTCGCGGTGGCGGCGCGCGATGCCTGGCACATGCTCGGCGCGCCGGAGGGCTATCTGCCGCTGGCCGAGATGACGATCTACCTGGCAACGGCGCCGAAGTCGAATAGCGCAAAGATGGCACTTTCGGCCGCGTTGGCCGCCGCGCGCGAGACTCCAGCCGAGGGCGTGCCGATGCATATTCGCAACGCGCCGACGTCCTTGATGAAGGAACTGGGGTATCACAAAGGGTATCAGTACGCGCACGACGCGGAAGACGGGTACATTCCGCAGGAGTATCTTCCCGACAAGCTGCGCGGCACGGTGCTCTACGAGCCAGGTCGCTTCGGCTTCGAGAAGGAGATCAGCAAGCGGCTCGCGTGGTGGGCTGAGCTCAGGAGCAAGGCGGCCGCTGACGATGCTTCGTCCGGCACGCCGTGACCATACACTCGAAGTGGAGATAGCATGCGGCTGAAGATCGCACTCGTATCGACCGTCGCGCTCGCGAGCTTCTCGTGCGCGGGATTCGGCCGCGGCGGCTTCAAGGATCCCGTCGTCACGTTCAAGAACGTGCAGGTGGGCGGCATCGGCCTCACCGGTGGAACGCTGGACGTCATTCTGAGCGTTTACAATCCGAACGGCTACCGCCTCGACGCATCGCGCGTGACCTACAAGGTGATGGTCAACTCGCTCGATGTCGGAGCGGGCGCGCTCGACAAGCACTTCTCAGTGCCGAGCAACGATTCGGCGGATGTCGTGCTGCCGCTCAGGTTCAACTGGAGCGGTGTCAACGCGGCGGGGCGCGAGCTGATGAAGACCGGCAGCATCCCATATCGCGTTCTCGGCGATCTCACGGTCGGCTCTGGCGTCGGCGACTTCACGATTCAGTACGACCGCACCGGCAACTTCAATTCGCTCGACGGCATCCGATGAGAACACACGGACACAGGTAACGCTATCTCACGAAACTCAATCGATCTTCATCCGCCCGCCGAGCGAGCGATCCTGGTTGGCGCGCCCATCAAGTCGGCGCGCGCGCGGCATCTGCTGAACGAGCATCTCGAGGAACTGGCCGAGCTCGCGGATACGGCCGGAGCGACGGTGGTCGGCGAGGTGACGCAGATGCTCGACCGCCCGCACCCGGGCACCTACCTCGGCAAGGGGAAGATCGAGGAGTTGCGGATCGCGATCGAGGAGAAGCAGGCGACCGTCATCATCTTCGACGACGAGCTGTCGCCGGCGCAGGGGCGCAACGTCGAGACCGCGCTGAATACGCGCGTCGTCGATCGCGCGGAGCTCATTCTCGACATCTTCGCGACGCGGGCGCGCACGAGCGAGGCGAAGATGCAGGTCGAGCTCGCGCAGCTCGAGTACACATTGCCGAGATTGACGCGCATGTGGACCCACCTCGAGAAATTCCGCGGCGGCATCGGTATGCGCGGTCCGGGCGAAACACAGCTCGAAACGGACCGCCGGCTCATCAACAATCGCATCAAGCTGTTGAAGGAGCGTCTCGTCGACGTGACACGCGCGCGCATCGTGCAGCGGCATTCGCGAAAGGGCGAGTTCCGCGTGTCACTGGTCGGTTACACGAATGCCGGAAAGTCCTCGGTGCTGCGCGCGCTCGCGGGCGACTCGCAGGTGTTCGTCGAGGACCGGTTGTTCGCGACGCTCGATCCGCTCACGCGCGAGGTCAAGCTCGGGGAGCATCAGAAGGCGCTCGTGACGGATACCGTCGGCTTCATCCGAAAGCTTCCCCACCATCTCGTGGCCTCGTTCCGCGCGACGCTCGAGGAAGTCAACGAGTCCGATTTGCTCCTCCACGTGATCGACGCGAGCCGCTCGACGTGGGAGGATCATGTGCAGGTCGTCGACGGCGTCCTGGACGAGCTCGGCGTGCTCGACAAGCCGGTGCTGCACGTCTTCAACAAGATCGACCAACTCGATAACGACGCGCTGCTCTCGCTGCAGGAGCAGGTACGCGACAAGTATCCAGACTCGATTTTCGTTTCGGCTGTGGCGCAGCACGGACTCGATCCGCTTCTGCGCTCGCTCACGACGCGCGTGCGTACGATGCGCCCGGTCTCCGAGGTGCGCATTCCCGTGAGCGACGGTCGGCTGCTGGCCGAGCTGCATCGCGAGGGCGAGGTGATCGACCAGCGGAGTGAGGACTCGGAGCTAGTGCTCCATGTGCGCGCGACGGAAGCGCTGATCGGGCGACTGAAACGAGGCGGCGCGACGGTCAGCTAGGCTCGATAGACTTCGGCGGGCGCAAGGCGAATCGCGAGTCGTCGCGTCTCACGGGTTGTCAGCCTTTCACTTTCGCTTCAGTAAGCGCACCCACAACGCAACGCTAGATCCGAACCGCCGGCAGCCCACCAATGTCCGGCGGCGTATAGCTCGGGGCTCTGCGTATCACCGGCGCGCGGCGCTCAGGCGGCGCCGCCAGCTCGGCGACGAGTCGCTCTTCCCAGATCGCCCGTGCCATTGCGATCGCGCCTGGCGGGCACATCTCCACGCACGCGCCGCATCGCGTACAGCTCGCGCTGTCGACCACCACCACGCGAAGCTCATCACTCGAGAACGACAGCGCACGCTCCGGGCAGCCGCCGATGCACTCGCCGCACTTCGTGCAGTCCTCGCTGATCACGGGGAGCACCGTGCAGTCGAAGCAGCGGCTCGCCTCGCGCACGATCTCCTGCACGTCTCGCAGCGCGCTGCTCGAGAATGGATCCGCCGGAGGGGCAGTCGAGGCGGCGTTGTCGATGCGGCGCGCGGCGATTGCGCGGGCCGCGCGCTCGCCATCCCACTCCTCGTCGCCGAGCTCGATCCACGCGGCCGAGACCACCGTGCTAACGACGCTCTTCGTGAGCGACGCGTGGATCCGCCACGCCGCCTTCTTGCCGTCGGCCACGGCGTGCGCGATGGTGCGGTGCCCGAACGCGCACGCGCCGCCGGCCCACACGCCGCGCAGCGACGTCTGCATCGTGATCGTATCGACCGCGATCAGGCCGCGCTCGTCGTGTATGAGCTCCGGGCCGAACTGCCGCCCCGGAATGCGCGGCGCCGCGGTGACGAGTGAGTCGCAGGCGAGCACTTTCGTGACGCCGGACGTCGCGTGCGAGATCTCGACCCCGGTCAGCGCGCCCGCGCCGTCCACGAGATAGCGTCGCGGTTCCCAGCCGCCGTGGAGGATCACGCCGTCCTGGAGCGCGGCCGCAAGCGCCGCGGGTTGCGCGGAAGTCGACTCGAGCGCCTCGGGGAGCACGGCGTGGGCCGTCGCAACGCTGCGCGCCTCTTCGCTGCGCGGACGTCGGAGTGCGACGCGCGCCGTATCGAGCGCCAGATCTCCGTCGCCGACGACGACCACGCGGCCATTCAGTGGCGTGTGTTTCGCCAGCACCGCCATCGCGTCGACGACGCGCGGATGCGGCGGCTGATCGGGAAACATCGCATAGGCAGGAACCGATGCCCCGATCGCGATGAAGATCGCGTCGAACTCCGTCGCCAGCATCGCGCGCAGCGTCTCGATTCCCGTCACCGGCGCGTTCGACGCCAGCTGCGTGTGCGTCGACAGAATCGCCGCGCACTCGGCTCGCGCGCTCGCAATCGGGAATCGGAACGACGGAATTGCACCCGTCAGCACGCCACCAGGCTCGCTGCTCTCGTCGAAGATCGTGCATTCGTGGCCGAGCAGCACCAGGTCGTGCGCGCATCCCATTCCTGTCGCACCCGCGCCGATGATCGCGACGCGCTTTCCCGAACGCGGTGCGCGGGATGCCGTATCCGGAGTCTGCCCCACGAGCCCGGCCACGGAGCGTGCGTCGTGCGCGCTCGTGCACGGGTCAGGCGAGGGAAGCGACGACGGCGTCGAGAAGCCACTCGCGTACGCCTCGAGCGCCGCGATTGCGACCGGAGCGCCGAACGCGCGACGGTTGCATGCCGTCTCGCAGGGCGCGTGACAGCCGTGTCCACAGGCACTCGCGAACGGGTTCGGACCCCTGGCGAGCAGGAACGCGCGCGGATGGTCGCCCGCGAGGAGCGCGCTCGCGATCGCCGGAGCGTCGACGCCGAGCGGGCAGCCATTGTGGGAACAGGGGACGAGAGCCGAGAGCGCGGTGGGCGCGAGCGGCAGGGGGTAGCGTTTTGCTTGATCGGTCAATTTGCTTCCGTTAAGTTCCGGCCTTGCCTCGGCCCGCGGGCGAAGTTCGGGCTTGGGGGCGCGCGCGCCGCACTCTCCATTCTGACTGCCGACGCCCCGGCGAGGTTACCGGCGTTGCGCGGGGGGCGTCCTCCCAGCGACGCGACCTCACCATCCAATCATCGGCCCGTGGGAACTTTCGAATCGCTGTCGGACAAAATCGACCGCCGCGAGCTGGTCTGCGGCGTCATGGGGCTCGGCTACGTCGGGCTGCCGTTGGCCGTCGAAATGGGGCAGGCCGGGCTCAAGGTGCTCGGCTTCGAGGTCTCTGGGCGTGTCGCCAACCTGGTGAACGCGGGCGAGAGCCACATCAAGGACGTGAGCGGTTCGGATGTCTCGTCGCTGCGGAAGGCCGGCACGCTCGAGGCGACCACCGACATGTCCCGGCTCGGTGAGTGCGACGTCATCTCCGTGTGCGTGCCGACTCCGTTGGGGAAGACGAAGGATCCCGACATGTCGTACATCGTCGCGGCGACGGAAGCCATCGTGGAGCGGCTCCGCCCGGGCCAGCTTGTGGTGCTCGAGTCGACGACCTATCCGGGGACGACGCGCGAGCTGATGCTGCCGCGCTTCGAGTCCAACGGATTGGTGGTGGGACAGGATTTCTTCCTGTGCTTCTCCCCCGAGCGTGTGGATCCGGGCAACACGCAATGGTTCACGAAGAACACACCGAAAGTGCTCGGCGGCGTGACGGCGGAGTGCACCGACCTTGGCGGGCGTGTCTACCAGCTGTTCATCGACGAGGTCGTCGAGGTCTCGTCGCCTGAGGCGGCGGAGCTCGCGAAGTTGCTCGAGAATACATTCCGCATGATCAACATCGGTCTCGTCAACGAGATGGCGATGATCTGCGACCGGCTCGGGGTCGATGTGTGGGAAGTGATCGAGGCGGCGGCGACCAAGCCCTTCGGCTACATGAAGTTCACGCCAGGCCCGGGGCTCGGCGGCCACTGCATACCACTCGACCCGCACTATCTCGCGTGGAAGATGCGCACGCTGCACTACAAGACGCGGATGATCGAGCTCGCGGGCGAGATCAACACCGAGATGCCGGCGTTCTGGGTCGGCAAGCTGCAGGATGCGCTCAACGAGGCGGGGAAGCCGCTCAAGGGATCGAAGGTGCTCGTGCTCGGCGTCGCGTACAAGAAGGACATCGATGATCTGCGCGAGTCGCCGGCGCTCGAGATTCTCGATCTGCTGACGAACAAGGGCGTCGTCGTGAGCTATCACGATCCGTACGTGCCCGAGATCATCGCCGACGGGCATACGCCGCCGGGAGCCGTTGGTGTGTCGGTGGCATTCACCGATTCGGCGCTGCGAAATGCGGACGCCGTGATGGTCGTGACCGATCACTCGTCCATCGACTACGATCGCGTCTGCAACCATGCGCAGATCGTGATCGACACGCGCAATGCCTGCGCGAAGCACGAGCCGCGGCATCCGGAACGCGCCGTCGTCGCGCACGCCTGAGCTACCCTTCGACACATGGAGCGCGACGTGACTGTTGTCGGCGGCGAACGCCCGATTCGAATCATGCTGGTGGGATGCGGCCGAATCAGCGAGCGTCACATCGACGCGATCACGTCGAACTCCAAGCTCGAGCTCGTCGCCGTCTGCGACGAGCTCTCCGATCGCGCGCGGGCCGCGGGCGAGAAGGCGGACGTGCCGTTCTTCACGAGCTACGAGAAGATGCTCTCGACGGCACAGGCCGACGTCGTCGCGATCTGTACGCCGAGCGGGATGCATCCGCGCCAGGGGATCATGGCGGCGGAGCGCGGGCTGCACGTGATCTGCGAGAAGCCGATGGCGACGCGCCTCGAGGAAGCTGATGCGCTCGTGAAGGCGTGCGACGTCGCGGGCGTGCATCTGTTCGTGGTAAAGCAGAATCGCCTGAATCCGTCGATCCAGCTGCTCAAGCGGTCGCTCGATGCCGGGCGCTTTGGACGCATCTATCTCGCGAATACGACGGTGCGGTGGAATCGCCCGCAGTCGTACTACGACATGGCACCGTGGCGCGGGACGTGGGAGTTCGACGGCGGCGCGTTCATGAATCAGGCGAGCCACTATGTCGACATGATCCAGTGGCTGGTGGGCCAGGTGGAATCGGTGACGGCGCGCACGGCGACGCTTGCCCGGCGCATCGAGAGCGAGGACACCGGGGTCGCGATTCTGCGATTCCGCAACGGCGCGCTTGGCACGATCGAAGTCACGATGCTCGCGTATCCGCGGAACATGGAAGGCTCGATCACCGTAATCGGCGAGCGCGGCACCGTGAAGGTCGGCGGTACGGCGCTCAATCGTATCGAGCACTGGGAGTTCGCGGAGTATGATGACATCGATCGCGAGGCGGAACTGCTGCGCGCGGCGCCGAATCCCCTTTCGGTTTATGGCTCGGGACATCGGCCGTACTACGAGAACGTGATCGCGGTGCTGCGAGGCGAGGCCGCGGCGGAGACGGATGGGCGCGAGGGACGGAAGTCGCTCGAGCTGATTCTCGCGATCTATGAGTCTGCCCGATCGGAGCACGAGATCGCGCTGCCGCTGCGCGCCTTTTCGCGCGAGAGCCAGCGCGCGTGAGCGATCGCGGGGCGCGCGGCGATACGAAGCTGGAGATGCGCGAGCTGCCGAACGGCGCGTTCGTGCATGAGTCGGCGTACGTCGACGACGAGAGTGTGCTCGGCGCGGGGACGAAGGTCTGGCACTTCGCGCACGTGATGGCGCGCTGCGAGATCGGTCCCGCGTGCAACCTCGGCCAGAATGTCGTCGTGATGCCGCGCGTGCGACTCGGCCGGAACGTGAAGGTGCAGAACAACGTGAGCCTGTACGAGGGCGTGATCTGCGAGGACGACGTGTTCCTCGGCCCCTCGATGGTGTTCACGAACGTCTATAATCCACGCAGCCATGTGTCGCGCAAGAACGAGTATCGCGAGACGCATGTGCGCAAAGGCGCATCGATCGGCGCGAACGCGACTATCGTCTGTGGCAATACGCTCGGCGAGTACTGCTTCGTCGGCGCGGGAGCCGTAGTGACGCGCGACGTGCCTGCTTATGCGATGGTGGTCGGCGTGCCGGCGCGGCTGGTCGGCTGGGTGTGTCAATGCGGGGAGAAGCTGCCGCTGCTCGCGCGAGTACCTGAGGGTGTGCGCGTGCAATGCGAGTTCTGCGGCGAGCGCTATGCGAGCGGCGGCGAAGGACTCGTGCCGATCGCCGTCGTCTAGCCGTGATGCGGAGTGTAAAACGAGCCCCCAACGCCAACCGGCAGCGGGGGCTCGCTCGCATCGTACCCTACATGATCGCGCAGGGACTCGAACCCCGGACCTCTGGTATGTGAGACCAGCGCTCTAACCAGCTGAGCTACGCGACCGAACGCGACGGTGATGCCATCGCGACAGAGCAAAAAATGTAACGGCGGCCGGGTGGGCGGGGTAGTGGCGATGGGGGCGAAGGGGCGATAGTGTACTCCGCGTTGGCACCGCCCTCGAACCAGGAACTCTGAATGGCACTGCTGTCCTTTCTCGACCGCGAGCGCATCATCGCGAAGCCCGGCTTCAACCGGTGGCTCGTGCCTCCCGCTGCGCTTGCGATTCATCTGTGCATCGGTCAGGCGTATGCGTTCAGTGTCTTCAACAAGCCGCTCACGAAGCTCGTCGCCGCGAGTCAACTCGCGCCGACCGACACTTTGCGCGCGCTCTCACAGTCGAAGCTCGTCGATGCGCTGACGGCAGCGCCGACGGACTGGTCGATTCCGACCATCGGCTGGGTGTTCAGCATCGCGATCGTCTTTCTCGGGCTCTCGGCAGCGACGTTCGGCGCGTGGCTCGATCGCGTGGGGCCACGCAAGGCGATGTTCGCGTCGGCGGTGTGTTTCGCCGGCGGATTTTTCGTCGGTTCGGTGGGTGTGTACTTCCACATGTACTGGCTGCTGCTCGCGGGCTACGGCGTGCTCGGCGGGGTCGGCCTCGGACTCGGCTACATCTCGCCGGTCTCGACGCTGATCAAGTGGTTCCCCGACAAGCCGGGAATGGCAACGGGGCTCGCGATCATGGGCTTCGGCGGTGGCGCGATGATCGCGGCACCGTTGTCCGTGAAATTGATGCAGATATTTCACAACATGCATCACGGGCTCGGAGTGACGGGGACGTTCGCCACCCTCGGCCTCATCTTTCTCATCTACATGATGTTCGGGGTGTTCACCGTGCGTATACCGGCGCGTGGGTGGCTGCCGCGCGGCTTCGTACCATCGACGCGGCCTGCGAAGCTCGTCTCCAGTTACAGCGTGTCGGTCGACAACGCGTGGAAGACTCCGCAGTTCTGGCTGCTCTGGGTCATGCTCGTCGTGAACGTCACAGCGGGAATCGGCGTGTTGAGCCAGGCGTCGCCCATGAGCCAGGATTTCTTTCCGGGACGTGTCACCGCTGCGGTGGCTGCCGGATTCGTCGGGCTGCTGAGCATCGCGAACATGAGTGGGAGATTCGTGTGGTCATCGTTATCCGACGTCATCGGACGCAAGGCCACCTATCTGATTTTCTTTCTCCTCGGTCCGGTGCTGTACATCTTGATTCCGGCAAGCGGTCGCGTGCAGAGCATACCGCTATTCGTGATCTGCTGCTTCCTGATTCTGACGATGTACGGCGGCGGCTTCGCGACGATCCCGGCGTATCTGCGCGACCTGTTCGGTACGAAGCAGGTGGGCGCGATTCACGGCAGACTGCTCACGGCGTGGTCGACGGCGGGGGTGCTTGGCCCCGCGCTCGTGAGCTATATCGGCAAGTATCAGACGGATCACGGCGTGCCGAAGGCGCACCAGTACGATCTCACGCTCTACATCATGGCGGGGCTGCTGCTCGTCGGGCTGATCTGCGATTTGATGGTGCGCCCCGTCGATGTGAAATATCACGAGCTGGAAAGCCCCGTGACGGGAACGATGTCAGTGCCACCCACAAAGGCAGGAGCTTGATCATGGCCGACGACGTGCAGTTTCAACGGCAGTCGCAGGTGGTGGCGGAGAACAGCAGCAAGCTGCAGGTGATGTTCGCATGGACCTTCGTGCTGGTGCCACTCTTCTGGGGGATTACGCAGACGCTCATCAAGTCGGCGACGCTGCTCAAGTAACGAACGTCCGTTTGCATTTCACTCAGCGTTTCATTTAGTCGTCATCGAACAAAAGCAAAAGGCCGCGCGAGTGATATGCTCGCGCGGCCTTTTCGTGCATGGGCCCTGCAGGGATCGAACCTGCGACCGTTGGATTATGAGTCCACTGCTCTAACCATCTGAGCTAAGGGCCCGAACGAGTATCACACATCGATTTGGTGCTCTGGCGTTCTGAGAAACGATCATGACAAATTAATCAAAGACAATCAGGAAATCGCAACCGTTGCTATCTGAGTTCGTTGACACATTCAGCGAGTGACGCTTCCGTTGGCAGCTACCTTCGTGGGGTGGCAATGGGTTATCTCCTGCTGAGCGACAACATTCCTCTGGGCCGGGTCGAACTTAGGCCCCTTCCTCTGCCGGATGTCATTTCCGGCGTGAGAATACCTCGCGTTTTTGCTGGCGATTTGCATCCATTCGCCGCGTATGAGCATGTGCGCGATGTCGTTCGCGCGCAATCCGTCATGCCCAAGGATATTGGCGCTCCTTGGAACACGGCCGCGGAAGAGGCGGAGTTGGAGCGTGAGCTCATGGAGGCCGTTGCACGAATGCCGGACATGCCACCGCTGGAACTACGAGACGACGCAAACATTCGAGTTGAGACGAGCAGTATCTCCCTTCACGAGTTCGACCTCGACTCAACGCCGATGATTCGCGTGAGCGTAAGGTTCGACGAGGACGACAGCGACTCAGTAAGTGCCCCTCGGCGGTGAGTCGAGCAAGACGGCGAGCGTAGGTCGCGATCCTGCGATCACGAAGAGTGAACCATCACCCTCGCGCCGCAACCTCGTCGTACGCGCCGAGCGCCTCCGCGCCACTCACCGTCGCCGCGCCGAGCTTCCCCACTTCGACTCCCGCAGCGAAGTTCGCGATTACCGCCGCCTCGGCCACCGTGGCACCCGCGGCCAGCATCACGGCGAGATATGCAGTCACTGTGTCGCCCGCGCCCACCACATCGTAGACCTCGCGCGCCGTCGTCGGAATGCGCACCGTCTCGCCCTTCGCGCCCACCAGCACCATCCCGCGCTCGCCCAACGTGAGCAACAGATTCGCGACGCCCAACCGCTGTACGAGCGCAGGCAGCGTCTCCGGATGCTCGACATCCATCGTCGCGCCGAGCGCCGACTCGAGCTCGCGCCGGTTCGGCTTGAAGATCGTAGCGCCGCGGTACGAGAAGAAATTTCTGTACTTCGGATCCACGATCACCGGAATTCCTCGCGCCGCCGCCACTCCAAGCGACTCCTCGATCACCGCGGCAACCAGCACGCCCTTGTTATAGTCCTCCAGCACGACCGCGTCCGCGCGCTCGACGGCCTGGCGCACGGCCGCGAGCACCCGCGCCACGTCTTCTGCGCCGAGCTCGCCGTCTTCCTCCTCGTCCACGCGCACCACCTGTTGCGCCCGCGCAAGTACGCGCGTCTTCGTCGTCGTCGGCCGCGCCGTCTCGACGATGGCGCTATCGGGCGCACCCATCGCCGCCAACATCCCCCGCAGCGACGCCGCGCTCGCATCCGACCCCACCACGCACACCAGCTCGCACGTCGCGCCCAGTGCGACAACGTTCTGGGCGACGTTCGCCGCCCCACCGAGCGCCATCCGCTTCTCGCGGACGCGCACCACGGGTACGGGCGCCTCGGGGGAGATCCGATCCACGTCGCCGCGCAGGTACACGTCCAGCATCGCGTCGCCGATCACGGCGATCCGGCGGCCCGGGGCGGCATCGAGGAGTGCCGATAGGCGGTCGCGCGCGAGGAGGGGTTGCATGCGCGCTTAAGCTACGGCACGTTGAGCGCCCTCACTAGATTGACGCGCAGCGGCCTCGGGCACGTCAATTGCCCATGCAGCACACGGGTTTACGACTCCCGGTAACGGGACCACTCTCGCTCGGGCAGCGATTGGCAGGGATTCTCTCCGATATCAACGATGGCGCGAAGATGCGCGTGCTGGCGGTCCAGGAATACTTTGGACTCGCTGGCAAGGCTATTCGCTTCATCTTCGCGCGCCCGTTCTACATCGGCGACGTCGTGCAGCAGATGGACGCGATCGGCGTCGAGTCGCTCGGGATCGTGCTACTCACCGGCTTCTTCACCGGCATGGTGCTCGCGCTCCAGACGTCGGTGCAGATGGCGCAGTTCGGCGCGACGATGTACATCGGCCGCCTCGTCACCGCCTCGATGGTCCGCGAGCTTGGCCCCGTGCTGGCAGCGATCCTCGTCGCCGGTCGCGTCGGCTCCGGCATTGCGGCGCAGATCGGATCGATGCGCGTCACCGAGCAGATCGACGCGCTCAACACGCTCGGCGTCGACCCCATCAAGAAGCTCGTCGTGCCGCGCCTCGTCGCCGCGCTGATCATGATGCCCATGCTCACGGTCCTGAGCGACACGGTCGGCATCGGCGGCGGCAACGTCATCGCCACCGCGTACGTCGGCATTCCGACGGGGCTCTACTGGCGCACGGTGTGGGAGCAAATCGCATCCGGCGGCTTCATCCTGCATTATATCCCGACCGACTTCGTACAGGGGCTTATCAAACCCTTCGTCTTCGGTGGCATCATCGCAATCACGGGCTGCTACTTCGGCATCAACACGAAGGGCGGCACAGAAGGCGTCGGCAACGCGACGACGCGCACCGTCGTCGTGGCGAGCGTGCTCATTCTCGTCGTCGATTATTTCCTCACGCAAGTGCTTCTCTTCATGTTCGGATGACAGACGCACCCCGCGACGACAAGGGCGGCACGGACGCCAAGGCTCCGCCCGAGCCCGACGAGGAGCGTCGCGCCGATCCCGGCGAGGATGGCGAGCCGCGTCTTCGCCGAGCCGAGGATGAGCTTCGCGCGCGCTTCGCGGAGGAGTTGGAGGAGAGCGAGGAGACACAGGAGCGCATCGGCATCTCGAAGGAGGCGATCGTCGAGCTCGACGATGTCTCGCTCGCCTTCGATCGCCCGATTCTCGAGCACGTCTCGCTCGTCGCGCGCCGTGGCGAGACGATCGTCATCGCCGGCGAGTCCGGCACGGGCAAGTCGACGACGCTCAAGCTCATCCTGCGCCTGCTGCGCCCCGACTCCGGCCGCGTCATCGTCGACGGCGAAGTGCTCAACGACGTCACGTATGAGGAGGCGCTCGTCATCCGCCAGAAGATGGGGATGGTCTTCCAGGGTGCCGCGCTCTTCGACTCGATGTCCGTGTTCGAAAACGTCGCCTTCCCGCTGCGCGAGCACACCGCGCTCACCGAGGACGAAATTCTCGCGCGCGTCAGGGAGAAGCTCGAGTTCGTCGATCTCGAGCCCGATCGCGTGATGGACCAACTGCCGGCCGAGCTGTCGGGGGGGATGAAAAAGCGCGTCGGCATCGCCCGCGGGATGGCGGTGAATCCCGCGATCATGCTCTACGATGAGCCGACGTCCGGACTCGATCCGCTCACCACGGGCACGATCACGCGCCTGATCATGAAGCTGCAGCGCGAGCTCAAAGTCACGAGCGTCGTCGTCTCGCACGACATTCGCTCCGCATTCCGCATGGCGACCAAAATCGCCCTGCTCGCAGAAAAGAGAATCGTATTCTTCGGCTCACCGGAAGACATGACGGCGAGTCAGGATCGGTACGTGCAGGACTTCCTCGGAGGAGTTTGAGGTCGCTATGAAACGTTCGACGTTCATTACCTGGGACCAGCTGAAGGTCGGCGCGCTCATCCTCGCAGCGATCGCGATCCTCACGGTCGCGGTCGTCAAGCTTGGCGAGGCCGCCGATCTCTTCACCAAGCGGTACACGCTCGTCACCTTCCTGTCGAACTCCAATGGGTTGCAGAAAGGCGGCACCGTGACGCTCGCTGGACAGCTTGCCGGCAACGTCAAGCAGATCGACTTCCTCCCACCGTCCGGGGACACGACGCGCAACCTTCGCGTCACGCTCGAGGTGGAGCAGCGGCTGCGCGGCCTCATTCGCGAGGACTCGCGCATCAAGCTCAAGTCCCTCGGCCTCCTCGGCGACAAGGTGCTCGACATCTCGCCTGGTACGCCGCGCTTCGCCGTCCTCCCGGCAGGGGACACGATCCAGAGTCTCCCGTCGCTCGATTACGAGGCGATGCTGACGCAGGCGAACGGCGCGCTCTCCGACGTCGTCTCGCTCACGCACGATCTCAAGTCGATCACCGGCGGAATTGCGCACGGCGACGGCACGATGGGGCAGCTCATCAACAGCCGGACGCTGTACGATCAGCTCAACGGCACGCTCACGCACATGAACACGCTGCTCGGTCGCCTCGATCGCCCGAACGGCACCTTCGGCAAGATGGTCGACGATCCCGCGCTGTATAACCATCTGGTAGACGTCACCGGCCAGCTCGACACCGTGCTCGCGCAGCTGCATTCATCGCACAGCAGCGTCGGGCGTCTCCTCACCGACGACACGCTCTACACGCACATGGTCGCGGTCACGTCGCAGGCGGACACGCTGTTGCGCGCGCTGTCGCAGGGCAATGGCACGGCGGGCCGCATCATCAACGACCCGGCGCTGTACGACAAACTGAACAAGACGCTGACCGACTTGGGCGCAATCCTCGAGGACGTACGCAAGAATCCGCGGAAATACACGAAGGGGATGATCAAGGTCTTCTGACGGAAATCGCTTGAATTCAAGAGAGTTTTCGGAGCGCGCACGGGACCGTCCCGCTGCGCGCTCTGTCGCGATGGCCAAGACGGCGGTAAGCTCTCGCAACTCATGCGACCTTCGAACCGCGTAGTCCTCGGCGTACTGGCGCTGTCGGTCGTCGGCATCTCGTTCGCCGGCCCGCTCATCCGGCTCTCGCACGCACACGCGGTCGTCATCGCGACGTGGCGGCTCTTCTTCTCGCTGATCATCGTCGGCGTCGCGCTTGCAATCACGGGCGGATGGCGGCAGTGGCGCACACTCGATCGCGCCGGACTCGCGCTCGCAACCGGCGCCGGGGTTCTTCTCGCGCTCCACTTCTGGGCGTGGAATGCGTCGATCGCGCTCACGACCATTGCCGCATCGACGGTACTCGTCGACCTGCAGCCGGTCATCGTCGCCGGCGCCTCGGCACTGTGGCTCAAGGAGGCGCCATCGCGCCGACAGTGGGCCGGGATCGCGCTCGCGGTGTGCGGCGCCGCGGTGCTCGGGTCCGCGGACTGGGGCAGCGGTGTACGCGACAACAAGGCACTCCTCGGCGACCTCCTCGCGCTCGGCGGCGGCGTCGCGGCAGCGCTCTATTACCTTACGGGTCGGCGTGTGCGGCAGCAGCTGGACCTGTGGCCGTACGTGGCGATCGTGTACGGTGTCTGCTTCCTCACGCTGCTGTCGATTTCGCTGGCGGGGCATCTCCCGTTGATGCACCAGCCGCCACGCGAGCTCGCGATTTTCGCGGCGCTCGCAGCGGGACCGATGCTCCTCGGACATACGGGGATGAACTGGGCGGTGAAATATGCGCCCGCGTTCGTCGTCAATCTCACGGTGCTCGGTGAGCCGATCGGCGCCACGATGCTCGCGGCGCTCCTCCCGGGAATCCGCGAGACGCCTTCCGCTCGTACACTCGTTGGCTTCGCGCTCGTGCTACTCGGCATACTGGTCGCGGTGATGAGCACCGCGGCGACCACCGGAGGAGAGGCTGCAAGCGAATCGCTATGACCTCGATGTCGTCGCCATGCGCGGTGACACGATAGAGTCCAAGCATCATGTGCACGCGATGGTCAGCGACGCCGAGGGGACGATGCTGGGCAGCGCGGGCGACCCGTCGTTCCTGACGGTGTGGCGCTCCTGCGCGAAGCCATTCCAGCTTTTCTCGTTCGTCGAGTCCGGCGGCTTCGACGCCTGCGGTTGGGGGAGCGAGGAGCTGGCCCTCGCCTGCGCGTCGCACGGCGGCGAGCCGGAGCACGTCGCGCTCGCGGCACGGATGCTGGAGTCGATCGGCCTCGAAGAGGGTGATCTTGCCTGCGGTGCCCACGAACCGATGACGCGCCGCGGCGTCCGGATGATGGTGCAGGCGGGACTCAGCCCCTCGCGCCTGCACAACAACTGCTCGGGGAAGCACGCCGGAATGCTCGCCTTCGCTCAAGGTCAATCCTGGCCCACACTCGGCTACGAGCGACTGGGCCACGAGGTGCAGGATCGTGCGCTCGCGCAGATTGCGAAGTGGAGCGGAAGCCCGCGAGACGACATGGAGCTCATGGTCGACGGATGTGGCGTGGTCGCGGTAGGGCTTCCGCTCGAGGCCTTGGCACTCGCGTTTGCACGATTCGGAGCGGCGGCGGAGCGAGGCGAGGAGGTCCCGAAGCGGATTCTGGCGGCGATTGCGGCACATCCATTTCTTTTCGGCGGAACCGACCGGTTCGACACGGTCTTAATCGAAGAATCGGAGGGGCGGATTATCAGCAAGGTCGGCGCGGAAGGGGTCCATGCGGTTACCATACCTGGAGAGGGAATTGCCGTCGCGATCAAGGTGGAGGACGGCGCCACTCGCGCGCAGCACCCGGCCCTGCTGAAACTCCTGCAGCTCCTCGGCGTCCTGCCTGAGGAGCTTTCACCGCGTCTGGCGGCGTTCGCACGCACTCCGATCATGAATACGCGGAACGAGCTCGTTGGCGAAGTGCACGTGGCTCACTGACGTGCGCGACATCTCGATACACACTGCGACACCACGATGACGTCTCTGACCGAAACGGATACAACTTTCACGTCGCTCGATGCGCCCACAGCGCAGCTCATCGACCTCGCCGCCGTGCTCGCCGCGGGATCGGAGGGCGAGATGCGCACATCACTCGAGGCGGCGGCAAAGTCATCGATCGATCCCGTTTGGGTGGAGGAGCTGGTGCTGCAGACGTACCTGTTCGCCGGTTTCCCGCGTACGCTCAACGGCATGCGCCTCTGGCGGCGCGCTTCGAATCGGGCGGCGAATACTACAGATGCGGATTTCGATGAGTCGCTCGACTCGCTCTGGACGGAGCGCGGTGAGCAGACCTGCGAGAACGTGTACGGCACGCTGTACAAGCGACTGCGCGCGAACATCCGAACGCTCCATCCGGCGCTCGACAGCTGGATGATCGATCTTTACGGCCGAGTGCTGGGGAGGCCGGGGCTCGACCTCAAGCGCCGCGAGCTGTGTATCGTTGCGGCGTGTGCGGCGCTCGAGCAGGACAGGCAGCTGCATTCACATCTCCACGGCGCGATCAACGCGGGCGCGAGCCCCGAAGAAGTGGACGACACCCTTCGCATCGTGGCGCCGAGGATTGGGGCGGAGTCGAGTCATCGCTACTCGCTGCTGTGGACGCGGGTGCGACGCGCATGACGTCGTTCATCGATCGCGTGCAGATCAAGGTCAGCGGAGGCGACGGCGGCTCGGGTATCTCCGCGTTCCGGCGCGAGAAGTTCATCCCGCTCGGCGGTCCGGATGGCGGCGATGGTGGCCGCGGTGGCGACGTGTACGTGCGCGGCGACTTCAATCTGGCCACGCTGCTCGATTACACGTATCGCGACAAGTGGGCGGCGGAGCGCGGGGATCATGGATCGGGAAACAACAAGACCGGCCGATCGGGGGTCGACATCGTCCTCCCGGTTCCGCCGGGGACGATCGTGCGCGACGTCGAGTCCGGCGAGATCCTCGGCGAGGTGCTTGCAGACGGCGACGAGATCCTCGTCGCGAAGGGCGGCCGCGGCGGAAAGGGGAATGCGTTCTTCGCCACGCCAACGCACCAGTCGCCTCGCGAATGGCAGCCGGGCGAAGAGGGCGTCGCGCGCACGTTGGAGCTCGTGCTCAAGCTCATAGCCGATGTCGGGCTGGTCGGCCAGCCGAACGCAGGGAAGTCGACATTGCTCTCCGTGATTTCGGCGGCGCATCCGAAGATCGCGGACTATCCGTTCACGACGCTTTCGCCGAATCTCGGCGTCGTGCCGCTGAGCGACCATCGATCGTTCGTCGTCGCGGACATCCCGGGAATCATCGAGGGTGCGCACGAGGGGAAGGGACTTGGGCTGCAGTTCCTGCGGCACATCGAGCGCACGCGCATTCTCGCGTTCCTCATCCCGATCGATTCGATGGATTGGCAGCTCGAGTATGATGCGTTGCGCTCGGAGATCCGGAGCTACTCGGCGGAGCTCGCGCTCATACCGCACTGCGTGGTGTTCACGAAAATGGATCTGCTCGGTGAAATGGAGCCGCCGCCAATCGAGGCGCCGGAGGCGTTCGGCGTCTACGCGCTGAGCGCCGCGGGGCGGCTCGGGCTCGACGAGGTGCTGGGAGCGTTCTGGAGTAAGCTGCTCGACCTCCGGAAGGCTGCGCAGTTCGAGGCGGCGAACGCCGTCCTCCCCTAGCGAGCGCTCGCGGCACGCCGCGCTCGCGCTGTCGCTCCTCCCGGGAGTCGGCGCGGTGCGGTTCAGGGATCAGGTTGCGGCATTCGGCTCCCCATGGCGGGCGTGGGATGCCGTTTCGCCATCCGGCGCACGCGATCTTGCGAGTGCGGGCGCGGAGGCAGCTCTCGAGCGCGCGGATCGCGCCGGCGCGCGCGTGCTTGCGGTTGGCGATCCGGATTATCCCGAGCGGTTGCTCGATCTTCCCGATCCACCACCGGTCCTCTTCGTTCTCGGCGCGCTCGAGCTGCTCGCCGCGCCCTGCGTCGCGATCGTCGGTACCAGGCGCGCGACGAGCTACGGTGAGCGCGTGACATTGGAGCTCGCCGGTGCGCTCGCGCGCGCGGGAGTGACGGTCGTGAGCGGCATGGCGCGAGGAATCGACGGCGCCGCCCATCGCGCGGCGTTGACCGCGGGCGGATGGACCGCCGCGGTGCTCGGCACCGGAGTGGACATCGCGTATCCCGTTGCGCATCGCGCGCTGCATGCGGAGATCGCTGCGCGCGGAGTCATCCTCTCGGAGGAGCTTCCGGGCGACCGCGCGACCGGCGGCTCGTTTCCCAGGCGCAATCGCATCATCGCGGCGCTCGCCAAGGCGACGATCGTCGTGGAGGCCCCGTATCGCAGTGGTGCGCTGATCACTGCGGCGCATGCGCTCGAGCTCGACCGCGGCGTCGCTGCCGTTCCCGGGCCCATCGACGTGCCGCAGAGCGCGGGCTCCAACGCGCTCCTTCGCGACGGCGCGATCCTCATCACCGACGTCGCCGACGCGCTCGCGCTGGTCGGCGCCTCTCCACATCGAATCGAATCACGCGCACCAACCGACCCCGCTCAGCTGGCGATCTGGTCGGCCCTCGAAAGTCCGGCGACGGATCTCGACTCGCTGGCGATGCGCGCGGCGCTGCCAGCGCGACGATGCCTCGCGGCGGTCACGGCGCTCGAGCTGAGCGGCGCAATCGAATGCGCTCTGACGGGAGAGATTCGGCGGCGCGGACTCTAGCACTCGCTCGAACCCGCAGCGCCAGAACCCGGCGCGTTATCTTTCCGCGTGCCCCCACGCCACCTCTACGTCCACGTTCCCTTCTGCGCCCGCCGCTGTTCGTACTGCGACTTCTCGATCGCGGTTCGGCGCGATGTGCCGGTCGGGAATTACATCGAGGGTATCCGGCGGGAGCTCGCGCTTCGCGGCGGCTCCCCTCCGATCGCGCATCTCGACACCCTCTACCTCGGCGGCGGCACTCCCTCCCGGCTCGGCGGGCAGGGAATCGCCGAGCTGCTTGGCGCTCTTGGCGAGCATTTCAGCTGGGATGACGGCGCCGAGGTGACGCTGGAGGCGAATCCGGATGACGTCACGGAGCTTATCGCGCGCAAGTGGCGCGCTGCGGGGATCAACCGCGTGTCGCTCGGCGCGCAGTCGTTCTCGGCGCCCGCGCTCGAATGGATGCATCGCGTGCACACCGCGGATCAGATCGGCGCGGCCGTCGCGGCGCTTCGTTCGGCGGGGATCGCGCAGCTCTCCGTCGATCTCATCTTCGCGCTACCGGAGAGCGTCCCGCGCGACTGGAGTGATGATCTCTCGCGCGCGCTGGCGCTGCGTCCGGAGCATCTCTCACTGTACGGCCTCACCGTCGAGCCCCACACCCCGCTCGGCCACTGGCGTGATCGCGGAGAGGTGACGGAGTCACCCGACTCCCGCTACGAGCGCGACTTTCTCCTCGCTGACTCGATCCTCGGCGCGGCGGGATACGACCACTACGAGGTGTCGAACTACTCGCTGCCTGGCGCCCGCGCGCGACATAACTCGAGCTACTGGCGGCACGTCCCATACGGAGCGATCGGTCCCGCTGCGCATCGATTCGACGGTGAGCGCCGCAGCTGGAATGTCGGCCCCTACGCGGAGTGGTTGCGCCGCCTTCGGGAAGGAATCGATCCAACCGAGGGCGAAGAACTACTCTCGGCAGCAGAAATTGGCGCCGAGCTCGCCTACGTCGGGTTGCGGACCACTGAGGGTCTCGTCTTGACCGAGGAGTTGCGGGCGCACACGATCCGCTGGCGCGACGCCGGATGGGCCACGATCGTGGACGACCGGCTGAAGCTCACCCCCCTCGGCTGGCTGCGTCTCGACGCCCTCGCGGTGGACTTGACCCACGCTGGAAGTCGTTAGTAGATTTGAACTTATGGCGCATCAGCTCAATGAACGCGAACGCCGGGTGCTCGAGGCCGTAATTCAGTCGTATGTCGAAACGGCTGAGACCGCTGGATCGCGTATGATCGCCCGCCGCTTCGGCCTCGGCGTCTCGCCAGCGACGATCCGCAACACGATGAGCGACCTCGAGGAGAAAGGCTTTCTCCTCCATCCGCACACGTCCGCCGGACGCATTCCAACGGACATGGCATATCGCGTCTATGTCGACTCGCTCATGCGTGTCACCCCGATAAACGACATCGAGCGCGGACGGATCTTCGATGAGCTCTCGGGCACGGGGACTGCCATTGAAGCGATTCTTCGCCGCGCCGCGCAGGTTCTTGGAATTCTGACGCAGGAGCTTGGCGTGGCGCTCGGGCCACGCCTCGAAGAGGCGACGCTGCACAACCTCGAGCTCATCCGCATGTCCGCGGAACGCCTGCTCCTCGTCATGCGCCTCGACGGCGGCGCCGCGCAGAGCGTGTTCGTGGAGGTGCCGGGGGAGATCGCCGAGAAGGTGCTGGCGGAGGTGTCGCGCGTGCTGAATGAGCGGCTCTCCGGGCTCACGCTGGGCGAAATCCGCCGCGATCTCGCGACGCGTCTGCGCGACAGCGGAGCCGCACAGGATGTGAGCGAGCTGCTCAACATCTTTCTGCAGGAGGGCGATCAGATTTTCGACGCGTTGCGTCCGCTCGGCACTTCGCCAGTACTGCTTGGCCAGGCGTCGCTGCTCGCCGAGCAGCCTGAATTCGCGAGCGGCGGAAATCTGAAGAAATTGCTGGCCCTCACCGATCGCCCCGAGGCGCTCGGCGCGCTCCTTCGCTCGCACAAGAGCTCGGCCGGCATCTCGATCACGATCGGGAACGAGCACGTCGATCCGAGCTTTTCGGATTTCACTGTGGTCACGGCCGAGTATCACTCGGGGTCGCTGTCAGGCGTGATCGGCGTGATCGGACCCACGCGCATGCCGTATGAAAAGATCGTCACGCTCGTCACGCACACGTCGAATCTGATCTCCGATCTGCTCGACTAACCCCTTCGTACCTCGACACCGGCACAATGGCGGATTTTTACAAGATTCTCGAAATCGCGCGCGACGCGTCCGACGATGAGATCAAGAAGGCCTATCGCAAGCTTGCGATGCAGTATCATCCCGACCGCAACGGCGGATCGAAAGAGGCGGAAGAGCGCTTCAAGCTGATCACCGAGGCGTACGATGTGTTGCGCGATGGAAACAAGCGCGCCGTCTACGACCGGTATGGCGAGGAGGGGCTGCGCGGGCGCGGAAACGCGGGGATGCATCACGTAGATCTGTCCGAGGCGCTCGGCATCTTCATGCGCGACTTCGGAGGCTTTGGCGGCTTCGAAGAGATGTTCGGCGGCGCATCGCGCGGCAATCAGCGCTCTGGCGCCGACGTCAAGATCACTATGCCGCTCACGCTTCCCGAGGTGATGATCGGCGTCGAGAAGAAGATCGTCGTGAAGCTGCTCGATCCCTGCGAGCGGTGTGAAGGCTCGGGCGCGGAGCCCGGCACGAAGCCGCAGCGATGCGCGACGTGTGCCGGCAGCGGCGAAGTCCGTCGCGCGCAGCGTTCGTTCTTCGGACAGTTCGTGAGCGTCGCGCCGTGTCCGACCTGCGCGGGACAGGGAAAGACCATCGAGATCCCGTGCAAGCGCTGCAAGGGGGAGGGTCGCAGCAGGGCCGAGCACACGATCGCCGTGCCGATTCCCGCGGGCGTGTCGACCGGGCAGTATCTGATGTTGCGGGGACAGGGAAGCGTCGGCCCGCTGGGCGGACCGCGCGGCGACATTCTCGTCGCGTTCGAGGTCGAGGATGATCCGCGCTTCGAGCGCGATGGCGCCGACCTGTACACGGAGGTGCTGGTGACGTATGGGCAGCTCGTGATGGGCGCCGACATCCAGGTGCCGTACATCAGCACGACGCTCTCGCTGCGCGTGCCGAACGGAACGCAGAGTGGCCAGGTCTTCCAGCTTCGCGGTCGAGGGCTGCCGCGAGTGAATGCCGGCGGATCCGGCGACCTGCAGGTGCGCGTGCAACTCTGGACGCCGCAGTCGCTCTCCGACGAGCAGAAGACGATCATCCAGGCACTGCGCGAGGCCGAGGCGGCGCCGCCGGCGACGCGCGCGCGTGGATTCTGGTCGCGCATGAAGGATGCGCTTGGCGCCTGATCTCGCTGCGCCAGTGACGTCGCGCTGGGTGTCGCTGCACATCGAGACGCCGCAGGGCGACGTGCGCGAGCGCGTGGTGCAGATGCTCATGGATGGCGGCGCAGGCGCGGTGCAGGAGGTTGGCGCAACGCTGCTCACGCATCTCATCGAGGGCGCGGAGCTCGACGCGCTGTGTGCATCGCTCAAAGATGCGGGCGCGACGGTCGTGCGCACGCCGCTCGGAGAGGTCGACTGGAGCACGCGGTGGGTCACGCGCGTTGGCGTGCAGCGCGTGGGCCGGATCGCGGTCGCGCCTCCGTGGATGAGCGACGACATCGCCGATGCGGAGATCGGGATTCTGATCGAGCCTGCTATGGCGTTCGGCACCGGCGAGCACGAGACGACGCGCGGCGTGCTCACGCTCATGCAGAATCTCGTGGATCCCGGCGCACTCGTCGCCGATCTCGGCAGCGGAAGCGGTGTGCTCGCGATTGCGGCGGCGAAGCTCGGCGCGGGGCGTGTGGTGGCAATCGAGGTGGATCCTGACGCCATCGGGAACGCTACCGAGAATGTCGAGCGCAACGGCGTCGCCGGGCGGGTGACGGTGTTGCAAGGCGATGCCGCGGCGTTGCTGCCGCTCATCGCGCCGGTCTCGTTGATACTCGCGAATATCATCTCTTCGGTTATCATCGAGCTATCGCCGGCGATGAGGCGGGCGCTTCCCCCTGGCGGGAGGGCCGTGGTCAGTGGCATTCTCGTCACGGAACGCGAGCATCTGCTGGCATCGCTGGCGGCCGACGGCTGGACTCTGGAATCCGAACTTCGTGAGGGAGAGTGGTGGAGCAGCGTGATCGCACGGCAATAGCCACGTTTTTCGCCTCCGAGCCGATGGTTTCCGGACGCGTGACGACGCTGAGCGAAGGCGAGGCGCATCACGCGCGCGTGCGCCGCATCTCTATCGGCGATCGTCTCCGTCTCGTGGATGGGGCGGGGGGTGTCGGCTACGGCAACGTCGTGAAGCTCGCGAAGGCGCACGCGATGGTCGAGGTCGACTTGCTCGATCGGATCGATCCGCTCCCCGTGATCCATCTCATGGTGCCGATCGCCGATCGCGATCGCATGCTCCTCGTCGGGGAGAAGGCGACGGAGCTCGCGGCGTTCAGCTGGCGCCCCGTGATGTGGCGGCGCTCGCGCGATGTCACGCCGCGCGGCGAGGGCATGTCGTTCCAGACCAAGCTTCGTGCGCGCATGGTCGGAGCGCTCACGCAGTCCGGTGGCGCGTGGCTGCCGGTAGTCTATCCCGACGCGCCGCCGGATCGCGCGGTCGCTGCATGTCCCGCCGGCACGCGCTGGCTGCTCGACAAGGCCGGCGAGCCGCTCCCGTCGATGCCGATCACCGCACCGATCACGCTTGCGATTGGGCCGGAGGGCGGCCTCGAGCCGAGCGAGCGCTCCGAGCTGCTCAGCGCGGGCTTCGTTCCGGTGACGCTCGCACCGCTCACTCTGCGTTTCGATACCGCTGCGATCGCGTCGCTCGGCATCGTGCGCGCCGCATTGTCCGCGGCGGCGGAGCGCGCCCGTGTCTGACGACTGTCTCTTCTGCCGCATCGTCAGCGGCGCGATCCCCGTAAAGTTCGTGGCGGAGTCGCCGGAGTGCGTCGCCTTCCGCGACGTGAATCCGCAGGCGCCGACGCACGTTCTCATCGTGCCGCGCGCGCACATCCCGATGCTGGGCGACGTGAAGGATCCGCTGATCGTGGGACAGATCACGCGGATGGCGACGGACATCGCGGAGAGCGAGGGGATCGCCGAGTCCGGATACCGGGTGGTGGTGAACACCGGAGACGATGGCGGTCAGACCGTTTACCACCTGCACATGCACCTGCTCGGCGGCCGGCGCATGACGTGGCCGCCGGGGTGAGCGTGCCCCGCACGACGATGCGCGGCAGGCGCGTTTCGCGTTAGTTTTCGGCCATGACAAGTCCCGCCGGAGCGGCCCCCGTGCCCGAGCTACAGGCGAAGATTCAGGGCGATCTGAATACCGCGCGCAAAGCGCAGGACAAGAACGGGGTTCTGCTGCTCGGGACGATTCTCGCCGACATCAAGAACCGCCGCATCGAGGAGAAGCGCGAGCTCTCCGATATCGAGGTGGGCGAGGTTCT
The DNA here is from genome assembly GCA_039935955.1 of Gemmatimonadaceae bacterium. Lineage (GTDB taxonomy): Bacteria > Gemmatimonadota > Gemmatimonadetes > Gemmatimonadales > Gemmatimonadaceae > FEN-1250. The sequence goes on from JBDTJH010000059.1 coordinate 35,751, forward strand.
TCGCAGAGGGATCAAGAAGCGCCGCGAATCCATCGAGATGTACGACAAGGCGGCACGCGCGGATCTCGCCGATCGTGAGCGCGCCGAAGTGAAGGCGCTCGAGACATATCTTCCCGCGAACGTGAGCGACGATGAGATTCGCGCCGCGATCCGGAAGGTGATCGCCGAGGGCGCCACGAACATGGGCGGCGTGATGGGAAAGGTGACCCCGATGTTCAAAGGTCGGTCGGAAGGATCGACGATCAGCCGGATCGCGAAAGAGGAGTTGAGCAGCCCCCCTTGAGTGTTGCATGAATAAACACGCGCTCGGAGTCCTGGAGTACTCGCGCGTGCTCGACGTTCTCGCGGATCGCGCGACGTCGGCGCTGGGCGCGGCGCGCATCCGTGAGCTGCAGCCGCGGCGTGACATCGAGTGGATGGAGACGGAGCAGCGACGAGTCGTCGCGACGCGCGCGGTCGTCACATCGGAAAACGGATACCACCCGGAGCCGATCCCTGATCTCACCGTGTCGCTCGCGCGGCTGCGTGCGATCGGCAGCTCGTGGTCGGGCGACGAGCTCACGCGCGGCGCGGTGCTGCTGCGATCGTCGCGCATCACGAAAGAGCATCTCGGCGGCACCGGCTCGAATGCCGTGGTGAGCGCCGTGCTCCACCCCTTTGTGCAGCCGCTCGTCGTCGCGAAGCGCATGGAGGATGACATCGAGCGCGCGATCGATCCCGACGGCACCGTGCGCGACGAGGCGTCGGGCGCGCTGCGCCGGCTGCGCCGCGAGCTCCGTGGTGCGCAGGGTGAGCTCGTGCAGCTCCTCGAGCGCGCGATGGCGAAGCTCGAGCCGCACCAGCGCGTGTCCGACATGTCCGTCACCATGCGGAACGGGCGCTACGTGATCCCCGTGCGTCGCGAGGGGAGAGCGGCCGTGGGTGGCATCGTGCACGACGAGTCGGGGACGCGCGGCACCGTGTTCGTCGAGCCGCCGGCCGCAATCGAGTTCGGGAATCGCATCCGCGCGCTCGAGGCGGAGGAGCGCGAAGAGGTCGAGCGCATCCTCGCCGAGCTGACGGAGGCGATCCGTCCGCTCCGCGAGGAGATGATCGCATCGCTCGAGGCGCTGATCGCGCTCGATGTCCTCTACGCGCGCGCGCGCTTCGCCGAGGAGCTCGGGTGCGCGCCGGCGGACTTCGTGCCGGCGCACGAGGGCTTCTTGCTCCGCGACGCGCGGCATCCGCTGCTGCTCGCGCGCGGCGGAGCTGTCGTGCCGTTCGACCTCGAGATGGCGGCGAGCGAGCGCACGTTGCTGCTCTCCGGTCCGAACACCGGCGGCAAGACGGTGCTCCTCAAAGCGCTGGGGCTGATCTCGGCGCTCGTCCAATCGGGCATTCCGGCTCCGGTGGGCGCCGAGAGTCGCATGCCGATCTTCGACGACTGCTTCGCGGATATCGGCGACGAGCAGTCGATCCAGGCGAGCCTCTCCACCTTCAGCGCGCATCTCCGCAACCTCGGTGAGATCCTCGCGGGCGCGACGGGCGAGAGTCTCGTCCTCATCGACGAGCTCGGGTCGGGAACCGATCCGGCGGAGGGCGCAGCGCTCGGCGGCGCGATCCTCGATGCGCTGACGGCGCGCGGCGTCTTCACGATCGCGACGACGCATCTCGGCGCGCTCAAGCTGCTCGCGACCGAGAATCCCGGTGTGGTGAACGGATCGCTGCAGTTCGATTCGGTCGCGCTCGCGCCGACGTACCGCCTGATCAAGGGAATCCCGGGGCGCTCGTACGGATTGAGCATAGCGCGGCGGCTGCATCTACCGGAGGACGTGCTGCAGCGCGCCGAGTCGCGGTTGTCGACCGGCGAGCGAGATGTGAGCGCCCTGCTCGGCGATCTGCAGGAGCGGGAGCGGACACTCACGGCGCGCGAGGGCGCGGTGGAGTACGACGCGTCGCGCGCGGCGGCGCGGCTCGAGCGCATAGAGGCGCGCGATCTCACCCTGCGCGAGTCGGAGCGTGCGCTCGAGCGACGAGCTCGGGAAGAGGCGCGGAAGATGTTGCTCGAGGGGCGCGCCGAGATCGAGCGGACCGTGCGGGAGCTGCGCGAGCAGGGAGCGGCTGCGACTACGCGTGACGCGCGGCGCCGCATCGAGGAGCTCGCAGCCGCGCACGCGGAGGAGATCGAGCGGCTCGATCGCGAGGATCGACCAGCTCGTCGCGCGCCGGCGGTCACGGGCGCACTGACGGCGGGCGGCGCCATGGCGGTAGGCGACACGGTAGAGATGGAGACGCTCGAAGGTCGAACGGGGCGGATTGTCGAGCTGCGCAACGATCAGGCGATCGTGGCCGTGGGCGCGCTGAAGATGACGGTGCCGGTGTCGAGTCTCTCTACGATTTCGCGCGCGGCCGAGCGAGTGGCGCAGCGCACGGAAGCCTACGCGGCGCTGCCCGATGTCGACGTGTCGACGGAGATCGATCTGCGCGGGATGCGTGTCGACGAGATGGAGCTCGCGTTGCAGCGCGCGCTCGACGCGGCGATCGGCGCGGATCTGCGCGTGATCCGGATCATCCACGGGAAGGGAACCGGCGCGCTGCGCGAGCGCGTCGACGAGCTCCTGCGCGCCGACCGCCGCGTGCGCGAGCATCGCCCCGGCGCGTGGAATGAGGGCGGCACCGGCGTGACGATCGCGGAGCTCACCTGATGATCACCGACGAATCCGTCGAGCGCGTGCGCGAGGGCGCCGACATCGTGCAGATCATCAGCGAGCACGTGAAGCTCAAGAAGGTCGGCAACAGCTATCGCGGTCCGTGTCCGTTTCATCAGGGCACAGGCCCGAACTTCTCGGTCATACCGGCGAAGAATCTGTATCACTGCTTCGTGTGCAACGAGTCGGGCGACGTCTTCAAGTATCTGCAGAAGCGACTCGGCATGACGTTCCCTGACGCGATCCGATACGCCGCCCAGCGCTCGGGGATCATCATCGACGAGGTGCAGCGGCGCTCGGATGCGCCGGATCCGCGGCAGCCGCTGTGGGACGTCAACGCGATGGTCGCGGACTGGTTTCGCACCCAGCTGTGGGACGAGCGCGCGGGCGAAGAGGCGCGCAACTATCTCGCCTTCCGCCGCGTGTCGCGCGACGTCGCCGACCGCTTCGGCCTGGGCTTCGCGCCGCGCGACACCAACGCCATGCGCGAGCATCTCACAGCGCTGGGCGTCAGCGAAGAGACGCTCGGCGAGGCCGGGCTGCTCGTGCTGCGTGAGGACAGCGGAGAGCTCCGTCCCCGATTCCGCAATCGGCTCGTGTTCCCGATTCTCGATGTCTCGGGGAACTGCACCGGTTTTGGCGGCCGGCTGCTCGGGCCGGGCGAGCCAAAGTATTTGAACTCCTCCGAGTCGCCCGTCTACTCGAAGGGACGGATGCTGTACGGGCTGCACATGGCGAAGCACGCGATTCGGCGCGAGGGGCGCGTGATGATCGTCGAGGGCTACTTCGACGTCGTGCGCCTCGTGTCGGCGGGCTTCGAGTGGGTGGTCGCCCCACTCGGCACCGCGCTCACGGAGGACCAGGCCGCGCTGCTGCCGAAATACGCGAAGCAGGCATATCTGCTGTACGACAACGATCTCGCCGGGCTCAAGGCGACTTTCCGCTCGGGAGACCAGCTCCTCAGGCAGCAGCTCTCGGTGCAGGTAGTCACCCTCCCCGAGGGAGAGGATCCCGACTCGTTCGTCGACAAGTTCGGCGGTGAGAAGCTCGTCGAACAGCTGTCGGGTGCCGTCGACATCTTCGAGCGGAAGCTGATCGAGCTGCAGCGCGGCGGATACTTCGCCGATTTGCACAAGAAGCGCGTCGCGATCGACAAGCTGTTGCCCACTCTTCGAGCCACGGCCGACCCGCTCACGCGTGAGATCTACATCGCGCGTGCGAGCGAGGTGTCCGGAGTCAGCCGCGACGTGCTGGATCGCGAGGTCTCGAATACGTCATCGCGCACGACCTCGCAGCACTCCGGCAGGGCGCCGACCCCGCCGCCACCGGAGCATTCCACCGTCGTCGAGCGGCGTACGGTGGAGCGGAGAACCACGACTTCATCGCCACCCCCCAAGGAGCGACTGCTGGTTCGTATACTTCTCCACGTACGGGCGAACATCGAAGAAGCGGTCGAGACGGTCGGACCCGACCAATTGCACGATGCCGCTCTTGCTGACATCTATCTCGCATTGCTCGCCGGCCACTCCGACGATTCTGTCGAAGTTCTCGCCGCGCGACTCTTGCCGGAGAGCGCCGACCGGTTCAACGAGCTCTTGAACGACCCGATCGGCGAAGGAGAGAAATACGCAGAGAATTTCGCCGCCTTGCTCGCATACTTTCGCGGAATCGCGGTGAAGAGGGAGCTGCATCAGAAGCAACGTGAAATGCCCATTGCGTCGGCCGACCAGCAGGACGACATCTTGTCCAACATGGAGCGGCTCAGAAATGAGAAGAACGCGATGGGCGATCGCTCATTCAAGGGATACGGTCCTGCCCGAAAAACGTAAGGAGGTTTAGTGAGTCCAGACCTGGAAGCTGTATTGGCCCTGCAAGCGGAAGACACGATCGTGGCGCAGCTCAATGAGCAGCTGCGTGCGCTCGATGGTCAGATGAAATCGCTCGACGCCGAGCGGAAGCAGGTCGAGGATTCGCTCGCGCGAGCGAAGACGACTGCGGAGCAGGAGGAGAAGAAGCGCCGGGAGCTCTCGATCAAGGTCGAGGATCACAAGGCGATGCAGGAGCGCAACATGGCGACGCTCGATGTGGTGCGAAAACCGAAGGAAGCGACGGCCGCGATGGCGCAGGTCGACATGCTGAAGAAGGTGCTGTCGGAGGAGGAGACGGACCTCCACTCGCTCTCACTCCGCGTCCACGACGTGCACCACGCGATCGACGGACAGCAGAAGCTCCTCGGCGAGCTCGACGCTCGGCAGATGGAGCAGCGCGAGGCGCACGCGAAGGAGCGCGCGGTGATCCAGAAGCAGCTCGACAAGGCGCTGGCCATTCGCAACGAGAAGGCCACGCACGTCTCGAAGGGGATTCTGCTCAAGTACGAGCGCATCTTGAGCCGCAACACGTCGCACGTGCTCTACGCGCTGCGCGGTCAGGCATGCGGGCGATGTGACACGGCGATCCCGATGCAGCGTCGCAACGCGATCGCTGCGGGCCGCGCCATCGATGTGTGCGAGGCGTGTGGAGTGCTTCTGTACGCGACGGGATGATGCTTGTTGCTCCCCACTGGGGAGGGTAATTTTCTCGTCGTGAAGGCTCTTGCTGCGCGTACTCGTCCGCCGTCTCGCTGGGTGCTCCCCGGCGCCTCGGATGCGGCGGCCGTAACGGCGCTGGCGCGCGAGCTCCACCTGCCCGCGGCGATCTGTGAGCTCCTCATCCGCCGCGGCTTCGATACCGCGGAGCGCGCCAAGCGCTACCTCCGCCCGCGCCTCGATCAGCTGCACGATCCAGCACTCATGCTCGGCATGGACGTCGCCGTCGAGCGCCTCGCGCGCGCCATTCGCGGCGGCGAGCGCATCGTCGTTCACGGCGATTACGATGTAGACGGCATGAGCTCGACGGCCGTGCTGCTGCGTACGCTCTGCCGACTCGGCGCCGACGCGATTCCCTTCATTCCGCGTCGCATCGAAGACGGCTACGATCTCACAATGGCTGGCGTGAATGCCGCCTTCGCCGCCGATGCAAAGGTGCTCGTCACCTGCGACTGCGGCACGAATGCGCTCGAGCCCGTCGAGGCGGCGTGCAAGGCGGGGATCGACGTCATCATCACCGATCACCATCTGCCGAGCGGCCCGCTGCCGGCGTGTCTCGCGATACTCAATCCGAAGCGCGATGGCGACGACTATCCAGACAAGGATCTCGCCGCTGTCGGTATCGCATTCAAACTCTCGCTCGCCCTCACGCGCGCGATGGGCGGCGACGAGAACGAGGTATACAAGCTGCTCGACCTCGTCGCCCTCGCGACGATCGCGGACGTCGCGCCGCTGCGCGGGGAGAATCGCGTGCTCGCGCGCCTCGGTCTCAGGGTGATGAAGGAGTCGCCCAACATCGGGCTGCGGGCGCTCATGCGCTCGTCGGGGCTCGAAGGCAAGCCGCTCAACGCGGGGCGCATCGGCTTCATCCTCGCGCCGCGACTGAACGCCGTGGGACGCCTGGGCCACGCGCTGCGCGGTGTCGAGTTGCTCATGTCCGATGACGAACACGAGGCGAACGAGATCGCGCGTGAGCTCGAGGAGCTCAATCGCACACGTCAGGACGTCGACAAGCGGACGTTGATGCGCGCACGCGAGCTCATCGAGACGCTCGATCTCGACGTCACGCACGGCATCGTGCTCGCGGAAGACGAATGGCATCCCGGCGTGATCGGCATCGTCGCGTCGCGGCTGCTCGAGGAGCATGGCCGTCCCGTGCTGCTCATCGCGCTCGACGGCGAAGAGGGGAAGGGATCGGGGCGGTCGATCTCCGCCTTCGATCTGCACGGCGCACTCACCGAGTGTCGCGATCTGTTGATTCGCTTCGGCGGGCATCGCGCGGCGGCGGGTGTGACCGTCGCGCGCGCGAACGTGCCCGAGCTCGCGCGGCGCTTCAACGAGATCGCGCTCGCGCAGCTGACGGTCGACGATCTCGCGGCAGAGCTGCGCGTCGATCTCGAGCTCCCCCTTTCCGACGCCACCTTCGAGCTGGAGGGGCTGCTCCGCCACTTCGAGCCGTTCGGCCCGTCGAATCCCACGCCGGTGCTCGTCTCGCGCGGGGTACGCCTCGCCGCGCCGGCGCGCGTGATGGGCGATGGGCATCTGAAGCTCAGGCTCCGCACCGACAGTGGCGAGATCGAGGCAATCGGCTGGGGGATGGGTTCGCTTGCGAACGAGCTCGACGTGGCCGTGCCCTTCGATATCGCCTACCGCCTCGAGGGCGACGAGTGGAACGGATTGCCGCGGCTGCAGGCGAAGATCGCCGCCGTGCAGCGCTAGCAGCCATGCGCATCGTCGCTGGCCGCTGGCGCGGACGTACGATCGCCGCGCCGCGCGGGATGCTCGTTCGCCCCACCGCGGATCGCGTGCGTGAGGCGTGGATGAGCATCCTCCAGAACGACCTTCGCGACGCCACGATACTCGATCTCTTCTCGGGCTCCGGGGCGCTCGGCCTCGAAGCGCTGTCGCGCGGCGCCGCGCACGCGACGTTCGTCGAATCGGCGGCGAAGAGCCTCGAGTCGCTGCGTGCGAACATTGCGCAGCTCGGCGCTGCAGACGTTGCTACCGTTGAGCGGATGGACGCGCTGCGCTTCGTGGCGACGCTCGGCGAGACGGTTTACGATGTTGCCTTCGCGGATCCGCCCTATCGCAAGGGATGCGCGGCCGAGGTCGCCGGACGCTGGCGCGAGCGCCAGTTCGCGCGCATCCTGGCGGTCGAGCATGCGGCCGGGGAGGAGATGCCCGGCGAGCCCGACACTCGACGTTACGGTGACACCGCGCTCTCTTTCTACCGCGCCTGATCGCTTCGCTACTTTCCGCACCCGCACCCCACGAGCACATGCCGATCGCGGTCTATGCTGGCAGCTTCGATCCCGTCACGCGCGGCCACGAGGATCTCATGTGGCGCAGCCTCACCTTCGTCGACAAGCTCATCGTGGCCGTCGCCATCAACTCGGCCAAGCAGCCGCTGTTCTCGATCGCTGAGCGCGCGCAGATGATCCGCGACAGCATCGGGAACGACCCGCGCATCGAGGTTCGGGAATTCGACGGGCTGCTCGTCGATTTCGCGCGCGATGTGGGTGCAACGCTGTCGATCCGCGGGCTTCGCGCAGTGGCCGACTTCGAGTACGAGTATCAGATGGCGCTCATGAATCGCCATCTGCACCCCGAGCTGGAAACAGTGTTCATGGTGCCGAGCATCGACCGGACGTACGTGAGCTCGAGTGTCGTGCGCGAGGTGGCGAAGTTCGGCGGGAACACGTCGGGGCTGGTCCACCCGGTAGTCGACGCGGCGCTCCGCGCGCGCTTCGGCACCACGAGTCGCAAGCCGGCGTAGTCCCGAATGCCCAGTGCGCCGATGGACGAAGTCTTGCATTGTGCGCCCCCGTTTCATGGCGCACCGCCCCTATCTTTCGGGTGGCGGACCTTAAGGCGACATTACGATGCGACAGGGCGAGCGCTTTTCCGCCATTGTCACCGCGCATGAGTGTAGATCTCGACGGGAGAACGGGACATGAGCTTCGCGATCAAGAAGCAGGGAGAGATTGTCGTGGTAGACGTAGAAGGGCAACTCATCGTCGGCAACCGCCAGGAGCTCAAGCAGCGCGTGCTCGACGAGCTCGAGAAGGGCGAGCGGAAATTCCTGATCGACTTCAGCCAGACTGGCTACATCGATAGCTCCGGCCTGGGCGTACTGGTCTCGCTGTCCAAGAAGATCCGCGAGCAGGGTGGCGAGCTTCGTCTCGCGAACCTGAACGACGATCTAAAGACGCTCTTCGAGCTCACTAAGCTCGACACGCTCTTCCAGATCTCGGACACGAAGGAACGGGCGCTGGAGACGTTCTGAGCGATCGCGCCAGCGAGCGCCGCGTGTCGGCAATCAGCTCCGCGCTTCCGTTCGCTCCCGGGCGCGTGCACATCGCGCTCGAGCTCGAGATTCCCAGCGACATCCGCTACATCGAGCGCGTCGTCGAAGTCGTCAAACAGCAGTGCGCGCAGTTCGCCTACCCCGCGCGCCAGTGCTGCCTCAACATCCCAGTCGCGCTCAGTGAAGCGCTCTCCAATGCGATCTTGCGCGGCAACGGCGAGCGCATCGACGCGCACGTGCAGGTGAAGATCGACGTGACGCAGGACCGGCTCATTCTCGAGGTACTGGACGAGGGCGGCGGATTCGACTTCGACGAGTGTCTCACGGACCCGACCGAGCCCGAGAACATCGAGCGCGAAGATGGCCGGGGACTCTTTCTCATGACCAGGCTTATGGACCGCATCGAGCGCTTTTCGAACCAGGGCAACGTGGTTCGGATGACGCTCAAGCGCCATGATTGACCTGATCGCGCTGCTTACTGCGTTCCGTGACGGCACGGGCGCGGCGGCGGCGGTCTGGCTCGGGGACGACTCGCGGCCGCCCACGCGCATCGCGTCCAGCGTACCCGCCCTCGGCATCCTCGGCTGGACGCCTCCGCTTGAAAACGTTGCGTCGCAAATCGTCGAGTCGCCGAGTGGGCAGGTGATCGTCACGCAGATCCCCGGGCCGCGAAAGGCGTGGATCGTCGCGGGTCCGTCACCCGTACCGAATGCGCCGCTCGAGAGCTACGCGCGCTTCCTGCGCGCGATCGTCGGGCAGTATCTGCAGTCCTCGCTCGAGGTCGAGCACGCGGCGAACGAGCTGGCCGAGCGATACGAGGAGATCAACCTCCTGTACACGATCACGGAGATTCTCGGACGCACGGTCTCCCTCGAGGAGGCCGCGGCGACGATTCTGAAGGAAATCTCGGAGACGGTCGGTGCTCGGCGCGGATCGATTCTGGTGCACGATCGCGTGACCGACACGCTGCAGACCGTCGCCGCGATCGGTGGCGTCGTGCTCGACATTCCGCCGATCGCGTTGCACGACACGACGAGTGTCTCGGCGCGCGTCTTTCGCGAGCAGCACGCGATGGTCGCGGAGGGCGGCGAGATGCCGTGCGAGGCAGAGTCGACCTATCGACGCGGGGCGATGCTCTCGGTGCCGATCATGTGGACGCTGCCGACGGGAGGGATGGAGCCGCTCGGTGTCGTCAATCTCTCCGACCGGTATTCCGATCATCCGTTCAGCGCTGGCGATCAGAAGCTGATCGCCGCCATCGCGACGCAGATTGGCACCGCGATCCAGAACACGCGTCTCGTGCGCGCATCGCTATCACAGCAGCGGCTGATCCAGGAGCTCGCGCTCGCGCACGATCTGCAGATGAAGCTCCTCCCGCGCGCGGACGTCGTGGCGCCCGAGGCGCAGGTCGCGGCGCGGGTCGTTCCGGCCGAAAGCGTCGGCGGCGACTTCTACAATCTCTTTCGGCTGTCACCCGATCGAACCGGCATCATGATCGGCGACGTCTCGAGTCACGGCTATCGCGCAGCGCTCATCATGGCGCTCGCGATGAGCGCGTCGGCGATCCACGCGCAGGCCTCTCCGGATCCCGACGCGGTGCTTGCGTCGCTCGAGGGGACGTTGCGCGAGGAGCTCGTGACGACCGAGATGTTCATCACGGCGTTCTACGGCGTGATCGATCGCAAGGCGCGCACGTTGCGCTACGCGAACACGGGGCACCCGCATGCCTTCCACGTTGCGGTCAACGGCACGATCGACCGGCTGCCCGCGATCGATCCGCCGATCGGTATGGTGGAGTCACTCCCGCACGCCCGCTTGCGCGACTGGGAGCCGGGCGGCGATCTGCTCCTGCTCTTCACTGACGGCGTGAGCGACGCACGCAATCGCTTCGGCGTGCGACTCGGCGAGCAGCCGGTGCTCGACATCGTGCAGCGCTATCGCACGGAGACGCCGGCGGCGATCGTGCAGCGCGTCTTCGAGGAGCTGGCCGAGCACACCGGAGAGGCCGTGCAGCGCGACGATCTCGCGGTGGTCATCACGCGCAGCTGAGGGCGGCACGCATGCGGCCGCCGCCAATCAGAAAGAGTCTCGGCCAGCACTTTCTCACGGATCCGCGCATCCTCGCGCGCATCGCCGATGCGGTAGCGCTCGCGCCGGATGAGACAGTGGTGGAGATCGGCCCGGGGCGCGGTTCGCTCACCGATGCGCTGCTCGCGCGTGCCGCCCGCGTGGTCGCGATCGAGATCGACCGAAAGCTCGTGGAGCTGCTGCGCGAGAAGTACGCGCACGAGCCGCGGCTCACGATCATCGAGGGCGACGTGCTCGAGACGAATCTCGGCGAGGTCGCGGGAGGCGCGTACGCACTCGCGGGGAACGTGCCGTACTACATCACCACCCCGATTCTCTTCCAGGCGCTCAGGCAGCCGCGCGCGCTGCGCTCGGTGCTACTCGTGCAGAAAGAGGTCGCCGCGCGGATGGCGGCGCCGCCGGGCGCAGATGACTACGGCGCGCTGAGCGTGAACGTGCAAGCGGTCGCCGAGGTGGAGATGCTCTTCAGAATTCCGTCGGGCGCATTCAACCCGCCCCCGCGCGTCGACAGCGCGGTGGTGCGCGTGACGCCGCGTGCGGTGCCGGTGGTGGCGCCGGGCGTCGAGGAGCCATTTCGGATCTTCGTGCAGGCGGCCTTCGCGCTCCGTCGCAAGCAGATACGTCGCGTGGTACGCACGGTAGCGGAACGTAGCGCGGCCGATGCCGAGTCGGCGCTCGCGATGGCGGGAATCGACCCCGACGCACGCCCCGAAACCCTCAGCGCCCCGCAATTCTACGCGCTGGGCCGGGCGCTCAAGCTTTGGGCGTAGTACCCGGCAGAAGAATGGGCTGACAAGGGAAGCGTCACCACTTTAGGAGCCGCAACCAACGGACTAAACGGAAACGCTTCTACAGCTGCAAATGCTTCTGCTCCGTGAATCGGGCGCTGACTATTCTCAGGCCTTCGTTGCCCTACTCTCGATTCGACAACGCGTACGACAACCGCTCGAGCTCCATCGCCATGTTCACCGTGTTGAGTGTGACGTCGGAAGGGACGTGGAGCTGGATCGGCGCGAAGCTCATGATTCCCGAGATTCCCGAGGCGACCACCTGATCGACGACGCGTTGCGCAGCGGATGCGGGCACCGCGATCACCGCGATGTCCACAGGCCGCGCGCGATTGTCCTCGGCGAGCGACTCGATCGCGCGCACGGGGAGATGGTAGATCTCACGACCGATCTTCGCCGGGTCCGAGTCGTACAAGCCAATAACGTGAAAGCCGCGCTGTTGGAAACCCTCGTACTGGGCGAGCGCCGCGCCGATCTTGCCGACGCCGACGATGATCACCCGCCAGTCGCGCTCGAGCCCGAGGATGCGACGCATGTTCTGCGTGAGCTCCGAGACCTGGTAGCCAAGTCCGCGTTTGCCGAAGGAGCCGAAGAAGGAAAGATCCTTTCGGACCTGTGCGGACGTCGTGCCGCCGCGCGCGGCCAGCTCGTCGCTGGACACGGTCGTCAGCCCCGCGCCCTCGAATTCCTCGAGGAAGCGGAGATAGAGCGACATTCGGCGGACGGTCGACTCTGCGATTCTCTTCAAGGGCGTCGCGGCTTGTGAATTCATTCACAAGATAGAACGGCGCGTCGTAACAGGCTAGTTGAACGGGTGGCTGGCATGATGCCCGTGCGGTTAACTTGTGTGTAATCATGCCAGTACACGTTTGCTCGGAAATCGGCCGGCTGCGCTCGGTGCTCGTCCACCTGCCCGGCCCGGAGCTCCTCGCGGTCACTCCCGACACCCGCGAAGACTTCCTGTACGACGACATCATCGACCTCGAGAACGCGCAAAAGGAGCATCGCCGGCTGGTGGCGATACTCGAGCGCTTCACGACCGTCCTGTCCGTACGCGACCTGCTCGCCGACGTCGTCTCGATTCCAGCGGCGCGCGACCTGCTCGTGCGCGAGACGCTCGACATCGTCCCGTCCGGCCCGCTCGCGCGCGAGATCGAGGCGCGCAGCCCCGAGAAGCTCGTCGAGATGCTGATCGAGGGCGAGGAGGAGGAGCCCGGTCCACTCGCGCGCTCGCTGAACGAGGGCGGCTATCTCCTGCCGCCGCTTCCGAATTTGTTCTTCACGCGCGACACCGCGATGGTCGTCGGCGACCATGTCATGATCGGTTCGATGCGCTACGCCGTGCGCTGGTCGGAGGAGCTCATCATGAAGCTCCTTTTCCTGCACCATCCGCTGCTGGCGAATAAGGGGATTCTCTACGACGGCGCGGCCGAGCGGCGGCACAACTACACGCTGGAAGGTGGCGACGTGCATCCGCTGCGCCATGACACCGTGATCATCGGCTTCAGTGAGCGCTCGAGTCCCGCGGCGATCGACCATCTCACTGCACGACTCTTCGAGGACACGCCGATCACGAACGTCATCGTCGTCGTGATGCCGAAGGAGAATACGGCGATCCACCTCGACATGATCTTCACGCAGCTCGACCGCGAACTGTGCGCCGTATATCCGCCGCACTTCATCGGGCCCGAGCGACTGCCGATTCTCTTTCGCAAGAAGGGGAACGAGCACATGCAGGAGATGCCGAACGTCTTCGCGGCGCTCGAGCACGTCGGGCTGCCGATGACGCCGGTGTTCTGCGGCGGCACGCGCCGCTCGGTGCAGGAGCGCGAGCAGTGGGCGAGCGGATGCAACTTCGTCGCGATGCGTCCGGG
>JBDTJH010000060.1:0-10581 GCA_039935955.1 Gemmatimonadaceae bacterium
CTCAACGACTCGAAGCACCTCATCTCGTCGATCGGACAGGGGGACATTGCGATCGCGCAGGCGCTCAAGCTCATGTTCCCGGAGGAGGCGAACGAGGCCCCGGCGAAGGCGAGCACGATCGAGCGTCTCGTGCGCCGCATGCGCGGCCCCGCGCGCGGCGTCCGCATCCAGGGCGTCGACGGGCTCATGGTGCGCTACTCCCAGTGCTGCCAGCCGGTGCCGGGTGATCCCGTAGTCGGCTACGTCACGCGCGGGCGCGGTGTGAGTATTCACCGCTCGGACTGTCCCAACGTGCTCTCGCTCGCAGAGGAGCCGGAGCGTCGCCTGGAAATCGACTGGAAGGAGCAGGAAGGCGAGCTCTTTCTCGTACGCCTTGCGCTCGAGGGCTCGGACCGGCGCGGGCTGTACGCCGACGTCGCTGCCGCTATTACCGAGAGCGGAACGAGTATCAAGAGCATGGAGCTCAAGTCGGGACTCGGCGGCAGCATCTCGGGATCGGTGATGCTCGAGGTGGAGAATCTTGCCCACTTGCTGAAAATCACCAGGCTCATCCGTAAGGTGAAGGGAATCTCGAGCGCAGAGCGGCGGGAGCGGGTGGACAAGCGGCAGTAGATTCGTCCGAATTGTCGGCCGAACATTGCCCGAATTCGTTATATTTCCGCATGGCCGAATTCGACCTCCAGGCACCATTTCACCCCGCTGGCGATCAGCCGCGCGCCATCGCCGAGCTCACCGCTGGGCTCAAGCGCGGGGACCGCTTCCAGACGCTCCTCGGCGTCACCGGCTCGGGGAAGACCATGAGCGTCGCCAACGTCATCAAGGCGCATGGCAAGCCGACGCTCGTCCTCTCGCACAACAAGACGCTCGCCGCGCAGCTCTACGGTGAGTTGAAGAGCTTCTTCCCGCACAACTCGGTCGAGTACTTCGTCTCGTACTACGACTACTATCAGCCGGAAGCGTACGTGCCGTCATCGGATACGTACATCGAGAAGGATGCGTCGATCAACGAGGACATCGACCGCCTGCGCCTGCGCGCGACGTCGAGCCTCATGGAGCGCGAGGACGTCATCATCGTCGCCACCGTCTCCGCGATCTACGGGCTTGGCGATCCGGTCGAGTATCGCGCGCGCATGGTGAGCATTACGCGCGGCGACGTACGCGCTCGCGACGATATCCTCCGCGCACTCGTCGGCATCCAGTACGCGCGCAACGATGTCTCCTTCGAGCGCGGCACCTTCCGTGTGCGCGGCGACACGGTCGAAATCTTTCCCGCGTACGAGGAGCAGGGCGTCCGCATCGAAATGTGGGGCGACGAGGTCGAGAAGATCTCGAAGATCGACTCCGTCACCGGTGAGACGATCGCAGACCTCGCGCGCGCGGCGATCTATCCCGCGAAGCACTTCGTCACCTCGCGTCCCACCCTCGAGCGCGCCATCGGCCTCATTCGCTCGGAGCTCGCCGAGCGGCTGACGATGTTGCGCGAGCAGGGGAAGCTCCTCGAGGCGCAGCGCCTCGAGTCGCGCACCAACTTCGACATCGAGATGATGCTCGAGGTCGGCACGTGTGCGGGCATCGAGAACTATTCGCGCCATCTCTCGGGGCGGCTGTCGGGCGAGCGTCCGTCCTGTCTTTTCGACTTTTTCCCCGAGGACTTCCTCGTGGTCGTCGACGAATCGCATGTCTCCCTGCCGCAGATCGGCGGAATGTTCAACGGCGATCGCGCGCGCAAGCTCACGCTCGTCGACTATGGGTTCCGTCTGCCGAGCGCGCTCGACAATCGCCCGCTGATGTTCGACGAGTTCCTCAAGCCCACGCCGCGCGCACTCTTCGTCTCCGCGACGCCGGGCGATCTCGAGCTGCAGCTGTCGGAGGGCGTCGTCGTCGAGCAGATCATTCGGCCAACGGGGCTCGTCGATCCCGAGATCGAAGTGCGCCCCGTGCGCGGCCAGGTCGACGACCTGCTCGGCGAGATCCGGCTGCGCGAAAAGCGCAACGAGCGCGTGCTCGTCACGACGCTCACCAAGCGGATGGCCGAGGATCTGACGGACTATCTGCAGCAGATGGGCGTGCGCGTGCGGTACATGCATTCGGACATCGATGCGATCGAGCGCGTGGAGATCATCCGCGGACTACGCCTTGGCGATTTCGATGTGCTGGTCGGCATCAACCTGCTGCGCGAAGGACTCGATCTTCCCGAGGTGTCGCTGGTCGCGGTGCTCGATGCGGATCAGGAGGGATTTCTGCGCAGCGATCGCTCGCTCATCCAGACGACGGGGCGCGCGGCGCGGCATGTCGAAGGGCGCGCGATCTTCTACGCGGACCGGATCACGGGCTCGATGGCGCGATGCATTGACGAGACCAAGCGGCGCCGCGAGATCCAGCGTGCGCATAATGTCGAGCATGGCATTACGCCGACATCGGTGGTGAAGAGCACGGACCAGGTGCGCTTCATCACACGCGTGGCGGATGCGCGCGGCGAGAGAGATGACAAGACGAAGAAGGTGGCCGAGCAGATGGCGACGTACGCGAGCGAGATGGATCAGGCGACGCTGATCGAGTTGCTCGAGTCGCAGATGAAGGAGGCCGCGGCGAGTCTCGACTTCGAGTCCGCGGCGGCGCTGCGCGACCAGCTGCTCGAAGTGAAGGCGCGTGGCGGCGGGAGCACGGCCGCGATGGGTTCGAAGCGCGGGGATGGCTTCAGCCGCATTCGGGCGCCGCGCTAATGGACGAGCATCACCACATCGTGCCGGATGGCGCGCCGCGCGGCCATCTCGCGGTGACGCGCGATGAGCTCATTGCGTGGGGGGAGCGCTTCGGCAAATCGCTGCACGGAAGGCTCGTCGTCGCGATCGCGGGGGAGCTCGGAGCGGGGAAGACGACGCTCGTGCAGGCGATCTGTCGCGGCGCGGGTGTGACGACGGAGGTCACGAGTCCGACGTACGCGCTCGTGCACGAGTACAAGGGCGACCGCTTCCCGATCTATCATCTCGATCTCTATCGCCTGAGCAAGCCCGAGGATCTCACGAACCTCGGCTGGGACGACATGCTGCGCTCGCACGCCCTCATTCTCGTCGAGTGGCCGGAGCGCGGCGGCGATCGAATTCCGGCCGACGCGGTGCCGATCGATCTGGAGCTTGATCCTGCCGACGAGGAGCGCAGACTCCTCCTCGCGGGATGAGTGGCGCGTTGACGCTCGCGCTCGAGGCGGCGACGTCGACGGGCTCCGTCGCGGTGCTCCGCGGCGACGAGCTGCTCGCCGCGCGGGAAGTAGCCATGCGTGGCGGCGCGGAGGAGCATCTCCTCCCCGCCATCGACGCCGCACTGAACGAGGCCGGCGCGACGACGCACGACCTGAATCGTATCGTATGCGGCGCGGGTCCGGGAAGCTTCACGAGCCTTCGCGTCTCCGCGTCGCTCGCAAAGGGCATCGCATTCGCGCACTCGATCCCGCTATTCGCCGTCCCGTCGCTCGCGCTCATCGCCGCCGACCCGTCGCTCGCGGACGGTGTGTACGTCGCGATTCTCGACGCGCTGCGCGGCGAGGTGTTCGCGGCCGCGTACCAGCGCGAGGGAGAGGAGGTGACGGCGCTCGCGCCCGTGCGGCTCGTGCATCGCGACACGCTCTCGCGCGAGGCGGAGCTGCTGCAGGCAACCGTGATCGGACCGGAAGAACTTCCGCGCCGCACGCTGCCGCGCGCCGGGAACATCGTGCGGCTCGGCGCGTGGCTCGCAATGCCACAGCTTTCGCTCGCCGCGTGGGAGCCCGACTACGGGCGGCTCGCGGAGGCGCAGGTAAAGTGGGAGCTCGCGCACGGCCGTCCGCTGCCGGTGGCGTAGCGATGCGCATCGGCGAGGATACGGGAGGCGGAGTGGCGCACCACGATGCGCGGGTGCCACTCGTACTTCGCGCGGCGCGCGATGGCGACATCGACGCGGTGCTCGCGATCGAGCAGTCGGCGTTCGGCGATCCGTGGAGCCGGAGCGCATTCCTCGAACTCATCGGCGATCCGCGCGTGGCCTTCCTCATCGCCGATGCCGGCGGTTCGGTGCGCGGCTATGTCGTCGCGTGGTTCGTGCTCGACGAGGGGGAGATAGGGAATCTCGCGGTGGCGAACGAGGCGCGTCGGCACGGCATCGGCGCGAAGCTGCTCGACGGAGCGATCGCCGCCGTGCGGAAGGCGAAGGTGGACTCGCTCTATCTCGAGGTGCGCGATTCGAACGTTGCTGCGCGCGCGCTGTACGGCTCTCGCGGCTTCCTCGAGATCGGGCGCCGGAAGGAGTACTACCGTCGCCCGAAAGAGGACGCGCTGGTACTGCGGCTCGACCTCGTTCCGGCCGCACCCAGGTGAGTCAGAGGGGTATGCAATAGAAGGGGAATGGCTGCGCCGGTCCGTTGGCGCGCCGGTCGCATTCGCTCTATACTCTGTCCGGCGAGGTCACTCGCCAACTGCCAGGAGATCCATATGAGTCGCAGCCTGAACAAGGTCACCCTGATCGGCAATCTCGGCGCCGATCCCGAGGTCCGGTCCACCACCGGCGGCAATCGCGTCGCCACATTCTCGCTGGCCACCAGCCGAAGCTGGAGCGGTCCGAGCGGGGATAAGCAGGAGAAGACGGAGTGGCATCGCTGCGTCGTCTGGAACAGCAAGGCGTCCACGCTGGCGGACATCGTCGAGCGCTACCTCAAGAAGGGCGACAAGATCTATGTCGAGGGGCGCATCGAGTACCGGCAGTGGCAGGACAAGGAGAACCAGACACGCTACACCACCGAGATCAACGTGCGCGAGCTGATCATGCTCAGCGGGAAGACAGGTGGCAGCGACAGCTTCGAGGGCGATGCATCGAGCTCGCGTCCGCGTGCGGCAGCGGGCGGGTCGCGCGGGGCGGGCGCAGGCACGGCGGCGCCGGCGGGTGGCGACTTCGAGGACTTCCGCGGCAATCTGGATACGGAAGACGACGACCTGCCCTTCTAGCGTTCCGTTGGTCGGCGGAGAAATGGGGGGACCGCGCGCGCACGCAATCGTGTTCGCGCGCGTCACGCGTCGCCGGGAGGCGCGCGGGTGAATCCCGAATCATCTGTGCTCCCGTACGCGCCAACGCTCGCGCGCCTGTCACTCGCGCTTGCGATCGGGTTGTTCGTCGGCATCGAGCGCGAGCGTCGCCGCAAGGAAGCCGGGCTGCGCACCTTTGCCTTCGCGGCGCTTCTGGGCGCGGCCGGTGGTCTGATCGGCGAGCCGTTCTCGCTGCTCGCACTCGGCTTGCTCGGGATTCTCGTGGTGCTCCTCAACTTCGAGACGATTCGTACCGGAGAAGGCGCGCAGATTACGACTTCAGCGGCATTGTTCGTCATCGGCTTCGCTGGCGTGCTCGCCGGACAGGGCCACACCTTCACGCCGACGCTGCTCGGCGTCGGCACGGCGGCGCTGCTCGCGTGGAAGGAGCCCCTCGCGGGCTTCAGCCACACGCTGAGCGAATCCGAGCTCCGCTCGGCCGTGCTCCTCGCGATTCTGGCGTTCGTGATCTATCCGGTACTCCCCATTGGAACCGTCGATCGATGGAACCTCATCGATCCGCGTGCCGCCTGGGTGTCCGTCGTACTCATCGCATCACTCGGTTTCGTGAACTACATCCTGCTCAATCTGTACGGTGCGCGGGGGATCGAGCTCACGGGCTTTCTCGGCGGATTCATCAACAGCACCATCACGGTGACCGAGCTTGCGGCTCGCGTGCGCGAGAGTAATGGCGCGCTCCGCGACCCGGCGTATCGGGGGATCGTACTCGCCACGGCAGCGATGCTGGTGCGAAACGGGATCATCCTTGGACTGCTCGCGCCAGAGGCCTTCGCGAGTGCATCCGCGTCGCTCGCACTCATGCTCGCTGGAACCGTGATCGCAGCGCTCTGGGCTCATCGCCGCACGAGGCTGGATGCCGCGAGCGCAACGCCAGTCGGGGAATCCGGCGAGCCGAGCGGGCACACGGTAAGTCCGGTGATGCAGAAGTCGCCATTCTCGCTGGCCTCGGCACTCAAATTCGGGTTGATCTTTCTCGGGTTGCAGATCGCGGCCACGCTCGCCCAGCGGCTGCTTGGCGAGGCGGGATTGTACGTCGTCAGCGTCGCGGGCGGCGTCGTCTCCAGTGCGAGCACGGTGGCCTCGGCGGCGAATCTGGCCGTGGCGGGCACGCTGACTGCGCGCATCGCCGGAACCAGCGCGATCATTGCGACGATCACGAGCGCGTTCGTCGATCTGCCCCTCATCGCCCGCTTCGGGCAAGACGCCGCACTGACGCGTAGAACCGCGAGGCTGATCACCGCGATTGCAATGCTCGGGGCCGCTGGCGTGATCGCGGACTACTTTCTGCTCTAGCGATCCGCCCCCGACTGATGCGCTCACCGTCGCGGTCGATGCTCCTCGTCGAGCGTGAGCTCGCCCGATGAGTCGTCGTACGTGAACAGTTCCGCGTAGCGCCCCCAGTCTACGGCCGTCTCGAACTGGCGGCGCGCCTCCTCGCCGCTGAAGCTGTGCTCGAGTTCATCGATGACGCGCTCGGCCTCTACCGTGTGCGACGGCGCCGACTCGAGGTCGCGCACGATGTGGTGGATGAGCGCGATGTGGTCGAGCGCCTGCGAGCGAAAGATCGCTTTCTCCTCGTCCGTCTCCGCATCGGCGAAGCGCGTGCCGATTGGCGTGAGCACGACCTGTCGCTCCTGCAGGTCGCCAAAGCCGAGCAGGTCGGTCGCCTCCACGATCGCGAGGAGATCGTCGGCGCGCATCTGCAGGTCGCGCGCGAGATCCTGTACCGACGCATTGCCGCCGATGCCGCCAAGGTACTGCACGAGTCCCGTGAGGTCGTCGATGCTCACGTCGGGAAGCACCTGATAGCGCCGCGCGTGCGTCGTCTCCCCGCGCCGCCTCCCTCGAGTTGACGCCGCGGGTCGCGGGCGCCCCTGCAAGCTCTGTTCGACGATCGCGACCGCGTCGTCCTCCGGATTCGTCATGATGCGGTAGATGAGCTCCACCAGCCGCGAGCGCGCAGCGCCTTTCGATGTACGATCCGCGGGCGACAGCCCCTTGAGTTCCACGCGAATGTGCCCCGGATTCGCGCCGAATACGAGAATGCGGTCTGCGAGCGACACCGCCTCGTCGATGTTGTGCGTGACCATTACAACCGCCTTCGTCGGCATCGTCTTGGCGAGCCAGAGATCCTGCAGCTCCGTGCGCAGATTCTCCGCTGTCAGAACATCGAGTGCGGAGAACGGCTCATCCATGAATAGCACCTCGGGCTGGACGACGAGCGCGCGCGCGAAGCCCACGCGCTGCTTCATGCCGCCGGAAAGCTCCTTCGGAAAGGCTTCCTCGAATCCGTCGAGTCCGATGAGATCGATGGCCTTCGTCGCGCGCAGCCGACGCTCCTCTTCCGGCACCTCCATCGCGAGCAGTCCGAGCTCCACGTTCTGGAGCACGTCGAGCCATGGAAAGAGCGCGAAGCTCTGAAAGACGATGGCGACGTTCGGATTCGGCCCGTCGAGCGGCTCGCCGTGCACCAGCACCTCCCCACTCGACGGATCCATCAGCCCGGCGAGGATGCGCAGCAGCGTCGACTTCCCTGAGCCGGAAGGACCGAGCAGTGCGACGAAGTCGCCCTCGTGCAGCTCCACCGAAACGTGTTCGAGGACGGGGCGACGATCGTCGCCGAAGTACTTCATCACATCGCGCGCACTGAGCAGCGCGTTCGCCGTCATCGAGGGCATCGCCCCGATCTTATTGATATCACTCATGCGCGTCTGCTCATTCCGTGCCCCTAGTCCAGTCGATAGCGCGCTTCGGCGAGCGTATAGAGTTTCCTCCACATGAGCCGGTTGCACGCGATGACGATTGCTGCCATCACGAGCGTTCCCGCCAGCAGCAGGCGGAATTCGCCTCGCTCCGCGGCCTGCGCGATCAGCGAGCCGAGCCCGATCGTGCTCTCCTTGTGCCCAGCGAAGGTTACGTACTCGGAGACGATGCTCGCGTTCCACGCGCCGCCCGTCGCGGTGATCATCCCCGTCACGAGGTACGGAAAGATCGCCGGGAGAATGAGCGTCTTCCACCGGCGCCATCCGGTGACGCGATAGTTGGACGCGACCTCGCGCAGGTCGGACGGTATGGCCATCGCGCCCGCGATGACGTTGAAGAGTACGTACCACTGCGTGCCGAGCAGCATGAGCGCCACCGCGGCGATGTTGAGTCCTCCCGGGAGCGCGAGGAGAGCGAGCAGTAGCACGGGGAACACGGCGGTGGCGGGCACGGACGCGGTGATTTGCACGAGCGGCTGCGCGCGCCGCGCCCAGCGCGGGTTCGTCCCGATGGCGACGCCGACTGGTATCGTCCACGCTGCAGCGAGCACGAGCGCGATCGTCGTGCGCAGAAAGGTCGCGCCAGCGCTGAGCGCGACGAGACGCCAATCGCTCCAGCCAAGCCCCGCGAGCACGCCAATCGTTGCGACGGCGCCCCAGAGCACGAACGCGAGCAGAACGAGCAGCGGTGCCCATCGCGCGATACGCAAGCGTACATCGCGCACCGGTGCGCGATTGTGGCGGTCGACGCGTCCCACGGAGCCGAGCCAGCGATCGAGCGCGCCTGCGATGGGCCGCGTCGCGTGATCACCGATCCAGACCAGCATCGTCGACCCGCGCAGTGCATTGAGGAGGCGCGACTGCGGCGCGTCGCCACCGGACTGCTCGAGCTTGAAGCGGTCCGACCACGCAACGAGCGGGCGCCAGAGCAGTTGGTCGAGCGCGACGATTACGAAGATGAGCGTGGCGAGCCCGAGCACGAGCGCACGCGTATCGCCCGCGTCGGCCGCGGCCGCGAGGTATGAACCCAGCCCCGGGAGACGCAGGTTGCTCGATCCGAGCGTGAACTGCTCCGACGCCATGAGAAAGAACCATCCGCCGGCCCAGCTCATCATGCTATTCGCGATGAGGGAGATGGCGCCGAACGGAAGCTCGAGTCGCGTGAAGCGGCGCCAGAAGCCGAGTCGGTACACGGTGGCGGCTTCGCTGAGCTCGCGCGGGATCGTGAGCAGCGACTGATGAAAGCTGAAGGCGAGATTCCACGCCTGGCTCGTGAAGATCAGAATGATCGCTGCGAGCTCGAGTCCAAGAGTGCGCCCGGGAAAGAGCGCCGCGAGTCCGAGCACCACGCCGGGCATGAAGGACAGGATCGGAATGCTCTGCAGGATGTCGAGCAGCGGAAGCATGAATCGCTCGGCGGCGCGGCTACCCGCGGCGATGCGCGCGTACGCGAGACTGAAGGCGAGCGAGATTACATACGCGATCGTCATGCGGAGCGTGGAGAGGCCGGCATAGTAGGGCAGGTGCCGCGCCGAGAGGCTCACCTGCACGTTGGGCGAGAGCGGCGCACGCCACTCGGCCGCCGCGCGCATGATCCCGTATGCGACGGTGGCAACCAAGCAGAGCATGAGTGCGTCGACCCACCGCGGCGTGGGGGGCGCGATTGGCTGCCCGTGCGGCGCATCGCTCCCGGACGGGAGGCGAACGGGGATGATCGGCTGTGCCATGCGAGTCGGTGCTAGGCGGCAGAGAAGGGCATGGTCATCGAGGGCGAGTGCGGTGGTGCTACTTCAGATAGCTGTGAACGAGATCCACGAGCTGCTCTGCGGCCTGTGCCTGTTCGGAGTCGCGTGCGAGCGCAGGATCGATGACGTGAAAGCGAATGTGGTCCTCGAGAATTTTGGCCATGAGGCCGTTGAGCGCACCCCGTGTGGCGGCGAGCGTTTGCAGCACGGCGCCGCAATCGCCTTCCGCTTCGAGGAGTTTTTCGATGCCATTGAGCTGCCCGCGGATTCGCTTGATGCGGTTGAGCAGCTTGGCACGTTCGCGAATGCTGTGAGCCATGGCGAGCTCCGGGGGGGGCACGACTGAGATCCTATACCCTGGTATACTATCGTCCCTCGTCATGTACTGTCCAGTGGCCCGCCCTGGCGTACGGGCCACAGCAACCGCTGCCTCGCTTCGACTGAATCTTAGGTACTGAGCGGCGTCGCGAGCGCCACGGCGATGTCGCGCGTAGCTGTGATCGGGCGGGGCGTCGATCGGTACCACGATGCGTGATCGACCCGGTCATCCTGAGTGGGCGCGGCGTGGCATCCTTCGCCGGTGCCACTTCATTCGTCGCCAACCCCGCGCACCGTATTCGGTTACCCTGCGCGCTTTCAGGCGTCGTCTGGGGGTAGCCCGGTAGCTCGGTCGCACGCGCTCGCGATGCCGTTATCGTCGAGCGACACAGCTTGGTCATGCGAGCGGGTTTCTTCCCTTGCGAACACAGGACAGTCTACACATGCGCAACGTACCGTTCCGTCGTGGCGGTTTGCTCGCGGCGCTTCTCGGCTCAGTGGTCGCCTCAGCGCCCCTCGCCGCGCAGGACTCTACGCAGACGACGCAGAGCACCACAGAAACCACGACGACCACCGGGCAGACGCACACGGTGAAGAAGGGCGACACGCTCTGGGATATCGCTCACCAATATCTCAACGATCCGTTCCTGTGGCCCGAGATCTATCGCATCAACACGGACGTCG
>JBDTJH010000061.1:0-22840 GCA_039935955.1 Gemmatimonadaceae bacterium
GCTACTACACGTCCCACCTCCGCATTCTCGAGCCATACTGGCGCAACTACGTACTCGATCCCGACACATCGCACTTCGATGACGTAGCTCGCTCGGTCATGCGGGCCGATCGGCAGGATTTGCGCGCTATGCTGGAACGAACTGATGTCGTTTCGCTGGCGAGAGAAACTGAATACCGATGCGGAACGTTACTCGAGCTCGATTCCGACATCGATGTCGTCCTCATGGTTGGCGTCGGCGCTGCCAACGCGGGCGAGCTGGTTTCCGATGGTCGAGGCATCGCCTTCGTCTGCCTCGAGCACTTCACCGGAGTGGCAAACCCCGATACACAGGGACTTGGCCTCGACCCCGCGCTGATTCCGCTGTGGCTCGCGCACGAAATTGCACATGCGGTACGCTATACGTCGCCTTCGAGCCGCAGCGCGTTGCGTCAACTCATCAGTGAGTCGGAGGGCTATTATAGCTACTGGGACACCGGTCGCCGCGCCTCACTGCGCGAGCACGTGATCAACGAGGGCATCGCGGTCGAGGTCGCACGCGTGGTGAGCCCCGGGCACGCCGAGTGGGAGTACTATGGATACTCGCGTCGCCAGTACGCGCGCATACGAGAGCTCGAAGGTGTGCTCGCACGCTCGGTCGCCCCGGATCTCGAGCGCGCAGGACTTGGGCTGCGCCTCCGATACCTTTCCGGCGGGTTGAGCGACGAATCGCGCACCATCGACCAGTACGTTCTCCCCGAGCGTGCCGGCTATTACCTGGGCAGTCGCATGGTCGAGCGCGCGGTCGCGGAGCGCGGCATGGCGTGGACGGTTCGCGCAAGCGCCGAGGAGATCTCGGCGATTTCGAGTCTCACCGCTGCGTCGGCGTAACGCTACTTACCAACACAGAACGAGCTGAAAACGCGATCGAGCACATCTTCGACGTCGAGCACGCCGACAAGCTCCTCGAGATATCCGCGCGCGCTGTGCAGATGCACGGCGGCAACGGTCGCCGGCAATCCGCTTGCTCCTTCCCGCAGCTCGAGAAACGCCGCCACCTCTGAGCGCGCCCTCGTAAGCGCGACGCGATGCCGCTCGCGTGTGATGATCGGATTGCCGCTCGAGAGCGGCGTGCTGTCGCGCTCCAGTATTTCCGCAATATTCTTCGCGAGCGCCGCGAGACCCGCACCCGTGTGTGCGCTCACGGGGATGTAGCGAAGCTCCGCAGTCGCACCGTGCAGCGAAAGCAATGCGCTCGCCGCCCGCTCGGAGATTGCATCGGCGTCGCTTTTGGTCCCGACCGCGATCAGCGCCGCAGTCGTCAGCCGGCGTACACTCTCGATAGCCATCGACAGCGATTCCACATTCTCGCCGCAGACCAAAACGAGCACTGCGCCTGCGACGTGTGCTTCTGCGACCTCGATGCCAAGCCGTTCGACCATGTCATCGCTCACACGGAGGCCGGCGGTGTCGACGAGCCGAATGGGCCACTGATCGATGTCGATCATCGCTTCGAGCGCATCGCGCGTAGTCCCTGGAATGTCGGTAACGATGGCGCGACGCGTCCCGACGAGCGCGTTGAAGAGCGATGACTTTCCGGCATTCGGCGCGCCCGCGATGACGACGGCAGCACCGCCCCGAATCATCTCTCCGGTCGCTGCGGTCGAGAGCAACGTATCGATCGTCGCGAGTGTGCCTAGCGCCGCGCGTCGAATGCGGCTGTGATCGACGGGGCCGTCATCCTCCTCGGGGAAGTCGACGTCATACGCGAGGAGCGCCTCCATCTCGATGATCTGCTCGCGCAATGCCGCCAGACGCACGGAGAGATGCCCGGCGAGCTGGAGCAGTGCGACATCGTGCATCGCGCGCGAGCGCGCGTCGATGAGATCACCGACGGCTTCCGCCTGCAGCAGATCCATCTTCCCATTGAGCAGCGCGCGACGAGTCAGCTCTCCTGGCAGCGCTGGCCTAGCGCCGGCAGCGAGCAGAGCGTTGATCGCAAGTGCTGGTCCGACCTCGCCGCCGTGAAGTGACAACTCGATCATGTCCTCACCGGTGTACGATGAGGGACCGGCGTACACGGTGACGATGCCGCGATCGATCGCCTGCTTGCTCGTCGGATCACGCAGCGTGGAGAGATACGACAGGCGCGGTGTCGATCTCCACGGAGAGAGCAGTGCAGCGCCGATCCTGTGCGCGTTCGGACCCGACAGACGGATCACGGCGAGGGCGCTTCTCGCGCCGAGTGTAGCCTGTGCGACGATAGTATCGGTCGCTCCGGGCAGAATGGCGGTGCGTGATGTCATCGATCGTCGGCCGCGAGAAGCAACGTCTCACCTGGCAAGATGATCCGAACGTCGGCGCGACGTGCGTAGCCCGGAAGCAGCGCGCGCAGCACATTGATGGCATCGTAGGCGCCCGACGTGACGTGGCGGAAGGTGCCCCAGTGAAAGGGCACGAACAGCCTGGCGTTTACCTGCTCGAACAGTGTGAGTGCGTCCGCCGGCGTGAGATGTCCGCGACGAAACAGCCTCCGTTTCCACCACGGCGCATCGCCGATCGGTAGCAGCGCGACATCGACGCAACGGGGCGCAATTCGCTGAACAAGCTCGACCGCCGCCGGCGTGATCGCGGTGTCCCCCGTGAAGAGCACGGACGAGGCGCCATCGTCGAGCAGATACATGTGCGCATCGCCACGCCAGCGGTCTATCCCATAGCGAGCGCCCACATGTTTCGCCGGTGCTGCCGTAATCGCGAGCGCGCCGATCTGCACGTGCTCTCCCGCGGCTAGCGGGCGAGCGGAAGCGATGCCGGCGCGCTGCAGCCACTGGGCAACGACCGGTGGCGCAAATACGGGGATGTGCGCCGGAAGCGCGCGCAGCGTTCGAAAAGAGAGATGATCCGCGTGCGCATGTGTCAGCAATATCGCGTCGACACGAGGAAGCTCGACCATCTCTACACCGGGGGGCGTAACCCGTGGAAGGAAGTAGCCGAGCTTATCGTCGTAATTCGGATCGGTCAGCACGCAGACGTCTGCGAATCGAAGCAAGAGCGTCGCATGGCCGACGTAGGTGATGCGGAGTCGCTCCCCGGATGCAGGCGCGGCTGCTGAGGTCACGGTGCGGAGATCATCCGCTCGTCGGAGTGACGGCCAGCTTCGCTCGTTCGCGCGCGATCAACCACTGCTGCGGAAGCGTTGCCACGTTCTGGACCGCATAATAGAGATTGAGCCCGGATGCGAGGCGCCAGAAGAACACCACCATCATCACGGGAAAGATGTACGCCATCATTTTCGCCTGTGGGTTCGGCGGTCCCGAGCGCAGGCTGATCCACGACAGCACGTACATCGAGATGCCCATCACCGCCGGCAGGATGAACAACGGATCACGTTGCGAGAGATCCGGGAGCCAGAGAAAGGACACGCCACGGAACTCGATCGTGTTCTGGAAAACGAAGTACAGCGCGAACAGGACTGGCATAGGGATGAGCATCGGCAGGCATCCCGCGAGCGGCGTCAAAGGACTCATACCGTGTTCACGATAGAGTTTGCTCATCTCGGATTGTAGTTTCTCTGGATTCGATTTGTACTTCTTCTGAATCTCCTGCAGCTGAGGCTGAATGCGCTGCAGCTTCAGGCTGTTGCGCATTGCCCCTTGGTTCAGCGGCCAGAGCAACAGCCGAATCGTGATGCCGAAGATGATCAGCACCCATCCGTAGTTGACTTTGAGCCGGTCGTGAATCCAGAGTACAACCTGCATGACGATCGTTGCGAAGGGTTGCACGATCGGTCGAAGGAAGGAGCCGTACGGATTCACATGCTCGAGATTCCGCCCCATTTGATGCAGCCGGCGCCACTCCTGCGGACCGGAGTACATGTCGAAGGCGAATTCACCGTTCTGCGTCAGTGGCTGCAGAATCAGCGCATCCGCCGAAGTCACGGCCTTCGGCTCGTGAAGACCGCGCGTAAATACAGCCGCACCAAACGGTTTCCCAGGTGGCGTCGCGATCAGGGCAAGCAGGAAATACTTGTTCTTACTCGCGACCCAGGCGAGTGAGTCACGTTCGACAGTGGGTGCCAGTGAATCCAGCTTGGTGAATGGGATGCTGTGCGCGTCCTCGTGCAGTGGTTTGGCGACGTATGCGAGGCTTCGCAGGTCGTCGGAGGAATCGGCTTCGACGAAGGGCAATCCTCGATGCATTCGGATTAGAAGCACCGAAGTGGAATCGATGCCTTTCACGGTGCCGTGTACGTTTGCGAGATAACCCTCGCCAGTGAACGTATAGGCAATCTTGATGTGCGCCCCCTGAACATCCGTAACGAACGCGATGCCCGGGCTGGCGCCGTGTACGGAGCTGTCGACATCGAACTTGATCTTGTCCAGCTGCAGGGTGTCCTTCCCTCTCAACATCGCATAGCTCAACAGCGGCACTCTGCGACGCCCCAAATTTACGTTCTGGTTGCTGACCTTGGGCATCACGCGATAGTCATTGAGCACGACGTCGAGTGGTTCAGCTCCGAGCGGCGTGAAATGATACGTCGCCTTTGGCGTGACCACGCTCAACGTTTCCGCTTTCGCTTCAGCGATCCCCGTTTTTCCGGGAACCGCCGTCTCACCTTCGTGAGTTGCGCCGGTTGGAGTCATCGAATCTGCTCCACGCAGAACCGTAGCCGAATTTCTCGCAGTTGCGAGTGCCGTGCTATCTACTGCCAGCTTTATCGGTACAGGTGGGGCAGGAAAGAGCTTCTGGGAGACGACGATGACGATCGCAGCCAGAGCAAGAGCAATAAGAAGTCGCTTTTCCATGAATTACGAAAGGATTACGGCACGGGGTCGTAGCCACCGGTGCAGAATGGCTGACAGCGGGCGAGTCTACGAATGGTAAGTGCGGAGCCTTTCATCGCACCATGTCGCTCGAGTGCTTCGATTGCATACACAGAGCAGCTCGGGAGAAATCGGCAGGACGACGGGAAGACAGGAGACAGTACGATCTGATAACCTCGCACCAGCAACACCAGGAGCCACCGCATTAAGGCTTGTGGAAAAGCCGTTCGGTGCGCTCTCGTCCAGACAGGAGCTCAAGCTCGAGTGAGGCAAAGGTGGCAGAATAGGCTTCGGGCCGAGCGCGAATGATCATGTCGACGGAAGGTATCCGCTTGAGGATGTTGATGCGGACGATCTCCCGGAGTCGGCGCTTCAGCTGATTTCGCTCAACGATCGAGCGCCCATGCTTGGGGACAACGAAGCCTATGCGGGGATGATGCAGAAGGGAAGCGACGATTCGGAGCTCGAGATGTTCGAGTCGAATCCGCTTCCCTTCACGTAAAACCAGGCGCACTTCAACTCCCCGCGTGAGACGATGGCTCCGTGGGAAGCAGTTATCTCCAGAATTCGTCAGGCGCCTGCGTACTTCGAAGGAAGCTGCACGGTCAGTTGCTTACGCCCTTTCTTCCGGCGCCGGTTGAGAACATCGCGGCCCCAGCGCGTCGCCATGCGTTCGCGGAAGCCATGAGTTCGGATGCGTCGCTTATTGCGGGGTCGGTAGGTGGGCTTGCCCATGACAACTCCAACGTGCAGTGCAGAGAAAAGTCGGTAAATGCAGAACGCTAAAGATAGTGGTTGCAGGGAGATACGTCAACTGATCTCATACGGTTAATTGTCGGACCGGAGAGAACGATCGGAACACTCGTTGACTTCCCTGCGAGGCCACCCTACCTTCGCGTCCCCGGACTTTTCCACATCGAGATAATGGCCCTCACTCCTGCTGAAATATGGACGCGCTTGCTAGATCGGGCGCGAGCTGATTTACCGGCTCAGACCTTCAAAACCTGGCTGGAGCCAACGATTGCGCTCCAATTGGATGGCGATACGATCACAATCGGAGCGCCGGATCGCTTTACAGCCGAATGGAACGAGTCAAAACACGCACACTTACTAGCCAGTTACGCGCCAGTAGCACTTGGTCATCCCATTAATATCGTTTTCAAGGTCGATGAAGAACGTCGAGGGCGACCTCAGATGGACCTTTTTGTCGCCCCATTGCCGGAGGCCCGAGACACCGGAGCGGCGACGGTCGCCCGATCGAACCCCCAGCTGAGTGCAAGGTACACCTTTCAAAATTTCGTGATCGGAAAGTCAAACGAGCTCGCAGCAGCTGCAGCTCAAGCGGCGGCGGCGTCTCCGGGAAAAGTCTATAACCCTCTCTTCCTATACGGACAAACCGGGCTCGGAAAAACACATCTCATGCAAGCTATTGCACACGAGATTCTCGAAAAATCACCAGGATTGCGACTCTGCTTCGTAGCAACGGAACAGTTTACAAATGAACTTGTCTCTGCAATCCAATCCCGAACGACTTCCGCATTTCGAAAACGATACCGTGAGGTCGACCTGTTACTCGTGGATGATGTCCACTTTCTCAAGCGGACTGAAGCAACTCAGGAAGAGTTTTTCCACACTTTTAATGCACTCTACGAAGCAGGCCGACAAATCGTACTCACCAGTGATCGGCCCCCTGGTGAAATTCCCGGACTCGAAAACCGCCTCGTTAGCCGTTTCCAGTGGGGAATGGTTGCTGACATTGAACCACCAGATCTTGAACACCGTATCGCAATCCTTCAAAACAAGGCCCGCTTAGACCACTTGGAGCTCGCCATTCCGGGTGATGTTATCCAATTCATTGCACATCACGTGTGGTCAAGTGTCCGAGAACTCGAGGGCTCAATTATTCGACTCCTCGCTTACGCATCCCTCAAACACGAAACAGTAACAGTTGGTCTGGCGAGAGAAGCTTTACGGGACAAGCTCAAGAGCGAACCAGGGGAGCCACTTGATACCGTAGCTCGACTAACCGTGAGCACAATACAGATAGCAACCGCACGGGAATGGGACGTCACAGTGGAAGGGTTATGCTCAAAGAGTCGAACTAAACATCTTACAGTCCCTCGCCAAACAGCTATGTACCTAATCCGTGAATTGCTCGGGCTTCAACTGGTCGAAATCGGAGTAGCATTCGGCGGAAGAGATCACTCAACGGTTATTCACAGTCTAGAAAAGGTTATACAGCTACAAGAGGATCCCGAATACAAGCGCCGATTCCTAGCCTTACAAGACAACCTCCGTCTTCTTCCAAGATAGAGCATCCACATACCCCTATCATCCAATAATTCCCACTGTTAACCACTGTCTATTTCGTCGACTTTTTCACATATTGACTCACGTGATATCTCTATACACAGATGACGTTTAGCCCATCTATACACATATGAGCATGCCCTACTACTACTACTAGTTTTAAATACTTAAATAAAAGAAGTAGTGCTCTACCCAACGTCATCCACGAACTAAGGAGCTGGAATGCGTTTTACGATCGCTCGTGAGAAGCTACAGGAAGGGCTTGGTGCTGTAGCCGCGAGCGTTCCGGCGAAGACCACATTACCTGTGCTTGCGAATCTCCTGGTGGAGACTACGGATCGTGGGATCCGGCTTTCCGGTACCGATCTCGATATGGCTGTGAGTACCGAGTTAATGGCCGATGTGGACGTCCAGGGGGCAATAACGATCCCAGCGAAAAAGCTCGTGGAGATCGTCCGGGAGCTACCATCTGCACCTGTGAAGATCAGTGCAAGTGGCGAGCAGAAGGTGACGCTTGAGTGTAGTCGATCGAAGTTCAAGCTGCTTGGGCTTCCGAAAGACGAGTTCCCAAGTTTTCCTTTCATTAGGTTTGGCGAAAGTTGGAGAATTCGATCTGGCGATTTGCAAAAATTGATTACGCACACAGCTTTTGCGTCTTCGACAGAAGAGAGCCGGCCGATCCTGAATGGTGTGTTATGGGAGCTGCGCCCGGATCAAATGCGAATGGTGGCAACGAATGGACATCGGTTGGCGAAGATGGAGATCCCAATCAGTGCGACCGGTATCCCATCTAGTGATTTGATCATTCCGCCAAAAGCGCTTGAGCAAATTCGTCGACTCTTCCCTGCTGAAGAGGAGCTGGAGATTGCGCGGGGAGATAACCATCTTGGTTTTCGGTCACCTTTTACAGCGGTGTACACCCGATTAATTGAGGGGCCGTATCCGAACTACGAGCAGGTGATTCCGAAGGACAACGATCGGATCGCACTCGCGGATCGGAATGCGTTGATCCAGGCTTTGAAGCGCATGTCGGTCATCGCTTCTGATCAGACCCACCGGATTCGGATGTCCTTTAACGCTGGTATGTTGAAATTCAGCGTGCAGACACCAGATCTTGGGGAGGCACAGGATGAATTGCCGATTAATTTCGAGGGGGATTCGCTCGATATCGGGTTCAATGCAAGTTATCTCCTGGAAATTCTTAGGAATCTTCCGACGGAAGAAGTGAAGCTTACGTTTAAGGCTCCTGAGCGTGCAGCAACCGTAGAACCTGTTGGTTGGGATGACTCTGCCAAGTACATGTGTCTCATCATGCCACTACGATTGGTCGACTAGAAAAACTGCTTCAGAGTTTTTCTATGTGAGTAATTATGTGTTGGATGAATGGATATGTTCCTCGGCTTGTAGTCACCGTGACTATGGAGCTGGATTCTCCATCGCTTTTCTGCAAATCGCCGGTGTTTTCGTCGACATCTAAAGTTGCAGTGCTGGAGCCCACCCCCGTTGCCGTGAGGTGATTGCTATTGTTTACGGCAGTCGCGCTCATGAGAGTTGCTGTGTTTCGGTGCAGTTTGATGATGTTCCCGTCAGCAGACGTAATTCGCTCGAGCATTTTATATTGTCGAGTTGTTACTTGAGTAACCATTGTTTTGCCGCGACAGGTAACTAGCGATACCGTATCGGACCATGTGTCCCCCGCTTTGATCCGGCTCGGCGGGTAGGTGAGTGTCGTTTCGAAGATTCGTGCAACCGCTGGATCGTTCGCGTTTAAGCATTGGGTTGACTCAGCCCCCTTGAGGGAGATGATCCTTCCGGAGCTCGTGGCAACCACATGAAAAAGCCGGAGTGCAGTGCTATCGGACACCGTGCTCTGTATTGGAGAATGTGAGGTTACAGTGAGTGATTCTACTCGAGCCGTGATCTCGAGTGAATCACCACTTTTCTGCGCCGTAATGATGAGAAGCATCGTTTCTTCGAGGAGCGATGGACGCGTCGAGTCCTCTTTAATGGCGACGCTGGCACTGTCCCGAATGAGGTAACTCGATGTCGCTGAGACGCGATGGGGAAGCCAGCCTTCTGCGGCGGGAATCTGTCGGGTGTCGTGGGGCTTTACTTTTGGCACCGCCACCTCCTCGATATGGCGCGGAGCGCAACTGGCAGCGGCCATCACCGCGACGCTGATAAAGACACATCCGCGTACCGGCATCGGGATCCTCGTGGACTGGTGGCTTACTCTGATCGAAAATACGAAACTCATACCGGATCAAAAGCTTTCGGCTGATGCGAATGATCTCCGGCAACCTATTCGGATGCCGGAGATCAGACGAAATAGTCGGGATGATCTATAAGCCGGGTTTTGTCGAGTAGCTTCTCACTCGGACGGTCATTTCTCTCGGCGTGTGATCGCCCACACGCTCTAGCAGCCTACCCGCGGCGTCTTGATCGGGATGGGCCATCCCTCGCCGCCTATTTGGCCTTGCTCCGACCGGGGTTTACCATGCCGCAACCATTACTGATTGCGCGGTGAGCTCTTACCTCGCCTTTTCACCCTTACCGGCGGTGATCCGCCGGCGGTTTATTTTCTGTGGCACTGTCCGTCGCCACCACCCACGAATGAGCAGGACGCCCAGGCGTTACCTGGCGGTTTGCCCTCTGGAGCCCGGACTTTCCTCGATGACAACTCGCCATCGCGACCGTCCGATCATCCCTTAGTACGTGCTCATAGTATAGCAAAGCTCTGCGCTGACGCTACGCTGACGTCGCTGGATACGATCGTGATGCCCTGGTCAATTTTCTTTTCAGGCTCACCCTTCGCTCCGGAATTGCATGCGGTTCTCGCCCAATCCACCCGCTCGTGCACTGACTCCTGTTGCCACGATGCTCATGCCCGCCGAACGATCACGGGTTGACGCAGCGGGTGAAGGGTTCTATCGAACAGTACATCGGGATTCGATTGACGATGTCATCGGAGATCTTCGGGCACAGCGTGTGAGTGCCGTCGTCGTATCTGTTACACGATGCGGTGGCGAAGACAATGCGTCGCGCTTCGGACGCATTGTGCGTGAATTCCCGCGCATTCCTGCTGTTGCTCTCCTCACACAATTCGAAGCCGGAACTCCTCGAGTGGTATTGTCCCTCGGGCAATCAGGTGTACGTGCGCTCGTCGACGTACGACAACCCGGAGGGTGGAGTGAGCTCCGTGAGGTTTTAATGCACGATCGTACCCGCGACATCGAGAAAATCGCGCTCGCACAGCTCTCTCTCGACCTCGTCGGTGCGCCAGATGACTGCTGGAAATTTTTTGAGACCATCTTCCAACCCGGTCTACGTACCAGCACGGTTCGCATGCTTTCTACCGAGCTCCGCGTCGTACCGAGTACGTTGATGAGTCGGTTTTTTAGAGCGCATCTTCCTGCGCCCAAACGCTATCTCGCCATGGCTCGACTCACACACGCAGCGAGGGTGTTCGAGAATCCGGGTCTTTCCGTGGCGAATGTCGCAAATCATCTTGAGTATTCATCGCCACAGAGCTTCGGCAGACACGTGCGAACGCTGTTGGCGATCACCGCGCTGGAGTTTCGCCACCGCTATGACGGCGAGGGAATGCTCCATCGCTTTCGCGAGGAGTTGATCCTTCCCTACATGACGACTCTCCGCACCTTCAGCCCCCTTACGGAGAATCTTCGCTGGTTGGCGGGGATGTCCCACATCTCCAGTACCGAGCTACGGAGCGATCAGCGGCAATAGCTCCCGGGCTGTTACGAGAGAGACGACCGCGATTCCCGCCGCCTCTATCGCTTCGCGCCCTCCCTCTTCACGATCGACGAGTGCGAGCACACCAGCGACGATCCCGCCAGCGGCCTGCACGGCCGCCACGGCCTTTAAGGCCGATCCGCCTGTGGTAATTACATCCTCGATGACCACAACACGATCTCCGGCCTGGAACGGCCCCTCGATCAATTTGCCGGTTCCATGCGACTTTGCTTCCTTCCGCACTGTGAATGCCCGCAACGGCTGATCGGTAACTCCACTTGCGTAGCTGATCGCGTACGAGATCGGATCGGCGCCGAGAGTGAGTCCGCCGACTGAGTCGGCTCTCCATTTGTTGCGAATGGTTCTGAGTCCTAGTGATCCGATGACGATGAGTCCTTCGGGGCTCATTGTCGTCAATCGCGCGTCGATGTACAGTGTAGATTGCCGCCCTGAGGCGAGAGTGAAATTTCCTCGTCGCGCCGATCGTGCGACGAGCAGTTGAACGAGCTTCACATGTTCCGTCATTCGCGCGTAGGTTAGGGAGATGCGATTCGACTTGACGATGCTGAGTCTGCGCCGAGCGTACGGGGGGAAAGAGGAATGTTGATAGGAAGACTGCGTCCGTCCTCCATCGCCCTCGCTGTCTCTCTGCTCTTCGCTCTAGGTGGAATCTTTGCAATCGATCGAGCACTTGCGGATTCCAACCGTTCACGCGTCCAGATTCAGGCGGTCGAATCTGCGGCGAGAGTCGAAGGCTTTCTCGCCATGCACGCGCAGGCGCTACATGCCGTGCGCGGCCTCTATCTCGATCCGGGTCGCTCGGTAAGCGAGGAGCAATTTAAATCGCTCCTGCAATCGCTGGTGCAATATGCACCGGCATTTCGGCGTGTGTGGATCACCGATTCGACGGGGAAAATCCTTTTTCAGGATCTTCTCGGATCTGCAGGGACGGCACTCCCGCTGGACACACGCGTGGACACCGTTCAAGCGCAACCGTTTCACGATGTCATTCAGCGCGCTCGCTCCTCGAAGAAAACACAGATCTCATTTGTACGTCTGCTCGGAAATGGTGAACCCGGGATTTTGCTGATCCAGCCACTCTTCGTCGCCGACAGATTCATCGGCTTTGCCGGAGGCACGCTCACGAGCAGCAGTATTCTCGAATTCGTCGAGGAGCAAGAGCCGCAGTTGCACGGGAAAGTCGTCATCATCGCGGCATCCGACACTCTCGGTACACCTGCCATGCCACCCGCACATCGACGACTTCCCGTCGACTCGGCATCGGCGAGCATCTCGATTCCGGGTGGGGGATCCTGGAGCCTTGTGGCCATCCAGCCGGTAACCGACCAGAGCGTTCGCTTTCTTCTCTGGGGCGTCGGCCTCGCCACGCTCGGCGCACTCCTCGTTGGCTTGCTTCATGAGCGCCGGCAGGGCCTGCGGCTCGCGGACCGCAGCACCGAGCTGGAGCGACTATCCACGGAGCTGCTTCGTGCGAATCGGGTGAAGAGCGAGTTTCTCGCAAACGTATCGCATGAGCTCCGAACGCCGCTCAACGCCATCGTAGGCTTCGTCGAGCTGTTGCGGGACGGCGTGTACGGAGAGCTGAACGGCCGACAGGCTGGTCCTGTCGAGCGGATTGCCTCCTCGGCGAGCCACCTACGTCAGCTGGTCGATCAGATCCTCGATTTGGCGAAGATGGCTGCTGGGCGACTCGACGTGCAGTGGGACGTCTTCGAGCTCAAGGCGTTCATTGTAGATCTCTCCAGCGAGATCGAGGCACTGCTGACGGAGCGGGGGCTCACGCTGTCGATCTCCGTGAGCACCTCACTGCCGCGGGTGCGTACAGATCCGATGCATCTGCGACAGATCGTGCTGAATCTGCTGGGGAATGCAATCAAATTCACACCGTCTGGGGGCATCACAGTGCGGGCGAGGCTTATCGACATCGCAAACGAAAGCGAAGGCGAGGGAGCAAACGGCTCAGCACCGAACGCCCCGCAGAGTGGAAGCTGGCTGGCACTGGAGGTGGCGGACACAGGTGTTGGAATTGCCCGAAGCGACCAGGACCGTATCTTCGAGGAGTTCGAGCAGGTGAACGCCGGCCCACGGACGGACTCCATGCAGCGCGGCACTGGGCTCGGCCTCCCGATCTCCCGGCGCCTCGCACGGCTCCTGGGCGGGGAGCTCACCGTCGTCAGCGAGCATGGGAAGGGATCGACGTTCACCGTCTGGCTACCCTCGGCGGGACAACCAAAGGGATCCGGGGTATTCAGCGCCGAGAGAGTCGGACGATCGACTGGCGAAATGAAAGGTGCCGATCAGGGCACCAACCCGTAGTCAGCTCAGTCGCGCTTGATCAGCGACTTCATTCGCGAAAAGAGCGATCCCCTGGCCGCATCCGGAACGGGCGCGTGGATGCCCGTTTTGAGTGCGGTCGCGAATGCCACGACATCGGGGTAGCGATCGGATGGGTTACGGGACAGCGCTTTCATCACCACGGCTTCGACGGATGCCGGCACCGAACAGCCCTTCTTCGCGCCGTTGAGCGGAATGGGTGGCTGCGACAGAAGCTGCGAGAACATCTCGCGCTGCGACTTTCCGGCATAGGGGAGGCAGCCGGAGAGCAGATAGTACGCGATGGTAGCAAGGCTGTACTGATCGGCCGCTGAAGTCACGAGTTGGCCGGAAAGTGCTTCGGGAGCCACGTACATGAGCGTGCCGACGAAGAAGCCGGCACGAGTGAGTCGCTCTTCCGGGGCTTGGTCCGACTGTGCGGCGATTCCGAAGTCGAGGAGCTTCGCCTTTTTCGACGCCGGATCGTACATGATGTTGTCCGGCTTGAGATCTCGATGGATGATTCCGGCGGAATGCACGGCGTACACGGCGTCGGCGATCTGCCCGATGATCTCGCCGACCTCCTCGGGCGGGAGCGGGACGTGTTGCTTTGCGTATTTCTCGAGAAGCTCGCCAAGTGCCCATTCGATGGCGAGGAAGTGAACACCGGTTCCGGCTTCACCAATCTCGATCGTTCGCACGACGTTTGGATGTGTGACGCGCGTGCCGTAGGTCGCTTCTCGAAGGAATCGCGCGACTGCGGTTTTGTCCGTTCGCAGCTTTTCCTTCAGTACTTTGACGGCAGCGATGCCATGGGTGGGGTGATCGGCGCGGTACACCACTGCCGTTCCACCTTCACCAACCATATCCTGCAACTGATATCCGGCGAGTGTTGTACCGGTAAGATTTTCGCGGCTCACGGGCCGAAGCTAATCGCACCACGTGAAGGGAGCAAGCGAGCAGTCACGTACTCGACGGTGGATGCCGTCGGTAGAATCCATCGATGAGAGCAAGGGGAGATATGGCGGCAACACTTCGTCGGCGTGCTTTGACAGCGGGGCTTTCCGGGCTGTTCGCGATTGGCTGCTCTCCCCGCACCCACAACGGCGGGAATGGCGGGCGCGCGCGAGGGGACGGGGACGGACCGCCGGCACCGGGTGCCAATGGCAACGCGCCTGACCCGAGCGGCTTCTACCGTCAGCTCGGGATGATCGCCCAGAGCGGCGCTTTCCCGTTCGTCGGCCAGCTTCGCTATCTCGCCGGCAACTCTCCCGACTCGACGCTGGCGCTCGTGACGCTCTCGTTCGCGAATCGCTCGCTGACCTTCAACGGCGACGGTGGTGGCCAGCGCGCGTCCTACACGGTCACGATCGACGTGACGCAGGGATCGACGCAGGTGCGGCACATCGACGTCCACAAGCTGATTCGTGTGCAGTCGTTCCACGAGACGCAGCGCGAGGATGAGAGCGTGATCTTTCAGCAGTTTCTCTCGATCGCACCCGGCACGTATTCGTTTTCCATCTCGGTACGCGATGACGGCGGCAGCAACGCGAACTCGCAGCAGATGTCCATCACGATTCCGCGACTTGGTCCGCATACGCTCTCCACACCGATCAGCGTGTATCAGGTAAAACCGCGGGCGCGTACCGATACCGTCCCGGACCTGATCGCAAATCCGCGTTCGACAATCGTACTCGGGCGCGATACGCTCGCTGGGCTCTACGTGGAAGGGTACGGACTCCCCGCTACTGCACGTCTCGGCGTGCAGGTGCTCAACGATGCCCACGTCGTAATTCTACGCGACACGGTCAATCTCGTGCGCCAGGGCGACCTCTCGTCTGCGCTCCTCGATTTTCCCGTGTCCAGCATCGGTGTCGGTCCGGTCACCGTCGTGACCTCGCTCGCGGGTTCCACCGATAGCGTACAAGCGCCGCTCTTCCTCAGCTTCGGCGACGAGTTCGGCATTACCAGCTTCGACGAGCTCCTTAGCTACCTCCGCTACTTCGTTTCGCCACAGCGGATTCAGGCGCTGCACGACACGCCCCCTGAGCAGCGCGCCGCTGCGTGGGCTTCGTTCTGGAAGCAGACGGATGCAAATCCTTCGACACCTGAAAACGAAGCACTTCGGGACTATTTCAAGCGCATCGCTACCGCGAACTCGCGCTACCGCGAGGAAGGAATTGCGGGATGGCTCACCGACCGCGGCAAAGTTTTCGTCACACTCGGCGAGCCCGATCAGGCTGGACAGCAGCTCGGGCAGAGTCAGACCGCGCGCTCGCGCTCGGAGATCTGGGTGTACACGCAATACAATCTCCGCCTGATCTTCCTGAATCAGCAGTCTGTTGGTCACCTGCGCCTCTCGGCATCGAGTCAGGCGGATTTCGAGAAGGTCGTGCGCAGGTTGCAAACACAGTGAGCTGTCGCCGAGGGAACTTGACAAAAAATCACTTTGCTCCTATATAGGCGCCGCAAGCCGGCTCCGGCTTGCTCCTCCGCTGCAGAGGAGAACGATCCCGAGCAGGAGACCGGCGATGGCCAAGGGCAAGGTGAAGTGGTTCAATGACGCCAAGGGATTCGGCTTCATCGAACAGGAGGGCGGCGAAGATGTCTTCGTGCATTTCTCCTCGATCACAATGGATGGTTTCAAGACGCTCGCGGAGGGACAGGAGGTCGAGTTCGAAATTCAGTCCGGCGAGAAGGGGCTTCACGCGACGAACGTTCAGCGCGTGTAGGCTGCAGTAGGCGGGCTGGCATTCGATGGAATGCGGGGCGAGCTTTCGTCGATGCAGCCCCGCCTTCCACCATCGCCTCGACTCTTCCTCGTCGATGGCTACGCGCTGATCTACCGCGCGTTTTTCGCGCTGATCTCGCGCCCGCTCACCACGAGCCGCGGCGAGAATACGTCCGCCGCATGGGGCGTCGTCAATTTCCTACAGCGCCTCATCGACACGCACAAGCCGGAATACGTCGCCTGGGTGCACGACTCCGGACTCTCCTTTCGGCATGAGCAATATCCCGCGTACAAGGCGACGCGCGAGAAGCTCGGTGAGGAGCTCCAGGCGGACTTCGATCGTGGAATGGAGCGCATCGAAGAGCTGCTTGCTGCGTTCAACGTGCGCGTTCTCGCGCTCGAGGGGTACGAAGCCGACGATGTCATCGGCACGCTCGCGCGGCAGGGCGTCGACGCCGGCGTAAACGTCGTCATCGTCTCCGGCGACAAGGACTTCTATCAGCTCGTTCGCCCCGGTGTGTGGTTGCTCAATCCCGGACGCGGTGGGCCTGCGAGCGTCGAGGAACAGTGGGTCGGCATGGAAAACGCCAGCGAACGACTCGGCGTCCCTCCGCATCATGTAACCGATTATCTCGCGATGGTCGGTGATTCGTCGGACAACGTCCCCGGTGTGAAAGGCATCGGCGACAAGACTGCCGGCGAGCTCGTTGCCACCTACGGATCGCTCGAGAACATTCTCGAGCACGTCGGTGAGATCACGAAGAAGCGCCCACGCGAGGCCCTGCTCGCGCACGAATCCGATGCGCGGCTCTCCAAGAGTCTCGTCACGATTCGCGAAGATCTCGCGATGCCGCTCGAGCTCGAGACGTTGGCACTTGCAGAGCCGGATCATGCGCGGCTACGTGATCTGTTCGTGGAGCTGGAGTTTCACGGGCTCGCGAAGGATCACGCGGTTGCCGCACCCGCCCGCGCGCGCGAAACGAGCTACGTGACCGTCGATACCCTCCCCGCGCTCGAGACGCTTCTGTGTCGGGTGCGAGAAGTGCCGTACATCGCCGTCGATACGGAAACCATCATCGAGCTCGGAAGTCCGCAGATCGTCGATCCGCTACGCTCGACGCTCGTCTCGATCTCGATCGCCGTCGCGCCAGGCGAGGCCTACTACCTGCCGCTGCGGCATCGCGAGAGCCAGAACGCGCAAGGCGAGCTGATGGTCGACGTCTCCGGCGATCGCTCGCCGACCGATGCGCCCGAAGATCGCGGCCTTACGCTCGGCGGAGACGAGCCACCACCGCCGAAAAAGAAGGCGGTGCGAAAGAAGGCATCGGCCTCCAGCGAGGGAAATGGCATCGCTGCACGAATGCTGGCGGAGCGAAAGCACGTGGTGCGCAATCTGCCCCCGCTCATGTCGGAGGAGATGGCGCCGCTGCGCGCGATGCTCGAGGACGCGAGCGTGCGGAAGGTCGCGCAGAACGCGAAGTACGATCTGCTCGCGCTTCGCCGAGCGGGCATCACGCTGCGCGGGCTCGACTTCGATACGATGATCGCGAGCTACGTGCTCGACCCCGGCCGCCGCTCGCACGGACTCGATGTGCTCGCGATGGAATTCCTCGAGCACACGATGACCTCGTACGAGGATCTGTGCGGCAAAGGGAAGGGCTCCGTGCCGTTCGACGAGTGCCCCGTCGACGCAGCCCGCGACTATTCGTGCGAGGATGCCGACATGACCTTCCAGCTGCGTGCGATCTTCGAGCCGCAGCTCGAGACGTACGCGCTGCTGCCGCTGTTCAACGACATCGAGATTCCGCTGATCGATGTGCTCGCGGACATGGAGTGGGCAGGGGTCGCGATCAACCGGGAGTGGTTCGCGTCGCTCAAGGAGCGTTTCGCGCGCGAGCGGCAGCGCGTCGAGCAGGAGATCTATGTATCGGCCGGCACCGAGTTCAACATCAACTCGAATCTCCAGCTGCGGCAGATTCTCTTCGAGCGCATGCAGCTGCCCATGCTCAAGCGCACGGCGACGGGTCCGTCGACCGACGCGAGCGTGCTGCAAGAGCTCGCGGAGATGGGCCACGTGCTCCCCGAGCAGCTCATGGAGTATCGTGAACTGTCAAAGCTCGAGAACACCTACATTGATGCACTCCCCGCGCTCGTGCATCCGCTCACGCAGCGCATTCACACGTCGTTCAATCAGACCGTCGCGACGACCGGGCGTCTGTCCTCGAGCGATCCGAATCTTCAGAACATCCCGATTCGGCGCGAGCTTGGCCGCGACATTCGGCGTGGCTTCGTGCCGCGCGAGGGATGGTCGCTCATCGCCGCGGACTACTCGCAAATCGAGCTACGGCTGCTCGCGCACCTCTCGAACGATCCGGCGTTCGTCAGCGCATTTCGCGCGGGCGGTGACATCCACCGGCAGACCGCGTCGATCATCTTCGACGTGCCGCTCGCGGATGTCACATCGGAGATGCGCGGTCGCGCAAAGACCATCAACTTCGCGACGATATACGGACAGGGCGCGAACGCCCTTTCGCGCCAGCTGCGCATCGAGCACGCCGATGCGCGCCGCTTCATCGACGAATACTTCGAGCGCTTCCAGGGCATTCGCGCGTATCTCGACTCGATGGTCGCCTTCGCGCGCGAGCACGGCTACGTGCAAACGATCTTTGGCCGCCGCAGATACATTCCTGAGCTTCGCGACCGCAACTTCAACGTGCGAGCGTTCGGCGAGCGCACCGCGACGAACTCGCCGATTCAGGGTTCCGCCGCAGATTTGATCAAGATCGCGATGATTCACATCCACTCGCTGTTCGCGCGCGAGCGGATGGAGTCACGCATGCTACTTCAGGTGCACGATGAACTCGTCTTCGAGGCGCCACCATCCGAGGTCGAGTATATCTCTTCGCTGGTGCAGCAGGAGATGCAGGAGGCTGCACAGCTTTCGGTACCACTCGTCGTCGATCTCGGAATTGGTAGCAATTGGCTTGAAACGAAGCAGTAGTCCGCCATCTGTGTACGTCAGCTGAGACGTTAGAAACGTCTGGTCGTCAGTAGACACGGACTCCAGCATTGTGCTGAGTTCGCGCCATGCGTAGCATGGGCGCAGCATCTTCGCTTCCTCACCCTGTCTCGGGCACGAACCGAACGAATGCCTCCCCGTCGCCGCTCCGGGTTCTCGTTGATCGAGCTTTTCGTGGTGCTTGTGGTCATCGGCATCCTCGTGGGCTTGGCCATCCCCCGCATGCACGGGTTCAAGCACCAGTTCTACATCACGACCATGATTTCCGACCTTCGAAATCTGGCCGCGACCGAAGAAGGGTACTGGAGTTCGGTTGACTCGTACTCGTCAGACCTCAACGCGATGCGGTTTAATCTGACTCCAGGTGTTTGGGTCACGTTCGTTCAGGCAGACAGCAGCGGCTGGTCGGCCACAGCCACGCACGACGGCGACACTTCCACGTGTGCGATCTACTATGGGAACGCTCCACCGCTCCCCCCGGCGACAGTCAAGAACTACATCGGCTGCAGCAAGTAAGCACGCCATCGGATTCCTTGCAGATTGCCGAAACACTGGCAAATCGACCGGTCAGATGTTCCGAGCCAGTTGGGGTATTGAGACGTAATACGTTATGTCACAGTAGTTTACGGATGCAGACTCGACAGGCATTTGGATTGCCTTGTACTCCGCCGCAGACAACTGCTACCTCACGGTGGAGCAACATGACCAAGACACGGAAATCGGGTTTTACCCTAATCGAACTGCTCATCGTCGTCGTGATCATCGGCATTCTTGCCGCGATCGCGATTCCCAAGTTTGCATCGACGAAAGGCCAGGCGTTCCTTGCCGCCATGCGCAGCGATCTTCGCAATCTTGCGACGGCCGAAGAGGGGTACTATTACTCGAACAGCTCCTACAGCAGCAACCTCTCGTCGCTCAACTTTCTGACGTCGACCGGTGTGACGCTCACCGTTCCGGAAGCCACCGCGGGCGGTTGGTCCGCAAGCGCGACGCACATTTCGCTCGGCGCCGAAAAGTGCACGGTATACTACGGGACCGCTGCTGCGATCGCACCTGCGACGCTCGAAGGGCGAATCACCTGTAACTGATCCACCCATGCCCCTTCGTACGTGAGCAGCGAATCCATCAACAGGGACTGGCAGCTCCACGACCGCCCGTACCGTGAATTCGCACTGCGGCGAGACGGGATGATCCACGCAATGGACGGCGGGCTCTGGTTGCACCGCCACGTCTGGAAGGGTCGCCCGATGGCGCACCTGGTCTCCACCGATCGAGAGCGCCTGCTGCAGTACGGCCGCTCCATCGGGCTCCCGGCCCACCGCCTCCAGTACAAATCGCTCAAGGATCCTCGCACGGGGGGACGAACCGATACGTGGCACTGGGATCTCGTAGGCGATCTGCTTCCGCTACGCTGAGCACACACGCACGTTGACGCATGCCTCGCGTCGGGGAAGATTGATTACCATGCACGTCCGCGGAATTCTCACATGCGTCGCCATTCTCGCTCTTGTGAGCGCATGTGAGCGTAAGGCACCCGCAAAGCCGGCCGACTCGGTAACGCAGCAGCCGTCGA
This sequence comes from Gemmatimonadaceae bacterium, assembly GCA_039935955.1. GTDB lineage: Bacteria > Gemmatimonadota > Gemmatimonadetes > Gemmatimonadales > Gemmatimonadaceae > FEN-1250. The sequence continues at coordinate 20,522 of JBDTJH010000061.1, forward strand.
TCACGCCCGCATCGCCCACCGCCCACATCGCCGCGACCGCTTCGACGTGGGACACCAGCGCCGGCCCCGTCATGTTCGTGCGCGGTAACTCGACGGCGGAAGCGTACGTCGTCTTTCCGACGATCACCGACAGCACGCCGTCCGAGGGCGTGCACTTCGATTCTTCACTCGCGCGCAATACGACGATCGAGCTCTTTCAGCGCGCAGGCGGCGGCGACGCGGCGCACATCGGCACGATGGCTGGTGGCGAGTGGGATGCCGACCAGTGCATCGAGTGGCCGGCGGCGAAAGTCCAGACGATGGCGAACGTCGATGCCACGACCGGGTGGACCGTCGCTTTCCTGAAGGGGCGGGCGAAGGCGATTGCGCTCGACACCGTCGAGTCGATGCCGCACGCGGATTCTGCTCGCCTCGCCGCGGACATCACTCGGCTCGTGTCGACCGCGCCGAACGACACGTCGCGCACCTTTCGCGGCATCCCGTTCTCGGTACGCACTGCGTATCGCTTCACGCCGACGGCGGGGACGGAGGCGGTGGTCGCCGATGTCGTGCGCACACTCAACCAGGAAGCGAACCCGCTCGAGGAGCACACGCTCGTCGTCGGCGAGCGAGCTGCGGGATCGAGCGCGCCCTACCGGCTCGCCTATCGCGAAGTCACCGCGGGCTCCGACGAAACACTCGAGAGCTCCGACGTGCTCGCCGCAGTGTCGATCGGCACTCCGCCGCACATCGATCTCGTGCTCGCGCGCGAGGGATACGAGTCGAATGCGTACGCGCTGCTCGAAAGACAGCCGGATGGCAGCTGGCGGCTGCGCTGGACGAGCGCGCACACCGGCTGCTGACCCGCTCCGCTACCGTCGTACCAGCCGCACGATCACGACCTCGGCCGGGCAGTTGATGCGCAGCGGAAGCACGACCCCGACTCCCGTCGTCACGTAGAGAGGCACCGGCGCGCGCGCGACCCATCCGCTCGCCGACTTGCGATCGCAGATCGTGCAGTGCCGAGACGGCGCGCCGAAGAACGGCAGCACGATCTGTCCGCCGTGCGTGTGCCCGGCGAGCACGAGATCGATGTGTGCTGTCGGCGCAAGCTCGAGCACACCATCGGGATTGTGCGAGAGGACGACGCGCGGAGTTCCCGGATCGATCGATGTGCATCCGCCGTCCGGATCGATTCGCCCGTGCGTCCAGTCATCAACGCCGCCGATCTCTAGCCGTGCGTCGCCTCTCGCAATCGTGATGCACGCGTTCACGAGCACACGCGCTCCAGTCGACTGCAGCCATGCCACCACCATGTCTGGATCGTAGTCGTAATCGTGGTTGCCGAGGATGGCGATCACACCATCGCGGGCGCGCAGCATGCGAAGGGTCGACGTCATTCGCGGAAGCGCCCATTCGTACAACCATCCCGATGCTCGGCGAAGCTTCGTGTGCGAGACTGCGTAGTCGCCGAGGAGGACGGTGAGATCCGGCGATGCGCGGTTGGCGATGTCGATGGCACGCGAGAGCAGTCGCGACGGCAGGATCGTGCCGCCGTAGTGAAGATCGCTCAGCACCGCGATCGTGAAGCCGTCGAGCTCCGGTGCGAGGCTCGCGATCGGTGCGTCGATCCGCGTGCAGCGCGGCGCGATCGGTGTCCACAGCACGACGTAGGCGATCACGCCGATCGCGATGGCGGCGATCGCGCCGATCGCGAAGCTCACAGTCCGGTCGGCACGTCGATGAAGACGGTGGGGAGCTCGAAGGTGTGCGCGACATGATCTGCGAGTGCGCGCACGCCGAACGTTTCGGTGGCGTAGTGGCCCGCGTAGATGATGACGATGCCCATCTCGTCGGCGTCGACTGCAGTCCAGTGCGGGCCTTCGCCGACGATCAGTGTGTCGATGCCGTGCTCGACGCATTCGCGCAGCGTGTCGACCGATGCGCCGGCGCCGGTGCAGATCGCCCATCGCGTCGTCGTGCGCGCGGGAGCGGATGGCGAGCAGCGTACGGCGCCACCCCAGCGGTTCGCGATCGTACCGGCGCGCGCTATGAGATCGCTCGTCGCGATGGAATCCTCGCCGCGTACGCCGATGTCGATCGTCTCGTAGCGGGCAAACCCCGCGGCGGGCGTGAGGCCGAGCTCGCGGGCGAGGAGCACGTTGTTGCCGATCTTCGGATGCGCGTCGAGTGGAAGGTGCGACGAGTAGAGCCCCATCCCGGAGGCGAGCAGCGCGTGAACGCGGCGATAGTACGGACCGCGAAGCGGCTGGAGCCCTCCCCAGAAGAGCCCGTGATGGACGAGCAGGAGATTGGCGCCGGCGTCGAGCGCGGCTTTGA
>JBDTJH010000062.1:0-7421 GCA_039935955.1 Gemmatimonadaceae bacterium
GAGCAGATCGCGCAGCTGCCGCATGCGGAGGTGAAGGGAGTGCGCCACGTGCCGGTGGAGGGGATCGTGCTCACCGATGCGGAGCTCGATCACACGCTCGGGATCACGTTGCTGCGCGAGGGGCGGCAGTTGCAGATCGTCGCGACGCCGGCGGTGATGCACACGATCGCGGAGGATTCGCGCATCCTTCCAGTGACGGAGGCGTTCGCGTCGGTGCAGACGATCGAGGTCGATCTCGGCGATCCGGTGCCGCTCGACTATCGCGACGGGAGCGCGAGCGGGCTTACGATCGAGATGAAGGCTGTGCGCGGAGATCCGCCGCGCTTCGCGAGGCGCGAGGAGGTCGGCCACACGGTGGCGGCATTCATCACCGATACGCGCACGGGGAAGTCGTGCGCGTTCGTTCCGGGATGCGGAGGGCTCGGGCCGAAGCTGCTCGCGCGCCTGAATGCCGTCGACCTCCTGCTCTTCGACGGCACCTTCTGGACGGATGACGAGCTCGCCCGGCTCGACATCTCCGACAGGCGGGCTTCGTCGATGGGGCACGTGCCGATTTCGGGGCCGGAGGGGAGCCTCGTGTCGTTGTCGCAACTGTCGTGTCGGCAAAAGGTTTACACGCACATCAACAACACGAATCCGATGCTGATCGAGTCGTCGATGGAGCGGGCGGCGGTGGAGGCAGCGGGGATGGTGGTGGGGATGGACGGGATGCACTTCGAGGTCTGAGGCGCGCGTTTTGCGCGCGTGTCGCGCATTCCTCCCACTTCGCGGTATGCTTTGACCATGTCCAGCTCCCTTCTTTCCGCGCCGACGGTCGCTGCTCCGCCGGCGCCGCCGATCCCGAATCTGGAGCGGCCGCTCGCGGCCGAGGCGCTGATCGCGGCGCTGCGCGGCTTCCACGGCTCGTATTACGTGGAGCATCCGTTTCACCATCTCATGCACGATGGCAAGCTCACGCAGCGGCAAATGCAGGGGTGGGTCGCGAACCGCCTCGCGTATCAGCGCGCGATCCCGCGGAAGGATGGCGCGATCATCTCGAACTGTCCGGTGCCGGAAATTCGTCGCAAGTGGATTCAGCGGATCATCGATCATGATGGGCTGAAGGAAGGCGAAGGCGGGATCGAGAAGTGGATACAGCTCGGCATCGCATGCGGCGTTCCGCGTGAGGAGATGGAAGACGAGCGACACGTGCTGCCGGGCGTGCGCTTCGCGGCGGAGATGTATGTGACCTTCTGTAAGACGAAGCCATGGGTGGAAGCGGCGGCGTCATCGCTGACGGAGCTCTTCGCGCCGGACATCATGCGGCGGAGGCTGGAGTCGCTGCCGAAGCACTACCCGTGGATTCGCGCCGATGCGTACGACTACTTCAACAGCCGTCTGACGCAGGCGCCGCGGGACAGTAATCACGGCCTCGAGATCGTGACGACGTATTGCACGACGGTCGAGACGCAGCAGCGCGCATTCGAGGCGCTGGCGTTCAAGATCGAGATGTTGTGGGTGATGATCGACACGATCTACAACGCGTATCGCGAGGAGTGAGTCGATGACGCTCACGCGCACGTCGCGTCCGAAGCTGTGGAAGTTCGCGCGCGTGCAGTTCGACGAGGCGCGGCAGCGAAGTGTGCTGCAGTATCCGGAGGGCGCGGTGCTGCTGAACGACACGGCGGCGGAGATTCTCGCGCTGTGTGACGGTGCGCGAACGATCGAGGAGATCGCGTCGACGCTCGGTGATCGGTATGGGTCGGACGTGCTCGAGGATGTGCAGGCGTATCTCTCGCAGCTGGCGGAACGGGAGCTGATCAGGGATGAGACGCCGTCATCGGCGGTGGGCTGAGGGGTCGAAATTAATGTTGAGCTCGCTGGGGGATATGACCCACCAGTGGGTTATCTGCCCGACGGTTGGGTGTGATCCCGGGGCTTCGTGCACGGTGGATGCAACGCCGTAAGTCACTATTCAGGAGCAACTTACGCGCATTGCAAGTTCCAGATTCAGCACGGCATGGTCAGTGCCTTAATCACGGTAGTCGCGAACCGGTACGCAGTCCCGTTTGGGCGAACTTTCTCTCCCGTCGGGTGCCGGCCGCGAGCATGTACCTACCGTCAACAGGAGTCTTCACATGTCCTGGACCAAGCCCGAATTCGAAGTTGTGGAAGTCACGATGGAAGTCACTGCCTACGTCGCCCGCCGCTAACCAGCGCGCAGCGAAGCAAAGGGGGCCCGCTTCGGCGGGTCCCTTCTCTTTTCCAGAAACGGTGCGCGATGGATCGTAGACCCACGACGCTGCTGGCGGAGCTCACGCACCGCTGTCCGCTGCACTGTCCCTACTGCTCGAACCCGATCGATCTCGCGCGCTCACAGTCCGAGCTGTCGACCGACGATTGGAAGCGTGTCTTCACGCAGGCGCGCGAGCTCGGCGCGCTGCAACTCGGACTCTCCGGCGGCGAGCCGCTCATCCGCCGCGACCTCGAGGAGCTCGTCGCGCACGCGAGCTCGCTCGGCTTCTACCAGACGCTCGTCACCTCCGCACTCGGTCTTACACGCGAGCGCGCCGTGCGACTGAAGGAAGCGGGACTCGAGCACGTGCAGATCTCCTTCCAGGACTCCGAGAAGGAAATCGCCGAAAAGATAGCGGGCACGCGCAGCTGGGACGCAAAGCTGCAAGCCGCACAGTGGATCAAGGAGCTCGACTTCGCGTTCAGCGTGAACGTCGTGCTGCATCGTTCGAATCTGGATCACCTGGCCGAGATCATCGATATGGCCGCCGCACTCGGTGCGGATCGCATCGAGCTCGCAAATACGCAGTACTACGGCTGGGCGGTGCTCAATCACGAGGCGCTGATGCCGACGCGCGCGCAGATCGAACGGTCGGAAGCCATCGTCGATGCGGCGGTGCAGAAGTACAAGGGGACGATGCAGATCATCTACGTGCTCCCCGACTATTACAGCGACTTCCCGAAGCCGTGTCAGGGCGGATGGGGAAATTTCTATCTCGTCGTCGCGCCGGATGGACGCACGATGCCATGCCACGCCGCGTCGCAGATCACGACGCTCTCCTTCGACAACGTGCGCGATCACAGCGTGCGATGGATTTGGGAGGAGTCGAGCGCCTTCCTCGCCTACCGCGGCGACGACTGGATGAAGGAGCCATGTCGCAGCTGTCCGCGCAAGCATGTCGATTTCGGTGGCTGTCGCTGCCAGGCATTCGCGCTCACCGGTGACGCGACGCGCACGGATCCCGTGTGCACGCTGACCTCCGACCGCGCGATCATCGACGCGATGCTCGACGGCAATCCGCCACCGATTCACTACGTCTATCGCGAGATGGTCCGCACGCGCGGGATCGCGATGGTGGGGGCGAGCACGCCGGACGTCGCGACGGAGTAGCGCGAACGCTACGTGCGCTCGAGTACCGTGCGCACCTTTTCCGCGAGGTCGTTGGGGAACCGAGAATTCACCGCCGTTCGCCGGCCGCGTAGTACTCGTCGATGCAGAGCGTGATGACCTGATTGAGGAGCTCGTCCGGACCGGCCGAGCGCATGCGAGGGTGATCGCTGTGCAGATCGGACCAGCCCCGCTTGATGGCGATCACGAGCTGTTCGACGCGCACGCGATTGCGATGCGCATCCTCGCAGAGATCGCGAAGGGCGCGACGCACCAGCTCCCCCGCGCGAACGAGTCCCTCTTCGCTCGCCTGCGGCACCTCCCCAAACATGCAGACGAGCAGCTCGCCGAGTGCGGCGATAGTGCTTTCGGGAATGGTTCGCGGAATCAACGGTGAGATCTCCCAATGAAGGGCCGAGCCCCAGCTTCAGAGCCCGGGCACCTTCAGTGATGGCGTGAGCTACTGCGCAGCGCCCTTCTTCCCGGCGTGTGTCGCAGCATCATGGATTCGTTTGATGTACGCAGCCGCCGACTCCGCTGCATGTCGTGCCGGAAGCACGAAAGCGGCGTCATCGGGTGCGATCGGCTTGCCGCTGGCGACGGGCTCATCGACCATGAGATCACCGCCGGCGCGCTCGACGGCGCGCTCGAAACTCTCTACGGCATCTTCCAGATCCGCGAGCTCCTCGGAAGACTCCTTCCCAGTGAGCTGCACGCCCTGGTGACGCAGGCGCGATGCGATCTCTTCGCCGATCCGCTTTCGATCATTAGCCGAGCTGTCGGACGATTGATTCGATGGACCGCGTGTCACGTCTTGTCCTTCTTGTGCTCGTCCTTCCCTTCCGGCAGCGTCTCCCACGTCGATGACCCGGAGAGGTTGCTGTTCTTCGCCGCGTCGCCGACCGAACCCTTGCCTTCCGCGGCTTCACGACGAAGCTCGTCCTGCAATGCCTTCTCACTGTCGTGCTTCGCATCGCCTTGCTTGCCAGCTTCGTTCTCGTTGTCCGTCATGTTCATGGCTCCACTATAGAGAAGGGTCGTAAATGCACGCCGACGCGCCGGCGTGGGTGGAAAGTTGATGCATGGAGCGGGCCCCAGCACGCCCACTACACGATCGAGTCACGGGTAACCGCAAGCTGAGGCAGAGCTTATGCGCCACCATCTCCTGCTGCAATCACGAACGCATTCGGCCGTAAAAGAGGTCCCGCCAGCGAGACTGGGGTGGGGATCGTCGAGCATTGCACCCCTTCGGCTCCGGTCGTTAATTCACCCATTCTCGAAGTAAGGCGACTACCCGATCCCACAATAGAACTATGAAAATGGCGTACGCTACGGAAGTCATCGGCACGTACTTTCTCGTGCTGACTGTTGGCCTCACGTCGCTCTCGCACACACCGTTCGCGCCACTGGCGATCGGCTGCTCCCTGATGATCATGGTGTACATGGGCGGGCACGTCTCGGGCGGACACTACAATCCAGCCGTCACTCTCGCGGTGTGGATGCGCGGCAAGCTTCCCGCAGCGGACGTCGTTCCGTACTGGATCGCGCAGCTCCTCGGTGCCGTCCTCGCCGCGCTCACGGTTCTCTATCTCACCGGGAAGACGTTCGCGGCTGCGCCCGGCGCTGACATCACGTGGGGACGCGCACTCACAGTAGAGGCGATCTTCACCTTCGCCCTCGCGATCGTCGTTCTCAACTCGGCCACCGCGCGACAGACGGAGAAGAATTCCTTCTATGGATTGGCGATCGGGTTCACGATCGTAGTCGCCGCGTTCGCAGGTGGTGGTATCTCCGGCGGCGCATTCAATCCGGCGGTAGGCACCGGACCGATGCTGATCGACGCATTCGTGGGACACGGCTCGCTCGCCAACCTGTGGATCTATCTCGTTGGTCCGTTCGCGGGAGGCGCGCTGGCAGCGCTCTTCTTCCGCGCGCAGAATCCCGAGCCCGAGACTGGCTCCGCGATCCCCAGCGCACCTCCGGGCGAGGAGCGCGTGCAGCCGGGCGAGTTCACCGCGCCACGTCCGGGCGGGCCCGCCGCGGCGCGGTAACAGTGCGTTGGCACTGACGAGAAATCGGCAGCATCGCGTGCAAGCGTGATGCTGCTGATTTTTTTCGTTCGGGCATTTGCGGGTAACGTCTCAGTGTTGCGTCGTCCCGGGGCCGTGTAGCGCGCGGCCGGGCTTCGCGCCCGTGTGGACGCCATCCTTCAGCACCTCCACTCCGTTCACGAAGACCTCGCGCATCCCCACCGACAGCTGGTGCGGCTTCTCGTACGTCGCCTTATCGATGATCGTGTTCGGATCGAAGACCACCACGTCCGCGTAATTTCCCGCCCGCAGCAGACCACGATCCGGAATCGACAACCGCTCGGCAACCCCCGATGAAAATTTCCGAATCGCATCCTCGAGCGTGAGCACGTGCTCCTCGCGAACGTATTTGCCGAGCAGTCGCGGATAGCTGCCGTACGCGCGCGGATGCGTGAGTCCCTTCGCGGTCGACGGATCGAGGCCCTCGGCGTCCGTTCCAATCACCACCCAGGGACGCCTGAGCTGCATCGCGACGTTCTCGTCCGTCATGCTGAACGTCAGCTTTCCGGCACGGCCAGCCGAGATGAGCACGACGTCCGCCATCGCCTCGCCCCACGATTTGTGCATGTCATCCGCGATCTTGTCGAGTCGCCATCCCTCGTACTTCGCGAGCGACGGCGTCGAAAGTAATCCGACGACCATGATCGGGCCCGGACCCGACTCCTGACAGTAGACCGGGTGATGCGGCGTCGAGTCCATCGCCTCGCTGATGATGCGCGCGCGGGTCTCCGGATTTCGGAGATTGTCGAGCAGCTTGCCATTTTCCGCAGCCCACGGCGGCACGCACGAGGCGAGCCCGTTCCCAGATGCCGTGTATGGATACATCGTCGCGCCCACATCCTGTCCGGCCGCGCGTGCCGAATCGATCTTGAACACCATCTCCGCCGCCTTCGGCCACGCGTGGCGACCGGCGGCCTTGAGATGATAGATCTCGACGGGAACGCCACCCGCATTGCCGATCGCGAGCGCTTCGTCGATAGCCTCGAGCAGGCTGTCGCCTTCCGAACGGACGTGTGAGATGTAGACGCCGTGATACGGCGCCATGGCCTTGGCGATCTCGCTGAGCTCGTGCGTGCCGGCGTAGTTGCCTGGCGGATAGATGAGTGCACTCGCGACGCCGAAGGCGCCGTCCTTCATCGCGTCGCGCGTGACGCGGCGCATCGTGTCGAGCTGCGCCTCCGTCGGCGCACCCTGCGCCTGACCGTTCGCGTAGGCGCGAATGGTACCAGCACCGAGGAATGAGCCGACGTTGATCGAGTTGCCGTGCTTCTCCACGGCATCGAGCCACGCGCCGAAGCCATGGTCTCCCATGAACTGCTTCGCGATGCGGATAGTGCTCGTATCACTCGGCTCGAGCGTCGCGAGGGTCTTGTCGTTCACCGGTGCGGGCGTGTCTCCTTCGCCGAGTATCTCGGTGGTGACGCCCTGGGTGACCTTGCTGAAGACGCGGCCATCGCCGATGAGGAGTTGCTCGTCGGACTGCCCCTGGATGTCTATGAACCCGGGCGCGATGACGAGCCCCTTCGCATCGATACGCCTGCCCGCGTGCGCGGTGGCGAGCGCACCGACGGGCGCGACGATCGCGATCCGGTCGCCACGCAGCCCAACGTCGCCGTAGTACCAGGGATTACCAGTTCCGTCTACGATCTTGCCGCCACTGATGACGACGTCGAATGAGGCATCCGGCGAGAGTGCGCCCGGATGGGCGGTTCCGGCGCAACTTGCGATCGTGAACGTGAGGGAGGCGAGGAACGCGGATGAGCGCCGGGAGAGTGTCATCGAATGGGAGGAAAAGAGAGGTGGAAAATGCATACAATGGTCGCGTCAAAGTTGCGTATGTGGCTGTTAATTCCTAACTTGCGCATCCTTTTGGGGCGTAGCTGAGCTGGCAAAGCGCCGGACTGTTAATCCGGAGATCGGTGGTTCGACCCCACCCGCCCCAGTACGAA
>JBDTJH010000063.1:0-15408 GCA_039935955.1 Gemmatimonadaceae bacterium
GTCCCTCGTTTAGCCATGCATGCGCCCACGTCGCAGTGGTCGTGAGGTCGCCGAACCACTGGTGCGCGAGCTCGTGCGCGTCGAGCCCGCGCCCGCTCCCCTCCGGCTCGGCGCCCGCGCCGTGCAGCGCGAGATCGGTCTGCGTCGTCGCGGACACGTTCTCCATGCCGCCGTAGGTGAAGTCCGGGATGACCGACTGATCGTACTTCGCCCACGGAAAATTCACGCCGAGCACTCGGCTGTAGATCTCGATCATCGAGGGTGTCTCGCCGAAGGTGCGCCACCCGGCATTCACCGTGTCCGACGCAACCCAGTACTCGACGGGGATCCCGCGCCAGTTATCGCGAAGGATGCTGAACTTCGCCGCGACGATCGAATACATGTACGTCGACGCGGGAAGCTCCTGCGACCAGTGCCAGACTTTCTTCGCACCCCCAGCCGCGTTGGTGACCTCGACGAGCCGCCCGTTCGACAGTACGCTCACACCGGTGTCGGCCGTGACGAGAATTTCCCACGTCGTCTTGTCGTTCGGCGCGTTGTAGGTCGGCACCCAGGAGGGCGTCTCGATCGCTTCTCCCTGCGTCCACATCACGCGACGGCGCGGCACGAAATACATGCCGCGCTCCGGACGTCCATGATAGCGGAGCGAGAAGACGACGGTATCGCCGACCTTCGCGCGTTTCGAGAGATGGACGGTGACGCTGCTCGTGTCGAAGGAGAATCGGAGCTTCGCGCCCTTCGCGTCAGTCGCCGCATCGATGGTGAGCTGCGATGCATCGAGGCAGATCGTGTCCGTCGGTGCGGCGGTGACGACGAGTCGCGTCTCGACCTCGCCGGCGACGCTTCGCCTGTCGAGATCGTAGCCGACGGCGATGCGCTGGTGGAGCAAGTCGAAGGTGCGCACGCGCTGCGGCCAGACTTTCGGCGGCGTGTACTCGCCGATGCGGCCGGAGATGCGCGGCGCCTGCGCGCGGGCGCTCGACGGCGTGAACATCGCGGGAATCGCGATGACGACGAGAAGATGACGGAACTGTGCGGTCACGGTGCGGTGGGATGAGGAATCGCGGCGGGAGATGGCCGGGGCACCACATGCCATCATGGATGCCTGCGTGAACGTTGCCGACGCGACACGTGTGCGCGCAATCGCGGCGAGAGAAAACAAAAATTTCTCGGGGATAGAGTCTTGGGCTGCGCCAATGGCGCGGCTCAAATATGCCCACGCATTGGCGGCGTGCACGCCGTAGCACTCGTAGCCTTCGGCCTGGGCCGAGATTGTGCAGGAGCGACGAGCCACCGCGTGCAAGCCGACATCACACCATTATCAGCTCTCGCCGTGCACGACATCGAAACTCGAGCCGACGGAACATGCAAACGGCTCCGCACCCGCTACGACCGGATATCGATAGATCCCCGAATAGCACGTCTCGTTCGAAGACATCTCGCCATAGCTCAAGACGGCTCCCGTCCCATTGACATAGGAGCAGGTGACGACCAGACGCGCTCCTGCCGATACGGACAGATCAACGGACAGTGGCGTGTAGAGCACATGACCGAGGTTGAACGCGGCATCGTAAAAGGCGTGCTCGACGCTATCGCTCGGGGCCATCAACGTCACGCTCTGATGTATGGCGTGCGAGCGCATGAGCGGCAGGACCGCGACGAAGTGCTGATCGGAGGCAGCAAAACAGTGGCCAGAAATCGTATGCGTCACGTTGTCGGCGGGGATCGAGAAATTCCTGGTTCCCGCGAGTATCATCTCCATCGGGGTTGTCACGTCGCTCGCCTTGCCGACGCGACCTTCGACTCTCGTGGAGTCATCGATGGCGAAGGGCTCCGTGTTATTGAGGTGAATGTTCAGCAGCAGATACTTGCCGGCCGCAATGTGAACGCCCTTGCCTCCGGAGAACTCGATCGCTGTCGTGCCAATGCTGCCGGCGTAGATCAGCTGGCCCGCGACGGCGCCGGAATTGCAATCGAAATTGCCCAACGTCGGCGCGACATCCGTGACGAACAGCATGACCTCCTCCTGCGCCGGCGACGGTGACGCGAACCGACGTCCGGTGAGGTATTCGTCCGCCGAGACCTGGGCGCCGGAGCACTTGTAGCCTTCATTCCCCGCCGACATCGACCACGTGCGACTGGCAACGTCGGCCCACACCGGGTCGCCGTTGCCACCAGGGGGAGGACTCGTCGAGTCCCCGCTGCCGGAGCAGCCCGCGACGACGATGACCGTGACGACAAAAGAGACGACTGCGGCGATGACGCCACGGTCGTTGAACGCGGAACTCGATGCCTGCATGCAGTCTCCTGAGCTAAGCGCGAGAGTTCGTGCCTACTCAGGAGATCGGAAACCTCAGTCACGAGACGACAGCATCCCGCGAAAACACCTAGTTCGTACTGTCCCCCATGCGCCGCAACTGCCGCAGCCGCCGGCGCTGCGCCGGTGCGAATCCATTCTCTTGCCGACGCTGGCGAAGCTGATCGACCTTCTTGCGCAGTCCCTCCTGCAGCGTCGCGTACTTCGCGCGCTGCACCGGCGTCAGAAAGCGCGCGAGGTCGTGCTGCTCTCGCGCGAAGACATTGAGCCGCTGTTTCTGCACCTCGACGAGCTGGTCGAGCATCTGCGAAACCTTGCTCTGATCCGCCAGCGAGTCGCGCAGTACCTCTGCGCGAATCGACTGCCGAGCCTCGCGATCGCGGTGGTTCAGCTCGCGCCGTTCGCCTTCGTACTTCCGATGGACCTCCACGAGCTGCCGCATCTGTTCGTCCGTCGCGCCAAGCGTGGTCTGCACGACCTCGAGCATGCGGCGCTGCAGTGCCTGCACGAGTGGACGTTGGGTGTTGTCCTGATTCGCCTGCGCGCGCAGCGGCGCAGTCAGCAGAAGCGCGCCGGCAAGCGAGATCAGCGTCGATCGAAGCCTCATCGCGAACCTCCCGCCGACTGGTCGTCGAGCGTTGCTCCGAGTGGATCGATGTCCGGCGCGGGATCAGCCGTGGGCACGGCGGAGAGTCCGTCGAGCGACGCGGTGAGCGAACGCACATCGTCATCGGAGAGATCGGACAGATTGTCGAGCACTCCCACGCTCGCGACCGATGTCACCACCGTCGCCGCAGGACGCGGTGTGAGCGGCGGCGACATCGCGGGCGATGGAGCCACCGCGACGCGCTGCTCCGGCGCCGGCGCCGGCGACGGAACGCTGTCCCGCCGCACCACCACCGGTGCATGCGTCACCGCGACCTCCGGCGCCGCACGCTTTCCGCGCAGCGCGTACGCAAAGCCAATCGCTCCGACCGCGAGCAGCAGCGCCGCCGCAATCCGCATCGTCCACATCGGAGCCGGGCGCGCCACGCCACGCCTCGCCGTCGCGGGCACCTGCGCCCGGACCGCCGCCGCGATCGACGTCGCGTCGACCACCGGCCCGCGCATGAGCGCCGGCCGCAGCGCGCGCAGCAGCTCCACCTCCTCCGCGCACTCCTCGCACTCGGCGACGTGCGCCTCCACCGCCAATTGCGTCATCGCATCGAGGCGCCCGTTCACAAGCTCGGGCAGCAAGTCGCGCATCTCTCCGTTCGTGCACTCACGCATCGATCTTCTCCCTGATGGCCCGCATCGCGTTGTGATAGTGCACGCGCGCCGCACCTTCCGTACTCCCCACCGCGATCGCGATCTCCTTGTACGACAGCCCTTCCGTCACACGCAATGTGAAGATCGAACGCTGCATCGGCGATAGCGTCTCGACCGCCGCACGCAGCCGCTGCTCGGTCTCCGCCGCCACCGTCCCCTCCAGTGCATCCGACGAGCTCACGATGTCATTGTCCTGAATCTCGACGTGCATCTTCGCCCGCTTCCGCCCCCGCTGCCGATCGCGCAGCAGATTCCGCGCGATCGTCAGGAGCCACGTCCGAAAGCTGCTCTCGCCTCGAAACGAATCCAGCGATCCGAACGCGCGCACGAACGTGTCTTGCACGACTTCCTCGACCTCGTCGCGCTCGCCCAAGCTGCCCACGAATCGCGCGATCCCCTGCGCGTGCCGCTCCACGAGCAACGTGGCCGCACGCTCATCCCCGCCTCGCCACCGCGCGATCAGCGCGACGTCGTCCGGTGCGAGCTCGCTCGGTGAGTGGTCAGTCATGCGGTCACGAAGTGAGACGTCGTGGTTGCGAGGATGTTAAGGGCTGATTCAAGGGGTGCGCGGAGGCGGTCGACGCATCAACTTAGACGAGTGGGTGTTCTGCCCGGCACCGGGCACGCTCGGCCATCATTCCCAGTCAGGCACATTCCATGACCGACGCAGTCATCGTCGACGCCGTACGCACGCCGATCGGCCGTCACGGCGGCGCCCTCGCCCGCGTGCGCCCCGATGACCTCGCCGCAGTGCCGCTCCGCGCGCTCCTCGCCCGCACCGGCATCGATCCTTCATCGATCGACGACGTGCTCCTCGGCGCCGCCAACCAGTCCGGCGAAGACAACCGCAACGTCGCCCGACTCGCCCTCCTTCTCGCTGGCATCCCGATCACCGTCCCGGGTCAGACCGTCAACCGCCTCTGCGGCTCCGGGCTCCAGGCGATCGCAAGCGCGGCGCACGCGATCAAGTGCGGCGAGGGAAGCGTCTTTCTCGCGGGTGGCGTCGAGAGCATGACGCGCGCACCGTGGGTCACTCTCAAGTGCGACACCGCCTTCCCGCGCGGCGCACCGATCGTCGCCGACACAACGCTCGGCTGGCGCTTCCCGAACGCGAAGCTCCCTGCCGAATGGCTGATCTCGATGGGCGAGACGGCCGAGGTCGTCGCCGCGCGATGCAATATCTCGCGCGCGGATCAGGATGCGTTTGCGGCCGAGAGCCAGCGTCGGACAGCGGCCGCCATCGCTGGTGGAAAGTTCGACGATGAGATCGTCCCCGTGACGATCCCCGGAGCGAAGGGCGACACGCTCGTCGAGCACGACGAGCACCCGCGCCCCGAGGCGACGATCGAGAAGTTGCGCGCGATGAAGCCGGCGTTCTCCGCGAACGGGACCGTGACCGCGGGCTCCGCGAGCGGGATCAACGACGGCGCGAGCGCGGTGCTCGTGATGTCCGACGCGGCGGCCAAGGCGGCGAAGATGCGCCCTTTGGCGCGAGTAGTAGCGAGCGCCGTCGCCGGCGTGTCGCCCGAGGTGATGGGGCTCGGACCGATCCCCGCCACTCGCCTCGCGCTTGCCCGCGCGGGGCTGACGATCGGCGATTTGGATCTCATCGAATTGAACGAAGCGTTCGCGTCGCAGGCGATCGCGTGCATGCGCGAGCTCGGCGCAGATCCCGCCCGCGTCAACGTCAACGGTGGCGCCATCGCGCTCGGCCATCCGCTCGGCGCATCCGGCGCACGCATCGTCACGACGCTCGTGCACGAGATGCGGCGCCGCGATGTGCGCTACGGCCTGGCGACGATGTGCATCGGCGTCGGCCAGGGGATCGCGATGATCGTGGAACGTGTGAAGGCTTGATGGCGAAAGAAGTGCCGATGCTGATCGGGCACCGCGGCGCACCCCGAGAGCGACCCGAGAACACGCTTCCCTCCTTTTTGCGCGCCCTCGAGCTCCACGCCGACGGCATCGAGCTCGACGTCCACTGCACGAAGGATCGCGTCGTCGTCGTGCATCACGATGAGATTCCGCGCGCCACGCCGCCGTCCGGGAAGCTCGCGGGCAAGCGCATCGACGCGCTCACCTTCGACGAGCTGCAGGGCTTCTCGGTGCGCGGCCTCGCGCTGATCTCGACGCTGGAAGAGGCCCTCGCGGTGATCAAGGGGCGCACCGATGTGTTCGTCGAGCTGAAGGGCGAGGCCATCGAGCACGAGGTCATCGACGTCATCCGCGCGTCGATCGCCCCCGAGCGATGCGCCGTGCACAGCTTCGACCACGCGCAGGTTGCGCGCGCGCGCGTGCTCGCGCCCGAGCTGCGCGGCGGCATCCTCTTCGACCGCCGTGTCGTCGATCCTGTCGCGTCGATGCGCGCCGCCGATGCGCTGGATCTGTGGCCGAACCATGAGCACATCGACGAAGAGCTCGTAAGCGCCGTCCACGAAGCCGGGGGCCGGGTCATTGCGTGGACCGTCAACAAACCCACCCAGGCAGTTGGACTGGCTGCTCTCGACGTAGATGGTCTCTGTACCGACTTCATCCCACTTCTGCGCGCAGCGCTCTGACAGCTCCGTGCGTTGGAATCGCTGGCGGCGCACGCGTCACCAACCTACGTTCCATGGCTCATAGCTCTTCACGTTCAGCGGAGGCACCTCCAGCAATGCGCATCGTCGTTTTTACGGCTGCTCTTTCCGTGCTCGCATGCACTCCGGCGAAGGGGGCTCAGAGTCCCACGCCGCAGATGGCAGCGGCGGCAGACAGTAGCCACGCAAAAAAGGATTCGAAGGATTCGACGACGACGGCCGGGCTCGGCGCGCTGTCGGTTCCGAACGCCAATCCGTTCCCCAGCACCTATAAGCCGTTTCCTTCGAAGACGACGGTCATCAAGAACGTCACGATCCTGACGGCGGCGGGCCCGCGCATCACGCACGGCTCGATTCTGTTGAAGGACGGGAAGATCGAGTCCGTCGGCGCCACGGTTACCGCACCGTCGGATGCGGTGGTCATCGACGGCGCCGGCAAGTTCGTCACGCCGGGATTCATCGACGTGCACTCGCACCTCGGCGTCTACTCCGCGCCAGGTGTCGAAGCGTCGAGCGACGGCAACGAGGCGGTGCGCCCAGTGACCGCGTACGTGTGGGCCGAACATTCCGTGTGGCCGCAGGATCCGCAGTTCCCGCGCAACCTCGCCGGCGGTATCACCACGCTGCAGGTGCTCCCCGGCTCCGCGAATCTCTTCGGCGGCCGGAGCGTCGTGCTCAAGGTCGTGCCCTCGCGCACCGTGCAGGGGATGAAGTTCCCCGGCGCGAAGTACGGACTCAAGATGGCATGCGGTGAGAATCCGAAGCGCGTCTATGGCAACAAGGGCGGACCGCAGACGCGCATGGGCAACGTCGCCGGCTATCGCACGGCGTGGATCGAGGCCGAGCAGTATCGCCGCAAGTGGGACAAGTGGAACGCCGACAAGAAGGGCGATCCGCCGGCACGCGATCTCAATCTCGAGACCCTCGCCGAGGTGCTGCGCGGCAATATCCTGGTGCACAACCACTGCTACCGCGCGGACGAAATGGCGCAGATGATCGACATCGCGCACGAGTTCGGCTACAAGATCCGCGCGTTCCACCATGGCGTCGAGGCGTACAAGATCGCAGACCTCCTCGCGAAGGAAGGGATCGGCGCCGCGATCTGGGCGGATTGGGGCGGCTTCAAGATGGAGGCGCTCGACGGCATCCGCGCGAACATGGCGCTCAACTTTCAGGCGGGCGTGAAGACGATCGTCCACTCCGATGATCCGTCCGGCTCGCAGCGGCTCAATCAGGAAGCGGCCAAGGGCATGGAGGCCGGCAAGGAGCTTGGCATTGATATCACCGAGGATCAGGCTATCAAGTGGCTGACGATCAATCCGGCGTGGGCACTCGATCTCGACTCGAAGATCGGCTCGCTCGAGCCGGGGAAGGATGCGGACGTAGTACTTTGGTCCGGCGACCCGTTCAGCGTGTACACGCGCGCCGAGAAGGTCTGGATCGATGGCGCGATGCTCTACGATCGCGACGATCCGTCCGAGCAGTGGCGGACCGACTTCGAGCTTGGCTTCGTTCCGCAGGTCGGAGGTGCCCAGTGAAATACACAATGACGAATCGCAGCGCGCTCGTGCTCGTCGCGGCGTGCGCCATGGCGGGCTCGGTGCGCGCGCAGACGATCGCGATCACCGGCGGTAAGGTCTACCCCGTGAGCGGCCCGCCGATCGAAGGCGGCACGGTGCTCATTCGAAACGGCAAGATCGCGGCGGTCGGCAAGGATATCGCGATTCCGAGTGATGCCGAGAAGGTCGATGCGACGGGCAAGTGGGTCACGCCCGGTTTGGTGAACTCGAGCACGAGCCTTGGCCTCGGCGACGTCGGCTTCGGCGGCGGCCCGCGCGAGACGAACGCAAAGGGGCACGACGGCATCGCAGCCGGCTTTCAGGTATGGCTCGGCTACGATCCCCAGTCGATCATGGTTGCGCCCGCGCGCGAAGGCGGCGTGACGACACTGATGGTCAACCCATCGGGTGGTCTCGTGTCCGGGCAGGCGGCGCTGATCGATCTGAGCGGCGCACTCTCACTCAGCGATGTGCTGGTGAAGGCGCCCGCGACGATGATCGCGCAGGTCGAGGATGCGGACGGCGCGAAGGTCGGCGCCGCCGGCGAGCTGCTCGGCCAGCTGCGCGATCTGCTCGATGACACGAAGTCGTACATGCGCCGGAAGTCGGACTTCGAGCGCGCGCAGACGCGTTCGTTCGTGGCCACGCGTCGCGATCTCGAGGCGATGATCCCGGTCGTCGAAGGGCGCGAGGTGCTCACGGTCTACGCCGATCGCGCCAATGAGATCGAGTCCGTGCTGGCGCTCGCCAAGGACTACAACCTCAAGGTCGTGATCTCGGGCGGCGCCGAGGCGTGGATGGTCGCGGGCAAGCTCGCCGCAGCGAAGGTGCCGGTGCTCACGGGCGCAATGAACAACATCCCCGGCAGCTTCAACACGCTCGGGCAGCGCCAGGAGAACGCGGCGATGCTGCGCAAGGCGGGTGTGCAGGTCGGCATCGTAGGAAACGCGGGTGGCGGCGACGAGGACATGTTCAACGTCCGCAACGTTCGCTTCGAGGCGGGGAACGCGGTGGCGTACGGCATGAGCTGGGACGACGCGCTCCGCGCGGTGACGCTCGCGCCCGCAGAGATCTATGGTGTGGCGGGCTCTATCGGTTCGCTCAAGGCGGGCACTGAGGCGAACGTCGTGGTGTGGAGCGGCGACCCGTTCGAGTTCGCAACGCGAGCGGAAACGGTGTTCATCCGCGGAAAGAAGGTGGATTCCCCTTCTCGGCAGGACATGCTGGCGAAGCGGTACAAAACACTTCCGCCGAAGTACAACACGCCCTGATATAGATTGAATTCACGCTAAAATGGCCGGCGCGAGGGAATGCGCCGGCCGTTTTGCATCAATAACCTCTCCACGCAGACGTTCACGCTGCAGACGGGACACCTCTCCGGATACGCGCTGGCGAACTAATACCTCCGGCCCACGTGCGGGATTCTATCCTGCGCGTGGGTCGAGTCGCTCTTCCAGCTCGACCACCTCGAGCTGCGCACCGATTGTGCGCGCAGTTTCGAGCGCACTTCCTCACCAGTCGCGCGCTGCGCCTTCATTCGAGTTCTGCATTTCGAGATCGCCGAGCGGCCGTTCGCACTCCACGCGTCGCCAGCCGTTGCCGGTGCTCGCGAAATGCTTGAGCGCATCGCGCGCCATCGCCTCCGCCCGCTCCATCTCGCCCGTCCCAGCGAGCGCCTCCGCCACGTTCATCGTCGCGAGCGCGGGGAGGTCCGGATCCGATGCCTTCTCCGCGCTCGACACCGCCTGCTGCAGGAGATCCGTGGCGAGCACGTAGTTGCGTGGTCGAGCGCGGCGCGCCCGTAGTTGTTGTGCGCGAAAGCGACGCCGCGCTGATAACCCGCGGCCTGAATGCGCTTCACCGATTCGATGAAGTTCGACCGAGCTCCCAGTGACGCGCTCCGCGGCGATGGCGCCGAGGTTGTGGAGAGTGAGCCCGGTGATGCGGTGATCCTCGGTGAGCGTCGGCACCCTCTCGAGCTTGGGGATCGCCTCCTCGTACGCTCCTCACGCAACGTGCACCCATGCGACTGCGATCAGCGCCTCCGCGTGCTGATCGTTCAGCTGCGCGTTGGCGGCCGTCGTCGCCGCGCGCTTCGAGAGCGCGAGGCTCTGCTCCCACTCCGATCGCGCGTGGTGGAGCAACGCCTGGCGCCTCACGACCTCGCTCAGCAGCCACGCATCCGCGCCAGCGAGGGCCTCTGCCGCGCGGTAGTGCGCCAGTGCGTCGTCCATCGCCCTGGCGCTCGTGGATGACCGCAGCGTCCAGCTCATCGTATGGATCCACGCCGGACGACGTGTTCACCAGATCGGGCGCCTGTAAGAGATGGCTCACGAGGCCCTGCGCGCATCCGTTCCGCAACGCGCGCTCGAGAATTCGGCGCGCGGGGTAGTGCCGACGAGCAAAAAGCCCCGCGCCGAAAATCGGAGCGGGACTCGAGATACTTCCGAACGATCGTAGTCCTTACGCTGCGGGCGCGCGCTCCGCGGCCGGATAGACGCTGACCTTATACCGCGCCTTGCTCTTGTGCTCGAACTTCACGACGCCTTCGATGAGCGCGTAAATGGTATAGTCGGAGCCGAGACCGACGTTGCGCCCCGGGTGAAACTGGGTGCCGCACTGACGGATGATGATGTGGCCAGCGCGAACCTGTTCGCCGCCGAACTTCTTGACGCCACGATACTGCGCATTGGAGTCGCGACCGTTGCGGGTCGAGCCTACTCCTTTCTTGTGAGCCATTTAAGAAGCCCTCAGCCGAGCGTAATGTCGTTGATCTTCACTTCCGTGAAGCCCTGGCGATGTCCCTGCTTCTTCGCGTAGTTCTTGCGGCGCTTCATCTTGAAGACGACGATCTTGTCGCCCTTGCCATGACGCACGACTTCGGCAGTCACCTTCGCGCCGGAGAGGAGCGGAATGCCGGCGTGCACGTTGGTGCCGTCGGATCCGAGTAGCACTTCCTCGAACGTTATCGTCGAGCCGACGTCGGCGTCGAGCGATGGAATGCGAAGCGTCTTGCCCGGCTCGGCTCGGAACTGAAAGCCGGCGGTGCGAATGATGGCGTAAGACATGATGTGGCGGTGCTGTAAGGTCAGGGTAACTGGTACAGACTGAACAACTTAAGGGGCGCAGGGCCGGGTGTCAACCAAAGTCCGGAAACCGCCGCGCTCGCCCGCGCGTAGAGACGTCCAAGAGCGAAGCCAAGTCACCCGCACTCCCAATTCGCAGACATGTCAAGATTTACGCTGGTCCTCGCCGTCCTCGTGGTCGGCGCCGTCCAGCTGCACGCTCAGGACTTTGCGCTCACCGAAGCCGATTTCGCCGATTCGGCAGCGCTCGCCACTTCGATGCCCCGCCTCGCGACGCAGCTGCTCGGCACTTACCAGGAGCACGACCGGCGCACATTCCTCGACAACCGCTTCCGCCTTCAGCTGGTGGCAGGCCGCTACACCGACGCGGCCGCGACGCTCGCGGCGCTGCACGTGCTTCGCATCGCGCGGGGAAGCCGCCGCACGGCGCAGGACCGCGCGACCAACGTGCAGTACGAGATCTACGCCACGGCGATGGCGCGAGCCGCGTCAGGCAAGCGGGACTTTTCGGCGACGCTGCCAGCGACGTTCCATGCGAAAATAGCCGTGCTCGACGACCGCATCTCCGCGATGGTGATGCGCGAGCTCAACGTGGTGACGAGCGCCGACTTCGAGTTTCCGCTG
This sequence comes from Gemmatimonadaceae bacterium, assembly GCA_039935955.1. Taxonomy (GTDB): domain Bacteria; phylum Gemmatimonadota; class Gemmatimonadetes; order Gemmatimonadales; family Gemmatimonadaceae; genus FEN-1250. The sequence goes on from JBDTJH010000063.1 coordinate 11,471, forward strand.
CGCCGCGATGCGGCCGCGCAGCAGGGAAAGACAACCATCGCACTCGCGGACGCCCTCTCGCTCATCCGCAGCTATCAGCAGCTGGATACCTATCGCGCGCTCGGGCCGTTCGCGAGCGCGCTCGTGCGCGCGGAGGACGAGCGCCGCTATCGCATCGAGCGCGATGTGCTCGTGACTACTCCCGAGGGGGCGCATATCTGCGCGCTGATCGTGCGCCCGCGCCGTGCGCCCGCGAAGGGCCCCGCGCTCCTCGAATTCACGATTTACGTGGATAGCGTCCCGATGCTCAACGAGGCGCGCCGCTCGGCGTCGAATGGTTACGTCGGTGTCGAGGGGATGACGCGCGGCAAGGGCTGCAGCCCCGACGCACCGGTTCCGTACGAGCACGACGGCGACGACGCCGCCGCGCTCATCGACTGGATCGCCGCGCAGCCATGGAGCGACGGCCGAGTGGGAATGTTCGCGGGGAGTTATAACGGCTTCACGCAGTGGGCCGCAGCGAAGCACATGCCCGCCGCGCTCAAGGCGATCATGCCATCGGTGACCGTGGCGCCTGGCATCGACGTTCCCATGGAAGGAAACGTCTTCCAGAGCTTCGTCTACTACTGGCCGCTCTACGCCGCGGGCGGCCACGAGATGCTCGACTCGCTCATGACCAATCGGGAGCGCTGGCGGAAGCTCAATCACGACTGGTACGTGAGCGGCCGCGCCTATCGGGATCTCGACAAGATCGACGGTACGCCGAATCCCTTCTTCGACAAGTGGCTCGAGCATCCCTCGTACGACGCTTTCTGGCAGGCGATGATTCCGTACCAGGAGGAGTTCGCGAAGATCGACATCCCCGTGCTCACCACTACCGGGTACTACGACGGCGGAGAGATCGGCGCGCTCTACTACGTCGCGCAGCACTACAAGTACAATCCGGGCGCGAATCACTACCTCGTGATCGGACCGTACGACCACATCCGCGGCCAGCGCGGCACCACGCTTTCACTCGGCGACGAGACCAACGTCCTCGACGGCTACATGCTCGACTCCGCGGCGCACATCGACTTGGGCGAGCTCCGCTACCAGTGGTTCGACTACGTGTTCAAGAAGAAAGCAAAGCCCGCGCTGCTGAAGGATCGCATCAACTACGAGGTGATGGGGGCGAATCTCTGGCGACACGCGCCATCGCTCGCTGCCATGAGCCCCGATTCGGCGCGCTATTATCTCGGCGTCGCACGCGCGGAGAGTCTGTATACCCTCACGAGCGCAGCGGCGCGCACCGATAGCTTCGTCGAGCTTGAGGTCGATCTCGCAGACAGAAGAGACATCGATCACGTCTACGTCGGCGGCTCGACCGTCGACACCGACCTCGATCAGCTGAACAGTGTGAGCTTCGTGAGCGAGCCGCTGGACGGCACGACGGAGCTGAGCGGTCTGTTCTCCGGCCACCTCGAATACATCACGAACAAGCGCGACTTCGACATCTCGATCAACCTGTACGAGCTCACGCCGGAAAAGAAGTACATCGCGCTGACGTACTTTGTGGTGCGCGCGAGCTACGCAAAGGACAGGTCGAACCGCGAGCTCTTGCAAGCCGGGCAGCCGCAGCAACTCGAATTCACGAGCGGACGGATGGCGAGCAAGCTCCTCGAAAAAGGGAGTCGCATCATCGTGCAGTTCACGGTGCTGAAGCAGCCGAACGCGCAGGTGAACTACGGCACGGGCAAAGACGTCAGTGGTGAGACGATTGCGGACGCGGGAGCGCCGCTGTCGATCAGGTGGTCGACGAACAGCTACATCGAGCTGCCCGTGCGGCACTAGGGAGAGATGGGCGCAGCGCTTACCGACGCGGCCACCGCCGGCTGCAGATGCGCCGCGCCGAGGCTCCGCCGAAGCGCCGTGAGCATCCGCCCCACCTCGTCGCCGAGCTGCATCGCGCTCTGGATCTGATCGCCCGACAAGAGGCACATGCGCGTCCCCGCGAGTAGTAGCGTCTCGACCTCGCGCAGCAGCGCAGTGGCCTGCGTCAGCGAATCGAGAAAGTCGCTCCGCTCGCGCGCGTGGCCACTCGCGATATGCGTGGCGACCGCCACCGCCGCGCGCTCCAGGTGCGCACCGAGCGCGTACGTCTCGCTCGGAGGGAGCAGACGTGCAACACGATAGCACTCCGTGAGCAGATCCATCGCCCGCTGCCAGACGATGAGATCGCGATAGCTCTGTATCGGCATCTGAGTTCCGGCGAGGGTGGCAGCGCGTTCTCCGTCGCCAACAGACTAGCTACCTACTCGCGATGCGGACGCATCAGGCCATCGCGTATTGCTGCGTTACGTCGCGCTCGGCTCCCTTCACCACGAGCTTGAACTCGTCCGGCTTGAGAAGCGGATCGTCGCGCACGTCGAGCGAGAAGCCGACCGACTTCTCGAGCTTGTGGATCATGTCGTGCTCGTGCTCGAGCACGTACAGCGCGACCTCAGGGTGCACCTTCACGATCAGGCTGTCCTTCTTCCCGTCGGACGCCATGCGCCGCACCGAGCGCTCGAAGCGCCGCATCGTACTCTCGGGAGTGAAGACGCGTCCCGTCCCCGCGCACACCGTACAGAACTCGGTCATGTTCTGATAGTGGCTCGCGCGCACGCGCTGGCGCGTCATCTCGATCAGCCCGAGCTCGCTCACCGCGTAGGCCTTCGTGCGTGCGCGATCGCGCGAGAGATTCGTGCGGAGCTCCTGGAGCACCTTGTCGCGATTCGCCTTCGTCTCCATGTCGATGAAGTCGCAGACGATGATCCCGCCGATGTCGCGCAACCGAAGCTGGCGCGCGAGCTCTCGCGCGGCCTCGGTGTTCGTTTTGAAGATCGTCTTCTCGGGATCCTTCTTCCCCGTGTAGCGCCCCGAGTTCACGTCGACGGAAACCAGCGCTTCCGTCTGTTCGATGATCAGGTAGCCGCCACTCGGCAGATCGCAGCGTCGCTTGAACAGGTCGCGGATCTCGGGCTCGATTCCGGCCTTGTCGAAGATCGGAATCGTGTCCTCGTACAACTTCACGCGATCGGTGAGCTCGGGCGCGATCCCCTTCAGATATTCGACGATCTCGTTGTAGACCTGCTTCGAGTCCACCTGAAGCCCGTCGATCTTCGTGCTGAAGAGATCGCGAATGAGTCCGCGCGTGAGGCTCGTCTCACGGTGCACGAGCGCCGGCGCATGCTGGAAGTGCGACTTCCGCTTGATCTTCTTCCACTGCTGGATGAGCGTCGTGATCTCGTGCTTGAACGTCTCCTGCGTGACGTCCTCGCCAACGGTGCGCACGATGATGCCGCCGGAGTTCGCAGGGAGCACCGCCTGCACCTGGTCGCGCAAACGACGTCGCTCTTCGCGCTCACCGATCTTACGGCTGACGCCGACGCGCGACGCGAAGGGCATGAAGACGACGAAGCGTCCCGCGAGCGAGACCTGCGCGGTGACGCGCGGGCCTTTCGTCGAGATCGGCTCCTTGGAGACCTGGACGATGATGTCCTGGCCTCGCTTCAGTACGTCCTGAATTTGCGGCGCCTTTGCGCGGCGCCCGCGCGGCGAGGCATCCGGCTCCTCATCGTCGTCGGACTCCTCGTCCTCATCCTCGTCGTCCTCACCCTCATCGAACACGAGATCGGAGGCGTGAAGGAACGCGCTCTTCTCGGTGCCGATCTGGACGAACGCGGCCTGAATGCCCGGCAGTACGGCTTCGACCTTTCCCAGATAGATATCTCCGACCATGCGTCGATTGTCGGGGCGGTCGATCATCAGCTCGACGAGCTGGTCATCCTCCAGAATTGCTACGCGCGTCTCTCGTTGAGCCGCGTTGATCAGGATATCTCGCTTCATTCACTTGGACGTGGCGCATGCCGGGCGGCGACTCCGCGGTGGCAACGCTGACGTTTGGAGAAATGTGGAAGGACAGCACCCGAGGCAGTGGC